>JANXER010000019.1 GCA_025057955.1 Candidatus Methanomethylicaceae archaeon | reverse complement strand
AATTATCTATTTGCTCCTTTTGGAATTTTCCCTGAAGCACTGCTCTACTCTCTTCTATAACTCCTGATGTAGCTAATTCTCTAACCAAATACTTCAGTACAAAATTCATCTCTCTATTCATTTTCTCAGCAACTTCCTTAAAATTATGTATAACTGTTTTTGATCCAAAAATAGTGCTATCTACTTCTGGTATTTCATATTTTGAGGTCTTCTTCACTTTCTCATGTATTTTTGATAGTGCTCTTTCCAAGAGTGCCTCATATTTCAATCTACATCCCAAGATATAAAAAGAGGAACACCTTAATAAATTTGAATTACTCCATAGTAATTATGCCACCAATAGTAGTTACCGCTGCTCTTCCCTATAGTAATGATAGACTTCATTTGGGCCATTTGAGATCAACATATCTTCCATCAGATGTATATGTAAGATTCTTGAGGAGAATTGGTGAGGATGTAGTATATATATGTGCTACGGATGAGCATGGAACACCTATTGCTTTAAGAGCTGAAAAAGAGGGAAAAACCCCTAAGGAAATTGCAGATAGATATCATCCTTTGATTAAAGAGGATTTAATTAGAATGGGTTGTAGCTTTGATATTTTTTCAAGAACAACAGAGAAAATACACTATGAAACCACACAATATTTTTTCAAAAAGCTTATGGAAAATGGCTATATCTATGAACAAGAAATGGAACAACTTAAATGTCCTAAATGCAATAAATTCCTTCCAGATAGATATGTAGAGGGAATTTGTCCATTTTGTGGCTTTGAAGGAGCTAGAGGAGATGCATGTGATTCATGTGGAAGATATTTAAGGCCTATAGAATTAAAGGAGCCTAAATGTGCTATTTGTGGAATCAAACCAGAGCTTGTAGTTACAAAACATTGGTTCTTCAAGCTTACTGCTTTTCAAGATAAAATAAGGGATTGGCTTGAAAATAATAACTCCATGCCCAAGAATGTTAGCAATTATGCATTAAATTGGATAAAAGAGGGATTAAGGGATTGGTGTATTACTAGGGATTTAAATTGGGGCGTTCCAGTGGAAGGAGCAGAAGGTAAGGTAATATATGTTTGGTTTGATGCTCCAATAGGTTATATTTCCTCTACAAAAATTTTATTCTTGAATAGAGGAGATCCCGAGGGTTGGAAGAGATATTGGAATGGAAGAATAATTCATTTCATTGGAAAGGATATAATATATCATCATGCCATATTCTGGCCGGCTATGCTAATTGGAATGAGAGAATTTGAGCTTCCATACTCCATAGTGGCTGGAGAATATTTGACTTTAGAAGGCAAAAAAATGTCTAAGAGTAGAGGATGGTATATTGGAATAGATGAATATCTTAAGCTCTTTGATCCAGATCCAATGCGTTATTATTTGATATCTGTGGCCCCTCTTGATAGGGATGCTGATTTTTCTCTTGAAGATTTCATAAGAAAATATAATGATGAGCTTGCTGACATCCTTGGAAATTTTATTCATAGAACATTGATTTTCATAGAGAAATATTTTAATTCAAAAATACCTAATGCTAAGCTTTCAAAGGAGGATGAAGCGCTTCTATTGAAGATAAAGGATGTAGAAGCAAGAGCAACAGAATATATAAAGGCATTTAAATTTAGAGAGGCCCTTGTAGAAATAATTTCTCTTGCTCATGAAGGAAATAGATATTTGAATCTTTCAGCCCCTTGGGCTAAAATTAAGGAGAATTCAGAAAGAGCTGCTACTACGCTCTATGTTTGTGCTCAAATAGTAAAGGCCTTGGGAAGCATGCTATCTCCTTTCCTACCCTTTACTGCTGAGAAAATATGGAATATGCTTAATATAAATTCATGTGTACATGAACAACCTTGGTCCTTTGAGCCCATTCCCAGTGGGCATGAAATAGGAAAGCCATATCCTCTATTCAAGAAAATAAAGCTAGAGGATTTAAAAAGGATAAGAGCTGCATTAATACCTGGAAGGGATGTTGGTGAGAAGATTAGCATTGAGGACTTCAAAAAATTGAAAATTCTTACAGCTAAAATTGTTAAAGCTGTAAAAATTGAAAATTCAAATAATTTAATTTCCATGGAAATTGATTTAGGAGAATATGGCTTAAAGTCTTGTGTTGCTGGAATAGGAAATCAATACTCTCCTGAGGAACTCATTGGAAGAAATGTAATTGTTTTAGCTAATATAGAACCAGCCACCATCTTTGGAATAAAGTCTGAGGTCATGATACTTGCGGCTGAAGGTGGAGGTAAAATATCCATAATAACGCCAGATAAGGATGTACCAGCGGGATCGATCGTTAAATGAAATTGAAAATAGATTTTCATGTTCACACTAATGCCTCAAGGGATGCAATTTCTTCTATAAAAGAGATAATTCTTTATGCCAAAAGGATGGGATTGGATGGAATTGCTATAACTGATCATGATGTAATGATTGATCCCATAATTGCTGAAAAACTATCAGAGGAAAGTAATTTAATTATAATTCCTGGCATAGAATTGAGCACTGAAATAGGCCATTTAATATTCCTTGAGGGTGATTTAATTATAATACCACATCCCTTGGATTTCTTAAGCCATGGAATTGGATCTGAAAATGTGAAAGAGCTTAGAAAATTAAATCCAGCTATTGAAGTTAAAAATGGATCAACGCTTCCCATTTTCAATAAAATGGCTGAAAGATTAGCAATAAAGCTTGGTTTAAATATGATAGGTGGAAGTGATGCTCATATTGATTTCATGGTGGGAAGTGCTTATACAATTGTATATACTGAGAATAAAAGCCTTGAAGCAATAATTAGAGCAATAAAAATGGGCAAATCCTATGCAGTTGGTGGATTCAATCATCTTTATCTTAAATATATTATTAAGAAAAGTTTAATTAAGCTTAATCGCTGTTTTCTTTGAAAAATGCGCATTTACATTAAAACATTCGGTTGTTCAGCAAATAGAGTGGAAAGTGAAATCATTAGGAGAATGTTAGAGGATAGAGGCTATGAAATTTCATCCTCACCTTATGAAGCAGATTTATTAATTGTTAATACTTGTACAGTTAGAGGTGAAACTGATTTAAAAGTGATAAATTACTTGAAATCAATAAAGAAGAAAACCATAGTCACTGGATGTATGGCATCCTCTCAACCAGCTCTTATAGCTAAATATTCTCCCTCCTCATCAATTATATCTCTTAAATGCATTCCTATGATTTTAGAAGCAATTGAAAGGGAAAGAACAATATGCCTTGAAGGAGATTTTTTCCTTAACCCCATCCCTTATATAAATGGAGTTAAGGCCACCATATTGATTGCCAGAGGATGTTTAGGAAATTGCTCCTATTGTATAGTAAGAATAGCTAAAGGAAAGCTTAGAAGTATAAGCCCTAAAATTATAATGGATAATTTAATTCATGCTGTTAATCTTGGAGCTAGGGAAATAAGGCTATCAGCTCAAGATACTGGTGTTTATGGATTTGATATAGGTACTAATATAGTTGATCTTTTAAAATCCTTAATACGCCTCTCTGGAGATTTCATAATTAGGCTTGGAATGTTCAAACCCTCTTCAATTGTAAAGGATTTAATTTCCATATATAAATCTGAAAAAATCTATAAATTTGCACATATTCCAGTTCAAAGTGGAAGCAACTTCATATTAAAGAAAATGAATAGAGGATATACTGTTGAGGATTTCAAACAAAATATTAACATTTTGAGAAGCGAATTTCCCAATATGTCCATATTCACTGATGTAATTGTTGGCTTTCCTGGAGAGGAGGAATCGGATTTTGAAGAAACTTGTAAGCTTATATCTGAAGTTAATCCAGATAAAACTCATGTGTCAAGGTTCTCTCCAAGACCACATACTCCTGCAGCAGCTATGCCTCAAATTTCAGAGGAAATTAAAAAGAGAAGAAGCAAAATTCTCAATGATATTGTGAAGGAACTACAAATGAAGAGAAATGAAAATTGGATTGGAAGAAGTGTTGAAGCTCTTGTTGTAGATTCCTATGTTAAAGGAGGAGTAATAGCAAGAACAATGGAATATAAAAGCATTGCCATTCCAAATGAAACTCCATCAATCATAGGAAGGAGATTTGAAATTATTATAGAGGATGCTACACCATATTATTTAATAGGAAAAATTATCCGCCGCATACAGGTGGAAGAACATAAACCTCCCTCTTAGCTTCATCATAGATTATCTTATATCTTTCATCAAGCTTTCCATTCTTTATTAAGGCTTTTCTAAGTTCAGTGGATATTAAAGCATTAATTATTTCATTCAATGTTGGATTCTCATTAAATTCAAGAAATAAATATTCTCTACCTAAAATTTCTCTTAGGTTTGCAAACAATCTTACTTTCAAAATCATTCTTCATTTACCAGCCTGCTTATTTCCTCCTCCATTATATGCCCTTTACAGCTTACTCTCACTTTATTTACACCTTCAACCTTTGAAGCCACTCTTTTTATCTCCTCAGCAAGATAAAATGCTATTGGACATAGTGGACTTGATGGAACAAACTCTATGTGTATCTCTCCCTCCTTTTCCTCAATTTTACTTATTAACTGCATATCTACTACGCTCATTCCAGTCTCAGGATCCATCACTTCCTTCAACGCCTCCATTATTTTATCCTCTATTTTCATTTCATTCCCCAATTTATTTTACTCATTGCTTATATTTAAGCATCCTATAGCTTAAGCACATGGTCTTTGGATGATTTGCATACACTTCATCCAATCTTGATACTGAAGTATTAATTGGAGCATTTTTTATCAATTCTGGATTGGAATAAGCAAGCTCTGAAATCTCCTTCAAGGCTTCAATGTATTTATCTATATTTTCTTTAGTTTCTGTATCTGTGAATTCAAACATTAGAGCTTCCTTAACTATTAATGGAAAGTAAATGGTTGGAGCATGTAAGCCTCTATCTAAAAGAGCCTTAGCTACATCCATTGCTGTAACTCCTGTTTCCTTAGCCATATTCTCAACGCTTATTACTACTTCATGTTTTCTATAGGAGTTTCCAAAGGGAATAGTAATTCCTTTAATCTTTGATACCTTCTTCATGAAATAATTTGTATTAACAACTGCAGCCTTACAAGATAGCTTCAATCCTTCCTTTCCCATGGAGAGAAGATAAGCATAAGCTCTTACCAATACTGGTATATTACCATACCAATCTTTAATTTTTCCAATGGTTTTCTTCAAATCCCACTTTAAGTAATATTTTTCTCCATTGAAATCCACAATGGGAATGGGCAAATATTCCTCAAGGAACTTCTTTACTCCTACTGGACCAGAGCCAGGTCCTCCTCCTCCATGAGGTGTGGAAAAAGTCTTATGAAGATTTAAGTGAACTATATCAAATCCAAAATCACCAGGTCTAGCAAATCCTATTATTCCTTGAAGATTAGCACCATCATAATACATAAGCCCTCCAGCATCATGGATTATTTCAGAGATTTCCTTGGCTTGTTTTTCAAATATTCCAAGGGTATTGGGATTGGTCATCATTAATCCAGCTGTTCTATTTCCAACGGCGCTCTTCAATTCCTCAATATCTATTTGTCCCTCCTCATTTGTTCTAACCTCTATAATTTTAAATCCTGCCATGGCTGCACTAGCTGGATTTGTTCCATGAGCAGAATCTGGCACTATTATTTCATCTCTATTCTCCCCTCTATCCTTATGATATTTTCTAATTATTAGACATCCAGTTAGCTCTCCACTTGCTCCTGCTGCTGGTTGAAATGTAAATCTATCCATGCCAGTTATGGAAGCTAGTATTTTCTCAAGCTTATACATTAATTCCAATATTCCTTGAACTTCATTTTGCAATGGATGAAGCCATTGAACTTCATCTAACCATGCTAAATCCTCATTTATCCTAGGATTATATTTCATAGTGCATGATCCAAGGGGATAAGGACCTAAATCCACCCCCCAATTCATTTGTGAAAGTCTTGTGAAATGTCTTACAACCTCTATTTGTGATAGCTCGGGAAGATTAAGCTCCTCCCTCATCAATTCCTTTGGAATTTCCACCTTTACATCCTCAATTAACTCTCCTATTCTTCCCCTTCCTCCAAGCTCAAATATCAATGGCTCGGAAAAGAAGGCTTGTTTCATTTCAAGGCTCCTCCCACTATTTCCACAAATTCATCAATATCTTCCTTAGTGTGAACTTCAGTAACAGCAAATAATCCAATATTCCTTGAAATCTCTCTAGCTCCTATAATTCCTCTCTTTTCCAATGCCATATTAACTTTTTTAACATCAATTTTAACGGCAAAATCTCTAAAATGAATCCCCTTAAATGCTCTTTCCACTCCCATTTCCTCCAATCTTTTTATTGCATATTGTGTATTATGAAGGATTTTTTTCGCCACTCTTCTAATACCTTCTCTTCCCATAACTGCCATATATATGGCTGCAGCTATTGCTAATAATGCCTCATTGGTGCAAATATTTGATGTAGCTTTTTCCCTTCTTATGTGCTGTTCCCTTGTTGAAAGCGCAAGAACAAAGCCTCTATTTCTTCTATCCTTAGTTATTGTAAGTCCTACTATTCTTCCAGGCATTTGCCTTATTATTTTCAAATCATTCTTACAAGCCATTAGTCCCAGTGAATTTCCTCCCATGGCTGGTGGTATACCTAAGGGCTGTCCATCTCCTACTACTATATCTACTCCATAATCTCCCGGAGGCTTAAAAATCCCCATGGCTAAGGGATCTGCACCTACAATTGCCAAAGCCCCCATATCATGGGCTATTTCTACAATTTCCTTAAGCCTAGTTTCCACAGTTCCAAAGAATGTGGGGGTCTCCACATAAACTCCAGCCGCTCTATTATTTATGAGCTCTAAATTTGGACATCCATCCTCAAGAAATGGCATTTCAATGATTTTCATTCCAATGGGCTCAATATAATTTCTTATAATGGATTTTCTATCATTAGGAATAGAGGAGGGAATTAAAAACTCACTTCTACCTGTAACTCTATAGGCCAATAGAGCAGCTTCTCCTATGGCTGTTGGAAGATCATAAAGAGAGGCATTAGCTACATCCATATTATATAGCTCGCATATCATGCTTTGAAATTCAAAAAGCGCTTGAAGCACTCCTTGGCTTATCTCAGGCTGATAGGGTGTATATGAGGTTAGAAATTCCCCTCTTGTAATTATATGCTTTATAATGCTTGGAACAAAATGAAACCATGGTCCTCCTCCCATGAAGCACTTCATTATTTTATTTTTAGATAGCATGGATTTTACTTCTCTATATACAGAGAGTTCATCCATGGGCTCATCATTTAATAATATTTCAAATTCCCTTCTTTCAATATCACTAAATAGTTCATCAATGCTATTAATTTCAACTTCCTTAAGCATTTCATTTAGTATATTGGCATTTGGTATATAGGGATGAGAAAAAATTTTTTCCATGATTCTTCCCCAAAGACTACATAGTAATAGTGTGAGTTCCCAAGCTCCTCATTTCAAATACTTCCAGCATTACTTGTAATGGTTTAAATACTCCATCCATTCCAGTTGTATATTCTATTGTTAATCTCACTGGCTTATCGCTTATGCCAAGCTTATTTGCTTCTTCCACAAGTTTAGTAGCTAGCTTTGTCCAAGTCTTCTTATTCTCCTCTAATACTTTTTGATCTCCTTTTTTACAAAATGTGGCATAAAACCATCTTTTAGCTTTGAATATAGCTCCTCTACAAGTTGGACTTATTCTGAATCTTTGCACTGGCATATTCATTCACCAATGTAATTATCTCTTATTTTTTAATATAGTTTCCGCGGATGTTTATTTCAAATCCACACTTAGGGCATCTATTTCTCTCTATTCTATATGATAAAACTCTATAATTATATCTTTTTATTAAAGGTTCTTGACAATTTGGACAGTAGGTATTTTCATATTTATGGCCTGGGACGTTTCCTATATATGGATAAAGAAATCCCATTTTCCTTGCAATTTCATATGCAAATTCAAGCTTTTTAACATCAGTGGGAGGAGCATGAAATTCATAAGCTGGAAAATATCTAGTGAAATGAATGGGAGTATTTGGATCGGCTTCCTTCAATCCTCTTTCAATAATTTCCCTTATGCATTCTTCATCATCATTTAAATTAGTTATTATGAGGTTTACAAGTTCCACATGATATCCCATCCTCTTAGCTTCTCTAACATTTCTCCAAATTTTCTCATAATCTATTCCATTGCAATATTTTTCATAAACTTCTCTATCTCCCTTTATATCTATTTTCAAGCCATCCATTCCAGCCTCATAAAGCTCCCTGAGGACTTCCAAGGTCATATATCCATTGGATACATAGCAACAGTATAATCCATACATCCTTCCAATTTTAAATAAATCTATATTCCAATCTGTTAGAAGGGTGGGCTCTTGAAAGCTTGAACATAATCCTTCATCTTTATTCCTTATGGCCATTTCAACTATTTCCTCTGGAGAATAATATTTAAAAGATCCAAAAAATTTTGAAATAGTCCAATTTTGACACCAAGGGCATTTGAAATTGCAAGACCAAGTTGAAAAAGTTAATGCTGTTGATCCCGGCCAATAATGAAAGAAGGGCTTTATTTCTATTGGGCGACTCTCTATTGCGCTTAATATTCCATAAACTATTGTATAAAGCCTTCCATCTATATTTTTCCTTGTTTTACATAATCCAAACTCTTCATTATTTATTATACATCTATGTTCACATAATTTACATCTTACTTTTTCATTAATTCTTTCATAAAATTTTGACTCTTTAAATTTCATATTCTTTCCTTTCAGAGGATTTTTCAATTCTATCAATTACTCTTTTGGGAAGAGCGAGATCTTCTCTACTCTCCTTAGCAAGTCCTAATATTATTAATCCTTTTCCATCTTGTATATTTATTTCATACATTCTTAAGCTATGAGGTGTTTGCCTCATTTTTTCTATTATTATATAACGCTTTAACATTCCCTCTTTTACAAATCTTCTAAATCTTATTATTCCATCAGCTATATGTTCAATACCCCATCCAAAGGCCTCTGAGGTGGTTATGGAATATTGAGAGGTAGTAAGAATGGTGAAATCCCATTTAGCTAAAACCTTTTTAACGAAGTAGGAATACCTTCTGGCCATTGCTGGTTTATCCAACCAAAAGGCTGATAGTGAATCTATTACAAGCCTTGCTCTTCCATAACCAAGACACTTCTTTGCTTCTACAACTTTATCCACAAGCTCTTCTACTGTGAGAGATTTTATTGACCATTTTTCCTCCATTCCCATGAGCGCATCAATTATTATCAGCTTATTCTCCTTAATTGCCTTTGAAAAAGCAAAGCCAAATTGTTCAGCTTGAGTTATTATTGATTCTTTACTCTCCTCAGTGGTAACATATATGCATTTATCTCCTTCTTTTATGCCTTGAGCTATGAAATGTATACAAAGAACAGTTTTTCCAGTTCCAGGCTCTCCAGTAACGGCTATGAAAAAACCCCTTGGTATTCCTCCTGCTAACATTTTATCTAGCTCGGAAATTCCAAATGAAAGCCTTTCTATAGCCACAATATTTTCTTAACAAGAAGAATAATAAACTTTTGGAGCCCCAGAGGGGCTTTGAACCCCTGACCAACGGTTTACAAGACCGTCGCTCTACCGGGCTGAGCTACTGGGGCTTAAGAATTTTTTTAATAGAGCAGTTTTTAATATTTTTCCTAATATTTTAAATACTTGCCCAGCTAAGATTTTCATGAGCCGGGGTGGCTTAGCCTGGTTAAAGCGCCGGACTCATAATCAAAAAAAGGGACTGGCGCATGAGAAATCCGGAGATCGCGGGTTCGAAGCCCGCCCCCGGCATTATTTTGAAGTATATTAAGGTCAAATTATAACATCTTATAACATCTTAAAGTAATCTTCATAAAAAGTTAATTATATGAAATTTGGACTTATGATTAAATTGGAAAAGTTTATAAATTATAAATCCAACTATTTTTTAGTGTTGCCACGTGTCAATAGAAGAAGGGAAAATTGAAGCTCTAAAGAATATTTTAAAAGAGCTTCATAAGGGAGTGCCCATAGAGGAATTAATGAGGAAATTTAAGGATGTTTTAGAGGGAATTTCACCCCTTGAAATTCCTTTTGTTGAGCAAAAGCTTATTAAAGAGGGCATATCCATCTCAGAAATTCTTAAGCTTTGCGATTTACATGTTGAGCTATTGAGGGATTTCCTAAAGCTCAACAGCCTTAAGGATGTTCCTAAGGGCCATCCCTTATATCTTCTTTCAAAGGAAAATGAACAACTTTCTAAGCTTGCTGAAACTTTAAACATTTATGCTAAAGCTCTAGTGAGCTCAGAGGAAGCGACAATTCATCTTAAGGCTATTGATGATATAGTGAGTGAACTAAAAAGGTTTAGGCTTCATTATAGGAAAATACAAATGCTTATATTTCCATATCTTGAGAGAAGAGGCATAATAGCAGTTCCAAGGGTCTTATGGGGTAAAGAAGATCAAACAATGGTTAAACTTAGAGAGCTTTCAGCACTTATTGAAAAGGGTTTTTCTGATATAGGTGAATATATTAAAAGCATAGCTGAAAAAGCCATGGAACTCTCAAGGGATATACTTGATTTAATCTTTAGAGAGGAAAGAATACTTTTTCCATCCTTATGGGTGCTTCTATCAGAGGGCGAATGGGCAGCTATACATGAGGCAGCTAAGGATATAGGTTATTTAGTTTCAATCGATGTAGAATGGATGCCTAAAGCAAACCCCTTATTACCTCATGAAGTTAATGGTGCTATTAAATTGGAGCAAATTGAAAAACTTCCAAAGGAGTTCAAAAGTACTGCACTAGCAAACTTAACTCCAGATGATTATAAGGTTAAAGGTGATTTAAAATTTGAAAATGGCTTTCTAAGCATGAAGGAAGTAGAATCTATTTTTAAACATTTACCAATTGAAATAACATATGCTGATGCTAATGATAGGGTTACATTTTTCTCTGAAAGTGCTCTCAAAAGAGGTTTTACTAGAGCAAAAACCATTATTGGTAGAAGGCTTGAATACTGCCATCCACCTAGGCTTGAAAATTTTGTGAGGAACGTCATCAATGAATTGAAGTCTGGTAAGGCTGATTTTAAGGAATATTGGACTAAACTTGGGGATAGAGTGATAAGAGTCATAATAGTAGCAATTAGAGATAATGGAAATTATCTTGGAACTTTAGAGATGGTTGAAGATTTAACGGAAGTTGTAAATAATCCTGAAGAAGTTAAGAGTAAAATAATTATATTATGATGTCAATCTTCGAGTTTGGCTATAGATATTTAATTCCATCCATTAAAAGGAGGCTTGCTGAAAAACTCATAGAGATGGGATTAACATATAGAGAGGCTGCCAAGAGAATTGGCTTATCACCCTCAGCCATTTCAAGATATATTTCAGGGGAAAGAGGAGTGTATATAGTATTGCATAGCGATTTAGATAGAGCCATAAGTGAACTTGCTACATTGATTATTAATAATCGCATAGACTTTAATGAAGTTCAAGTTCAAATACATAGAATAGCAATTTATGCGCTAAGCAGAAAATATGTTTGCGAAGATCATGCAAAAATAGATCTTAAAGTAAATCCAAAGTTATGTTCAATATGCCCAACACTCTTCAGCAGTTCATCATAATAGCATTTTGTCCTTCATAAGGAGATAACATTATTTTCAAAAAGTGACATTATATACTAATCTCTCAAACCTTCGCTTATTGAGCCCATTTGAATACTCCATGAAAATTTATTGATGGAAATGGATTAAGATAATCGCTTGCATTATAACCAAGGCTTTTCCTCCAAATTCTGATTTCCCTAGCTATGATTTAGTTTAGTATATTGTTTAGTATAATCAGTCGAGCTTCAATATTTAATAAAAATTTAAATAAAAGTGGACTCATTTTTAAATATTATCACTAATAATAAAAATTTTAAAAAATTAAATAATTTTAATTAATCATATGAGCTTAAATTGAATAGTCTAATTCTGAGCTCACTAGAGCTTTATCTACAATTTGAAAATCACTACATTAATGATAAATGGAAGATAATTTTCATCTATAATTCTTCAAGGAGTGGCAAATAACTACACAAGATATTAATATGGAATGGTAATCATTCTAAATTATGTCCAATCATATCCTATGGAGGGCTCCATTCAAATATATATGTAGAGATTGTGGATATGAGGGATATGAAGTTATTACAATTGCTCTTAATAAGGAGAGAACAGAAGTCAGATGTCCTAAGTGCGGATCAAAAAGAGTTCATGTACCCCTTGAAAAAGTTTAATGTGTGAAATTAATTATGATATCATATGCTTGGAGATTGAATATTGCCGCCATGCTTTTCTTCACTTTTGTTCAAGTAGTTGTTCCATTGATTCCTAGATATGCTGTAGTCATAGGAGCTCAACCATTTCTCATAGGATTAGCTATATCAAGCATATCCATAGCTGCAATAATAACTAGACCAATTGGAGGTATATTAAGTGATAAATGGTCTAGAAGAAAATTGATGATTATTGGTACTATTTTTGCCTCTATAGCATATTTCATACTTTCAATTTCAAACGATGTAAATACAATTATTATTTCAAGGATTTTGGAAGGCATTGGAGTGGCTTTATTCGTTCCTTCATCCATTGCAAGCGCAATAGATTATGCCCCTGAAGGAAGAATTGGTGAAGCACTTGGATGGAGGAGCTTAATGATAGGCATTGGATTCTCCATAGGGCCAGCTTTAGGAGGAATATTATCTGAGTTATTAGGATATATTAGAACATTTATTATAGCCTCTATTTTATTGATTGGAATATTGCCATTAATAATCTCCAGGGAAATGGAGCCTCATTATAGCTCTTCGAAAATGAGCTTTTCGGGATTAAGAGATATGAGATTTATTCTTGCTTTAATGAGTTTAATCATTCATTCAGTGGCATGGATGGGGGTTTTAACGTTTCTTTCAGCATATTTGAAAATTTTAGGATATGGAGATTTAGAGATAGGGCTATTTGTGACTATTCAAGCCTCCATTAGCTTGATTATAAGAGTATTCGCTGGAAGAGCCTCTGATATAAGACCTTTCTTTACAACTGCCTTGGGCCTTTTAATAATTTCAATTTCTTATTTTGCTATTTACATACTTGAAGTTCCTCCTCTTCTTTATTTTGCCTCATTAATATTTGGCATTGGCATTGGAATTTTCATTCCATCCTCTCAAACCTTAGCGCTTGCTCATGCTTCTTCAAATAGTAGAGGTTTTCTATCCAGCATCTATACCATGGGAATGGATGTAGGAAATCTCATAGGACCAATTACGCTTGGAGCTATAATAGAGAGGCATGGATATAGATTGGGCTTTTCCATTGTTCCCTTTCTTCCTTTAACCTCTTCTATTTTACTATTCCTATATGGCTTAATGAAATCCAGAAAAGATTGAAATAAAAGATTTTCATAAAATAAACTTGTGCTTTTTGCTGAAAAACATAGTTGTATCAATTGCAATGTTTGTAGAGAAATAATTTCATGCTCTGGAGTGGAGTGTTTTGGATGTGGAGCATGTTATTTAGCATGTCCAAATGAAGCAATTTCCATGAAGAAATTGGATAGAAAAAGTGAGATAAAAATATTTGTAAATAATGAAGCATTTCATGTTCCAGATAAAATAACTGTGAGAAAAGCTTTGGAAATATTGGGATATAAAATTGGCAAATTTCCAGGAGAGGGGGATATATTTGTTCCATGTGAAACTGGCGGTTGCTATTCTTGTGCTGTAGAAATCAATGGAGTAATAAAACCAAGCTGTATAACTGGAGTTTATGAAGGTATGAAGATTAACACCAATGTGAAAAGATTAATTAGAGCAATCCATGGATGGATGGGTCATCCAGTTGGTGGTGTTGGAACCCCCTGGTGGTTAAAGGGCAGAAAATATATTGAAGTTGCAGCTTTTGCATGTGGATGTAATTTAAGATGTCCTCAATGTCAAAATTGGACCACTACTTATAATAACAAAATAAAGCCCATGAGTCCAAATGAAGCTGCAATAATCATGACTAAAACTAGAAAATTATATGGAGTAAATAGAATGGCTATATCAGGAGGAGAATGCACATTAAATAAAGAATGGTTAATAGAATATATTAAATCATTAAAAAAGCTCAATCCTGATGGAAGAATACATGTGGATACTAATGCCACAATAATTACAAAGGATTATATGGATGAGCTTGTGGAGGCTGGAATGACTGATATAGGGATAGATTTAAAGGGTTTTCATTTGGAAACTTTTATGAAAATTGTTGGAATTAATGATAAAGAGCTCGCTAGAAAATATCATGAAACTTCTTGGAATGCATTTAAAAATGCCATGAATTATGATATTTTTGTGGGCATTGGAATTCCATATAATAAGGATTTAATAACAATGGATGAAATTGTTGAAATAGGCGAAGAAATATATAAAGTTAATAATGAAGTTCAAGTTTGTGTATTAGATTATAGGCCTGAATTCAGAAGAATGAACTTATCTAGGCCGAGCTTTGATGAAATGTTAAAAATTTGGAAATTGCTTAAATCCATAGGATTGAAAACAGTTATATGTCAGACGATTTATGGTCATATAGGACCATAGGTGTTTTTATGAGGGTTGGAGTGATTGGATTAGGAAACATGGGAAGAAATCACGTGAGGATTTATTCAAGCCTTCCAAATTGTAAGCTTAATGCTTTATGCGATATAGATGAATCATTGGCAAAATTAATTGCAAAGCAGTATGAAGTGAAATATTTCACAGACTATAGGGAGATGATTGGAAAAGTTGATGCTGTGAGTATTGCTGTTCCTACTTCTCTTCATTATGAAGTGGCCTCCTTCTTTTTAAGAAATGGAGTTCATTGCCTTATTGAAAAGCCCATTGCTAGAACAATAGAGGAAGCTAAATCATTAGTTAAGCTATCAGAGAGCAATAATGTTAAGCTCATGATTGGTCACATAGAGAGGTTCAATCCTGCTGTGAAAAAAATGAAGGAAATAATAGATAGAAGAATGCTTGGAAAAATCCTCTTAATAAATACTAGAAGAGTAGGTCCATTCCCCCCTAGGGTTGTTGATATTGGAATAATAGTGGATTTAGCAATACATGATATTGATGTAGTTAGATTCCTCTATGGGAATGAGCCTAAAAAAGTATATTCAAAATATGGCTCAATTTATCATCAATATGAGGATTATGCAATATTATTATTAGACTTTGGAGAAGGGGCAGCTTGTATTGAGACAAATTGGTTTACTCCTCATAAAGTTAGAACTGCAGTGGTTACTGGAACCGAGGGAATTGCCTATATGGATTATATAGAGCAAAGCATAGTAATTTATAATTCACAATGGAAAATAGAGCCAAAGATAGATAAGGAAGAGCCATTGAAGCTTGAAATAGCACATTTTCTATCTTGTATAATTGAGGATAAAGAGCCTCTAACCTCTGGATTGGAAGGGCTTAGGAATTTAGAAATTGCATATAGGGCATTAAGAAATGAGACCTGAACTCATTCCCAAGGTAATGCTTGGAACTTCTCCTTTCATAGGAGCAGGGCAATTTGGAATGAGATCCTTTTTGTATTATGCACAGTTGTATGAAAATCCAAAGAACATGGAAAAAATAATATTGAAGTCTTATGAGCTTGGAGTAAGAGGCATTCAAGCTCTTCCCTATGAGAGAATATTAAATGCTATTAAAAATGTTGAGAGAAAAATAGGTGAGAAATTCATCATAATTGCTACTATATGTTCTGAGGAGGATTTTGAAAAATTTAATGAATTTGATGTTATGGCGATGATTTTACATGCTTCAATTGTCGATGGTAAAAATAAAGAAATAACAAAAATTTTGAATCATATCGATTATTTGGGATTTAAATCGGGAATTGCTACACATGCTCCATTTTCCATCCTCAATTGGCTTCTTAAAATTAATATCCACTTCGATGTTATGATGATACCATTTAATAAAATTGGAAAATTCATGGATGCCAAGCCCGAAATTATAATAGAGCTTGCTAAAAAATTCAATAAGCCAATAATAGGAAAGAAAGTGCTTGCTGCTGGAAGCCTTAAGCCTAGGGAAGCTCTAGAATATGCCTCTAAGTTTTTAAATGCTGTTGCTTTAGGAATAGCCTCTGAAAAAGAAGCAATTGAAACATTTAAAATTGCCCTTGAGTTCTTTAAATGATTATTAGATATTTTTCGATATTTTATCAACACATTAAATAAAGCCATTTATGAAAAGTAAATAGTATGCTTTCTATTGATAAGCCTCTAAATATTAAGCATAATTTTATTTCAAATGGAATCATAAAAGCAAAGAATGATGGAAACCATTAACAAAATCAATACAACAAAATCAATACTAATCCTTTCTCAAATGTTTGAAGGAGTGAACTTGGATAAATCTTAAATTGGCCATTGCTCAAGCTTATAAGCGCTATCCCAAAACATATATTCATATTTGCTTGTTGTTATAAAGTGTTTTTTCATTTCCTTCTTCTGTATATCATTTAAGTTCTTTGCAACTTCATCAGTTATTTCAATGACTGCTTTACAAACTTCAGCAAATTCTTTAGATGAATATGTATTTATCCATCTTTGATAGAGCTCCTTCTTTGAACCTCTTCTTTCAAGCTCTTTTCCAACCTCCCAATATATCCAATAACATGGAAGAATAGCTCCTATTAATTCATGAAAGGCTCCAGCATAAGCTGTAGCTATTAAATAAGTTGTATATGCTAAATTTGTTGGAGACATGGGAGTATTTTTCACATAATCTTCACTCATATTCCAATCCTTGAAGAAGCTCTCATGTAAAGCTCTTTCTACAACTATGGCTATTTTTGCATGTTCACTGAATTTAATCATCCAATCCTCCTTTGGAGCTTTTGCAGCTGCTATATTTAAAGCTCTTGCATATTCTCTTAGATAGTGGCTATCTTGAATAACATAGAATTTGAACTTCTCCTCCTCTAAGCTACCATCCACCAAGCCCCTTATGAAGGGATGGTTTAAAATGTTCTCATAAATTTTGACTATGGAATTCCAAAGCTCTTGTGAAAACATAGCATTCACCTATAAATTCCATCCCAAAACATAAGCTCATATGCTTGAATTAACTTAATACATCTCTCCATTGTTGATTCATATTCATCTATATATTTCTCCATAACCTTCAAAGCCATTTCCTCTATGTTAGAAGGCATGGAGAATAGCTCAAAGAATCCCAAACTCTTTATTCCATAATTTTTCCTTAGAGCTTCTCCTAACTTTTTACAAGCTCCTCCCCATACTGGTATGTTTACTACTAATGCTGCAGCTTGCTCTCCAGCATTAGCATAGTTTGCTAACCATGAGAGATAATGCGTATAGGATACAGCCTCGGGAATTATACTATTAAATTCTTTAATGTTTAACTCCTTGGCTAAAGCCTTTAATCTAATGAATGCCTCTCTATCTCCAGTCACTAAGAAATAAAAGAATTCCTCCTCATCTTCATCCTTACTTCTTGAGAGCATAATGGCTAAGGACTTCATATCATGATTAACAATGTAGTGCTGTTGAACTATGAATAATTTTATTTTCTCTAGGCTAAGCCTTCCCTTTTCAGCATCTAAAATAAATCCATGATTTAAAATTTTTTCATTTTCCTTAGAGAGTTTTTCTCTAATATTAGATAGAAATGTCTTAGCTTTCATGAAATATAGTTTGTGGATGAGCTTTTAAAGCCTTATTATAACTGTATTATAGTGGTTGAGAATGATAAAGGGATGATAAAAGGATGATAATATAAAATAAGCCCTGATGATTGCTGAGCTATAGTATTTGCAATAATTATAAAGGATGAGCAAAAAGCTATTTAATTGCCTTCTCTATAAGAGGAGATATCATCATCGAGAGGAAATAACATCAAGTTTATCAAACCATGAATGAGTTTAAGGGCTTTTTTATAATATAAATGTTGAATTGTCAATCTTAAAAGTCATCCATTGGAATAGCTTTAATGATTAAACTTTTCTCATATTTTTGATGAAATTATTGAAAAGAAGTAATGAGGAGAAAATGAGAAATCCATACTTATGATACTTCATCCTAAAGAAATTATAAACCTTCAATATTACTAGGTTCTGAAAATAAAATTCAATGCCATATTGAGCATAAAAAGAGATTTTTGTTGATATTGAAGTATATGCTAAGTATATGCTTATCGAAAGCTAATAGAATAGTTTTCCATGGACTTTCTATTGATAGCACCTAGAGTTAATTATTAAGGCTTATTGAACATAAAGCCCTCTTAAGAAATAGCTTTGAAAATTATTAAAAATCCATCTATAGTACCTTCAATTAATAAAGAGCTATTAATCGAAAATATTTATTTTCCTGCATATAAGTTGCCATATTTGAGTGGGCAACTCCTTTAATTTCCTCATGAATATTATATTAGCAAATGAGTATTTTCTCTCCCTTCTAAATAATGCTAAAAAATAACCTATGATATAAAATACATAAATCACTCCAAATCTTAAACGAAACACTATGTGTATTGGATCATAGCCTAATCTATATCTATCAACTCCCAACTCATAATAATAGCGCCAATTGTGTTTCTTTGAAGCACATGGTATTGGTTTTATTGGCCATTTTGAAAATTTTTTATTACATACAATAATGGCGAATTCTCTATAGGTATCCTCAGATACAACCTCAGGGAATTTACCATTGAAGAGTTTAATGAATGTACTTACACGAAATAACTCTGCCAGATCCTCCTACACAATCAGCCCCAGTTAGTATGGAAGCTTCAATAAATCTTGGATGTAAAACTACATCATCATCCACCTTTAGAATATAATCATAATCCTCGAGCTTTAAGCTCTTAAGTGCAAAATTCATTGCCTTTGTCATTCTTATTCCTACATGTTCAGATAAATTTGGCCTCAAATAAACTGAATCAAATCCCCTCCTTAAGCATTCCTCAAGGACTTTTCTACTTCCAGTGGCAATTATTATTCTAGTTGGTTTTATTGTTTGAGAAATGATTGATTTAATGGTTTTCTCTGGAAATTTATTCAATGTAGGAATTATTACCAAAACTTTTGTCCTCATAAAGATCAAAAATCCCTCAGAAATTTTAAAACTTATGATTATATCATCTCATAGAAGCATAGATATCAATGTAATTTAGATGATTATTTTTAATTTATCAATACAAAATTCATTTTATTTTAACACTTTAATTGTAAAAGTTATATTAACTCTTAACTTAATAATTATGTTTATCTAATCTTATGTGATTTCCAAAGGAAACTTCCCAAAGTAAAAAAGCTGCTAAAATTAATCCATAACTTGGTTTAAAAGTATACCTCTTACAAATTCAAATAAATTTTCTCCTTCAAAAATATAGCACTTTATTCCAATACTTTCAGCTGCTCTTAAATCGCTTTGGCTATCTCCTATCATTATTACATTCTCTTTATTTACATTCAGCTTATCCATGGCTATAGATAATAATTCAGGCTTAACCTTAAATCCTTCTCTTCCAATAATAACATCTATATATTTCAAAAGATTGACTCTTCTTAATGCTTTACCTACACATGAATTGGAATTATTTGAGGCTATAGCAATTTTCATCCCTCTATTCTTCAGCATAGACAAACACTTTTCTGCCCCTGGTATAACTTCAGCTTTTTCTGCAGCTTCCTCCTCATATTTTTCTAATATTCTTAAGCATTCCTCTGCTAGTTTTTCATTATTTTTTGAAACTCTCTCTATTTCACTTATGAGGGGTTTAAATTCGCTTAATATTCCATGGCTTGATGCTAATTTCTTCAATTCCTCTCTCAGTTTATTATAATCTATTGGTAGCTTGACCAAAGTTCCATCTAAATCAAATATAAGAGCTATAAGCTTATTGATCGCCATTCGCCCTCCTTTATGAGAATAGGCCCTGCATCCATATGCCTTATCCAATAGTATCCAGCTCCAAGGGCATTATATTTTTTCATCTTGGGAATTGGCTCATCATAAGCCAGCCTTACATATATGTAAGGCATATTCAATCCAGCCTGTGAAAAAAATAAACTCGTTGTGAAAAATCTTCCAGCATTTATTTCAGTTGGACAAGGGACTCCTTCTTTATTCTCCTTTAAATCCACACAGAATATTCCTGAAGGATTTTTATCTATTGCAAGAATACACTCGGTTGCTATTTTATCCACATCAGGTCTATCTACAGTTACAGCAACACTTGGAGTTCCAGTTACCCCCGATGGAGATAAATGTGGATAAATGTACTCTAATCTCTCTCTAACTTGAGAAACTATTAATTCACCATCCTTCCATATGCTATGAAAAGCTAAATTTCTTCCAGGCAAATACTCTTGAGCCATGAACTTCCATTTTTCCCCCCTTGATTTCCAATATCTTATCCAAGCCTTTCCCATCTCAGCATTATAACAAGGAGTGGAACCTCTTCCACCTGCACCACTTGTAGCTCTTATCCAAAATGGATATCCAAAAATTTCTCCTGCTTTTTCTATAGCATCTTCATCTTCTATCTCTATGGCCTTGGCAACAGGTATTCCAGCATTATTCCAAATCTTAGCACTTTCCAATTTATCTTGACAAATCCTTATGGTTTCCTTTTTAGGAAGGAAAGTAATAGCCTTTATTTTTTCTCTATTCTCAGAAATTACTCTAACCTCTATATCTGGTTGAGGATGAATCATTTCTATTTTATGTTTATCGATTACTTCATTGAGAAAATCTATATAATTTGGATTGGTGCATGGAATTGCAAGCTGTCTTACGTCTGCATCCACAAGCTCTAAATAATATTTATTAATATCAGTTCCAACAATGAAGAAGCTCTCTGGAGCAATCCTCAAACTTTTCACAAAATTTATGCCTGCAGGCCCTCCCGCTCCAGTAACAAGAATTCTTTTCATACCCTTCTCACCAACCATCTATTTGGATTTCTTTTTATCCAATTTATCTCCCTCATCACTCCATCCTCTAGCTTAGTACGAGGCCTCCATCCTTTATTAATAGCCTTACTAATATCCAATTCTAAACACTTAAGTTCCTTTGGTATTCTCCATCTTCCAGTAATTTTTGAACATCTCCCTTCCTCTGTATCCTCAAATATTGGCTCAAAACTTGAATCAGCCAATTTTATCACAAGCCATGCTAATTCCTTTATTGTTACTGAACCTCCTCCTCCAACATTATAAGCTTCAAATCCCTTCCAATCCTCATTTATGAAAATATTATGAAATTCTACAACATCTCCAACATAAACGAAATCCCTTCTTTGCATTCCATCTCCAAAAATTACTGGTGGTTTTCCCTCTAGGACAACTCTTTTTATAAATTCCGTTAAAACTCTTCCATACCATTCTCTTTCACCATATACTATTCCATATCTTAATGCGCATATATTCATTCCATAAAGTAAACTATATTGCTGGCAATAAAGCTCTCCTGCATATTTGCTTACACCATATGGCCATTGTGGCCTCTTTGGATGTTCTTCATCCTGTGGAATTTTTAAGGCCTCACCATAAATTCCTGCTGAGGATGCATAGATTATTTTCTTAACATTTGAAACTCTTGCAGCCTCAAGTATATTTATTGTTCCTTCAATGTTTGTTTTTGCATCCTTTATTGGATCGCCTATGGCTGAGCCTATTTCAAGCTGAGCTGCTTGATGAGAAATAATTTCAATATCTTTCATAATGCTTAATAAAAATTCATAATTCAAAATATCTCCTTCTAATAAATGAACATTTTTCATTGAGAGAATTTCATTAATATTTTCCATACTTCCAGTGGAGAAATTATCTAATATTATTACTTCATGCCCTTCCTTAGCAAGGGATTCTGCAATATGGCTTCCTATGAATCCTGCTCCACCTGTTATTAATATTTTCATTATTTCACCTCAAATGTAAAGCTTTACGCTAATTATAGCAATTATTATTTCAAACAATATTATACTAATGGTGACATCCTTTTCATAAGCCTTCCCCTTAATCTTCTTAATAATTACAATGGCTAAATGAGCAACATCACATATCTTATGATAGGGCTTATCCAAGGACCAATCCTCATTAACTTTTCCAAAGGCTTCTATTTTCATTCTTCCCCTTGAACCAAATATGAAGTCCATATAGTAAGGAATGAATAATATTAATGCTAATTTCTCCATATTTCCCAATATGGCCATACATGCCATTATTGCTCCAATCATATAAGTGAAAGCATTTCCAGGGAAGATCTTAGCAGGATACCAATTGAAGTATAAAAATGCAATTAATGTCATGAAAGTTATTAAACCAATCATGGCAATCCAACTATTTCCAGTATAATAAGCCACTAAGCTCATTGTTGCAATTATTATACAGCCCATTCCTGCCTCTAATCCATTATATCCTGCAAGCATATTAAATCCATTGGAAGCTCCAACAACTCCTATGGGAACTATTAGAAAGGGATATAATAAACCAAAATCCACATTACCTATTAAAGGTAAAGAGGCTGTGCTCTTTCCAAGGTTTGCTACCATCATTGGTAATGCTGCTGGAAGAGTTAATAATGGCTTTTGCCATTGCTTCAATCCTATCTTCCATCCCAAAATATCATCAATAAATCCAACAAAGGCTATTATTAATATTGTTGTGGTTAAAGCGAAAAGAGGTAAATTAATGGAAACTTGATTTAGAATAAAAGTATTTATTCCAACATATGATAATATACCGCCCAATATTCCAGCTAATAATGGAATTCCACCCATCTCTGCCACTTTAGGCTTAGTGGGTTTATTCATATCCATTCCAACCATTCCTATTCTATGAGCTATGGGAATCCATTTTTTTGTAATTATAA
Organism: Candidatus Methanomethylicaceae archaeon; assembly: GCA_025057955.1. Classification (GTDB taxonomy): domain Archaea; phylum Thermoproteota; class Methanomethylicia; order Methanomethylicales; family Methanomethylicaceae; genus JANXER01. Next base: position 758 of record JANXER010000019.1, on the reverse strand, counting down.
ATGTTGAAGTGAAAGCAATTGCTGGAGGAATTAAGAGCAAGGGATTCATAATCACCCTTAAAAATTAATTCTTTATATATTCTTATCGAAGTTTCAAATATAATCGCTGGAAACAAAGTGTTATGGACTCATTAAAATTTGGATTTTTTTATTCTATCTGATATATCGCAACAAGATTCTAAAAGATTTTGATCATCCGAGCTCCTTATTGGTTAATAGCTTCATGGGAGATAAATTTTATTATTGATTATATCATTGATTATATTCTAAATAATGTTGTTTTGGACGCGTATGCATGACTTATTATGCTACTAGAGTAATTTTTCATATATCTTGAAAGACCAATATTAAGCAAATATTGAAGAACATATATTTTTGTTAGTAATAATGGAGCATTACTATTAAAGTAAGAATGATTTATGAAAAAAGCAATATTTCATTAAAGTTAATATTTGAAAAATCTAGATTTTATAAGAAATGTTAATAATTTAATAATTTTAGGAGTATCTTTATTATTTAGAAGAGTTATTTATTTGACTTATTGATGTAAATATTTTTTTACATTTCTTATATAAACAAAAGTTTACAATTGTAAACTTTAATAAAGACAAGCTATTTATAAGCATTGCCAATAAACTTGTTAATGCCCACAGTAGTGGGCATGGGAGAAAATATGAGTAAAATATTTGGTTCTATATTGATTGCAGCTTTAGTGCTTTCAATTGCAGCTGTAGCCATACCAGTAAAAGCAGCTGTTG
>JANXER010000018.1 GCA_025057955.1 Candidatus Methanomethylicaceae archaeon | reverse complement strand
AGCTCAGCAATATTTCTATTTCTTAAGTTCCTAAGTCCAAAGGAATTCACTTCAAATACATCCTCTCCATTTATTGCTTTCATCAGCCAATCCTCATCAATAACTAAATAAATATTGAAATTTGTTGCTATTTCAAAATATTTTATATCCAATAATCGCTTATTTGCAAAGATTATCACACGAGCATCCATATTCCTCTTAATATCCATGAGCTTTACAAATTTTTCAAAGAATTCTCTTTTTCTATTGAGAACTTCAACAATTATTGGAGGAGGTCCTTCATAATAATAATCCACAATCCACTCCGTACTTCCTAAGATCTTCATATGTTTCTTCCAAGGAAATAAATTAATCCAATTCATTGATTCTCTGTTAATAATTATAATTTAATAACTTTTCAGTGGATATATTTTTGCAATTGCAGCCCTTAGAGAATTTGGTCATAGCCGCCTTCACATTATATAAAGGGACGATTTATCCAGCCATAGGGAATTATGTTGATACTGAAATATCCATAAATCTCATAACCACAAGAGTTATAACTGAAAATCCATGAATTATAGCGATTATAGTTTCAGCACTTCTAATTTCCTTAAAACTCCGCAGAAGAGCCATAATTTATCCCCTTAAAATTACTTTTCCTAAATGTTTTCGCAGTAATTAACTCATGGATTATATCAAATTCAAAAAATACATATGTCTTTTTTGAATCAATTGAATGGACTATTCTCATTTTATTTTCTCATAATTCTAATAAATTATAATTGAAAAAGCTTATAAGATACAAAAATATTAAATTTAAGTTAAATGGAAGAAGAAATTAAAAAAATTAAAATAGGTAAATATGGTCCTCCATTAGAACTTAGAACATTGAACGATCCTGATCCTATAAGTATTAATAAAGATATTAAAAGATGTAAATTCGAAAAATCTCAAACTTATTGAAGTAAATTTAGCTATTCTTATTTATCTTTCACTTTTTTATTATATTTGCTTTAACTAAAAAATATTTTAAATTAATAAACTATTTTTACAAAAAGTTTAACTATTTCATTTTGTATTATATATTATTTAGATGAGATTATGGGAAAAGAAGAAATTCTGAAGAAGTTGGCAGAAGCAACAGTTTTAGGAGATGTTGAAATGGCCGTAAGCTATGCAAAGAGGGCAATAGAGGCTGGAATAGATGCTTATGAGGCCATCATGAATGGTTGTGCAGAGGGAATGAGGATTGTGAGCGAAAAATATGAGAAAGGAGAGATGTACGTTCCAGAGATTTTATGCTCAGCTGAGGCAATGTATGCTGCTATGGAGATTCTGAGGCCTTATCTTAAAGCTGAAAGCATAGGAGAACGGAAAAAAATAGTGCTAGGGGTTGTTAGAGGAGATATACATGATATAGGAAAGAACTTAGTTAAGTTAATGTTAGAAGCTGCAGGCTTTCAAGTAATTGACCTTGGAAAGGATGTACCAAATGAAAAATTTATTGAAATGGCCATTAAGGAAAATGCTGATATTGTAGGGCTATCTGCACTAATGACGACATCAATGGTTGTAATGCCTGAGGTAATTAAGGAAATTAAAAAGAGAAATCCAAAAATAAAGACAATTGTAGGAGGGGGTCCGCTTAGTCCAGAGCTTGCTAAACTTTATGGTGCAGATGGTTATGGAAAAGATGCTTCTGAAGCTGTTAAAGTGGCCAAGTCCTTGGTGGGTGGTTAAAATGATAGAAAGAATGACTTCTATGGAAAGAATGATAGCAGTATTAACAGGACAGAAACCTGATAGAATTCCAGTCAATCCCTTCATTTTAGGTTTTGCTGCAAAAATATGTGAAATTCCAATCGGAGATCTTTATGCTAATGCAAAGAAGAGTTTTAGAGCTCAGCTTCTTTGTGCTGAAATGTATGGCTATGATTCCACACCCATGTATGCCTATGCCTCCTTTGGAGCATGGGAATTTGGTGGAGAAATAGGTTTCCCCTATGAGCCTGGTCAGTCTGCACCCTATATTATTAAACATCCTGTGGAAACCCCTGAAGACGTAGATAAACTTGAAGTTCCAGATCCTAAAAAAGCTGGATCAATACCAATAGCAATGGAATTGGCTAAACTTTGCTATGAAAATAAAATGCCTGTAGTATTTCAAGTTGGAGAAGTTCTAACTACAGCAGCAAATATTGCTGAGCCAGCAAGATTACTAAGTTGGATGATAAGAAAGCCTGATGTTGTTCATAAACTCAATAAAAAGGTTGCAGAATTTTTCATCGAAGTAGCAAAGTATTTTACATCAACTTTTGGTGCTGATAAGTGTATGGCATTTACAGGTGGTCCTATAGAATCAAATAAATTAATAAGTGCAAAGCAATTTGAGAAATTTGTATATCCATATATGAAGCAGATTCATAGTAAAGTATTAGAGTTGGGTGTAAATATCATACTGGAACACCCATGCTCAGATCAAAATGCAAATCTACCATATTATGTTAAGCTTAGGGAAGAATTGAACTGGAAAGGAAAATATGTATGGGCCTTTGGTCCAGAAACGCCATTGGAAAAGCAAATTGAATGTTTCGGTAAGTATGATGTAATTATGGGCAATGTTGATCCTCCATCATTTCAATTCAAGAGTTTTGAAGAAGTACTACTTCTATGCAAGGACAATATTGAGCGTGGTATTAAGAATCCATCTGGATATATTCTCGGAGTGGGTTGTGAGCTTCCTCCTCTAAGTCCTCCAATAAATGTATATGCACTTATAAAAGCTGCTAGAGAATATGGATCTTTCAAATAATAAAATATTTTTAATTTTTTTTATTATAATTCTTCCCAGCATAAATCTTCCAGCATAAATCCACAACATGGCTATTCATCTTCATAAGTTTTTTCATTAAATTAGATTAATGTGCAAAATATAAAAAACTTAATGACATAGAACTAATATTTTTTAATGTTTATAGCTAGCTTACTAATTGCAAACTCATTTTCTTACAGAGAAGGTCAGCTTAGTTCCATCATTACACACAATTTTAATTAATTGAGATTTACTAGAAGGCTTATAGGAGAAAATTGTTAGTAGACGAACTTGTCCAACGCTCAAGCTTCTATCCTCAATTATGTTTCCATCCTCATCAAGGAAAGTCCAACCCTTAGTTAGCATAGAATGGATCACATTCGCTATGTTACTAATCTGATTTGCCCTATAAATTAATACATCACTAACACCAGGCTTATTGTAATTTATTGCTATATTTGTTAGATTTATGCTTATTTCATAAAGTGATTCTGGTACATTATGAGAAATAATTGTGAAAATATTCCTATCTTGAATTACACTCCCCATCTTCTCAGTTTTTTCAGCTCTTTCCTTAATTTGATCGCCAATATCGCCTCCAACATCTTGTGCTATTTGAAAGAGCTCTGAACTTATTTCATAGAGCTGTAAGCTAATATCATAAAGACCCTCAATGCTTACATAATTCTCCTCATCAACATATAATTCATCCAATATCAATTCCTTACCACCAACATTCCTTATGTATATATTAATTTTGTTCCCTTCACCTAAGCTTTCTATATTAAAGGCATCATAACTCAACAAACCTTGTATATTAGTTTGGACTCTGGTTCCAACGAAGCCCATAACAAATGTATAACTAACCACAGCTCCCATCACCGTGATCGCTATAATAAGAATCGTTGCGATTATGGGCGAGACGCCTTCTCTATAAACCATAATATTTATAGTAATGCTATTTACTATAAATTTTATGGTTTAAATATTTTTATTAATTTCTATTTCTGATTTTTTCCATCCTCTATAGTATGCTTTAAAATGAACTAATATAGTTCATATATAAATATACTATTTATGTAGTTGATGTGGGCTCTAAACCACATGATTTCCCAATTTGGCTAAATTGGGAAGTAAAAATTTACTTTAATAAAAAACATAAAATTAATTTAATTATTTAAAATAATAAATATTATAACTTATAATGAAAAATTATGAAAAATAATTAAATAATAATTATTATTTTTCTATAAAATTATATAAAGCTATTTAAAAATGAAATTTTATAGCCTATTATTCAAGCATTTTTGTGATCATATTCAATGTCTAATTCAATGCTTAATCAATTTTCTCCGAGAGCACTTCCTCCTTCATTTTTTCCATATAGCTCTTAAGCTTTTGCCTTAACCCTTCATATTTTAAGCTGAGAATTCTTATAGCTAATATTGCTGCATTCTTTGAATTTCCTATGCCAACTGTGGCCACTGGAATTCCTGATGGCATTTGAACTATGGAAAATAGAGAATCAATTCCTCCTAAGTTTTTTGAGGGAATTGGCAAACCTATCACTGGCAAGTGTGTTAATGAAGCTATTACCCCGGGGAGATGAGCTGCTAAGCCAGCAGCAGCAATTATTACTTCAAATCCATTATCTGCAGCCCTCTTAGCAAATTCAAAGGTTTGTTCTGGGGTTCTATGTGCAGATAAAATCTTCACCTCAAATTCAATGCCAAACTCCCTTAGAATCTTAACCCCTTCTTCTACATATTCCCAATCTTTTTTACTACCCATAATAATTGCAACCTTGGGCATATTCATCCCCCTTAATATAGCTAAAATCTAGAAAATATTTTTTAGGTTTATTTGATATAATGCTCTTAATGTAATGCTCTGTAGTTCTATAATGTGATTTTGTATAAATATAAGCTAGTAAAATTATAATTGCCGTCAAAATTGTTGAAAAGGATGCTGAATATAGAAATATTTCAATCAATTTTCTTTCATTTACCATTCTTAACATATTAATAAAACCAAATGTTACTAATATAACTATGATTAAGGAAGTAGTATATTTCATAATTCTCAAAGCTTGACTCTTTTTTTCAAACTTAAGAGGAAATCTAAGCAATATTATCATTAACATGGCAGAATAAATTAGAAGGCTAAACCAAATGCTATTAACACTTCGAAATGCCTCATATGTAATAAGAAGTGGTATGGGAGCTATAAAGAATAAAGTCCAAATAAGTAAAGCCACTATAGAGAGAGCTTTTGCTTTTTCCAAACTCATGACAATATTTATAATTTATTGTTCAATTTAATATTTATGTTGAATTGTCATTATTGTCAATCCGAAGCCTCTACATACGTAAGATATGCTAAGATGCATCTTTGTAAGGAGCACTTTATATCCTTTATTGATAAAAAAATTGAATCCACCTTGAAGAGATATAATATGATTAGGAAAAATTCAAGAATTTTAATAGCTATATCTGGAGGAAAGGATAGCGCAGTAATGTTGAGTTCACTATCGAAAATTGAATTAAACTTACTACCAGTATATCTTGATCTTGGAATAGAGAATTATTCCATAGAAGCTAGAAGGATTTGTGAGAGGCTTGTTTCAATGCTTGGAATGAAATTAATAATCATAAGCCTTAAGGATTTAATTGGAATGGAGCTCTCTGAATTAGCAAAAAGAGCTCATAGGCCATATTGTAGTGTTTGTGGTACAGTCAAGAGGTATCTTCTGAATGTTGTTGCATTATATGCTGAAGTAGAGAAAATAGCCATGGGACATCATCTTGATGATTTAATCACCTTAATATTCAAAAGCTTATTAACTCAAAGGTTAGAGGATATTGCAAAGCTTGGGCCAAAGACGGAAAGTATGGAAGGGCTTATTGGAAGAATAAGGCCTTTATATGAGATCGCTGAGAGTGAAAATAGCTTATATGCTGAATATTCAAATTTACCATATTTGAATTTTAAGTGCCCATATGCACATAGAGGAGATTTAGAAATTATGATTAAAGATTTCATCAATAGACTTGAGGAAAATTTCCCTGGCATTAAAATATCCATTGCTAGATATATGGCTAAGAACGTGGATAAATTTAAATCTGAGATGAAATGGATGAACTGTAAGAGCTGTGGTTTACCTTCTTCATCAGAGTGCTGTTCCTTCTGCAGGATTATTAAAAGAGCCACTGGTGAAAGTGGAAGCATTGTAAAGGAGAAAATAAAAGAGAAAATTATTGATGTGCTCTCATAAATAGCTCTCATAAATAGCTCTCATAATCTAGTTATACATGAATTTAAATATAATCAATTAATATAAACTTTTTAAGTGAAGAAAAATGATAAAAAGTAGGAGAATTGCATTATCCTCATTTCTAATAGCCCTTGGGGTAGTGCTCTCCATCTTTCCAGGCCCAATACCAATTGGTCCAACAAGAGTTTTTCCCTTTCAACATATGATAAATGTGATATCTGGGATAATTTTTGGACCAATAAGCGCTGGAGTGATTGCATTCACAATAGGAATCATAAGAATATCCATAGGAACTGGAACAATTTTTGCCATACCAGGAGGTGTGCCAGGAGCTCTTCTTGTGGGATTCTTCTATCATTATATTAAGAAAAAATATGGATTTGCGCTTACAGAGCCCATTGGAACAGCAATTGGTGCTTTAATAAGCGCTCTTTTAGTTGTTCCCATGATTGGAGGTCCAAGTATGCCTCCCTTTATGGGAATTACTACACAATGGCAATTATTTGTTATATATTTCTCCATGAGTAGCATTCCTGGATCTATACTGGGCTTATTAATCATGATGATACTTAGGAGGACGGGTGTTGTTAGTAGACTTTAAAGAGTTAATTGGAAAAAAAGCCATTATAAAAGGAGAAGCTGGAAGTGGAAAAACAAGATTAACAGAGAAGCTCATAAATGAAGCTATAAATTTTTTTCCTCCCTCTGAAATAACTATTATGGACTTTGCTCCTCCGAGAATTCTTATGGAAGGATTTACAATTGGAGGAAACATAAATGTTCCATCTGGAGTTATTCATTTAAGGCCAGAGAAAATATATGCACCAAGAATTGAGGGAAAAACTAAGGAGGAAGTTCTTGAATTTGCTAAAAGAAATGCTGAATCCATAGAGAAAATTTTCTCATTATATAAAAGAAATCCCACTAAAGTTCTTTTCATAAATGATATTACAATATATTTTCATGCTGGCTCCTTGGAAAATTTATTGAATATAATTGAACTTTCAAATACTTTTATTTGTAATGCATATGAAGGAAAAAGGCTCTCTGATGATAAAGGAAGTGGAGTTAGTGAAAGAGAAAAATTAATGCTCCGAAAATTTGAAGAGCACATGAATATTATAATCAATTTATGAAAGGAGATCAAAGGTTTAAACTTAAGGATATTCCCTCTTGGAATGAAGTTGAAAAATTAGTAACTACAATAATAAAAAAACATAGAGCTGGTGAAGTATCGCTTAGAGATTTATGCTTAATAGGCTTATTAGCTACAACTGGCATGAGGACTTCTGAGCTTCTAGCGTTAACTCCATCGGATTTTGAATTTAATGAGGGCCTTATAACAATAAGACAATTGAAGAAAAAGGGAGAGTTTGTAAGACAAACTGCAATAAGCCTTGATTTAAAGCCATATTTGGAGAAATATGTAAGCTTTTTTAATGAAAATGAGAGTATATTTAAATTGAGTAGAAGGCAAGTTTTGAACATTACTTATAAATATACTGAGCAAATATTGGGAAGACGCTACAGAAATCATGCATTTCGACATGCCTATGCTATTAGAATTTTAGAAAAAACTAGAGATGTGGAGCTCTGTAGACGCTTAATTGGTCATGCAAAAATTGAAACTGTAAAAATCTACCTTGATTTCACAATTAAGGATAGAATGAATGAAGTTCTTGAAGCTATAAAAATGAATCAAAAGTAACTAGCTAAATAATTCCTTAATATAGGAATAATCCACTTAAATCTACCCTTTATTAATTGTTTTAAGAAGAAGGCTGGTCTAAGATAGAACATTCTATAGGCTTTTTCTATTAATGAGCATATATCCTTAGCAGAGAGCTCCTTTGTTCTCATAACTGGTACTATTGTTGTATATTTTGACCAATCCCTTGTTAATAATAGCCCCTCTCTTTCAGCTATTTCATAAATTTCTGTTCCAGGATAGGGAGTCATAGCTGTAAATTGAGCAAAGTCAATATCACAATCCTTAGCAAATTTTATTGTTTTCATTACATCTTCCTTTGTTTCACCTGGTGTTCCTATTATGAATGATCCAACAACTTCAATTCCCACTTCCTTAGCCCATTTTACTGCCTTTTTAGCTTGCTCCAAAGTAATTCCCTTCTTTAAAATCTTAAGAATTCTTTCAGATCCTGATTCTATTCCATAATATATCACTTCACATCCTGCCCTTTTGAAAATACTAAGAAGCTCTTTTGTTACTAAATCTACTCTTGCACCACAAGCCCACCAAATATCCAAGCCTCTTTTTATTATCTCCTTGGCTATTTCAAGTGCTCTATTTTTATTAATTGTGAAAACATCATCAACTATTTCTATTGATTTTATCTTATACTTATAGAAGAGCTCCTCAATTTCATCTACAACATTTTTAGGGCTTCTCGCTCTAAACTTTCTACCATAGAATTTAGAAGAGGAGCAAAATATACAATTGAAAGGACAGCCTCTACTCGTCATAATATTTCCAAGCCTTTTGCTTTCTCCTAATACAGTATATTTATCTAATGGTAAAAGATGTCTTGCAGGAAAGGGAATTTCATCCAAATTCTCTATGAGCTTTCTAGGTTTATTTCTTATAATTTTACCTTCTTTTCTATATACTATGCCATCTACTTCAGATATAGGCTTCTTTCCCTCAAGGCTTTTCAATAAATCTATTATTGTTACTTCTCCTTCTCCAATCACACCAATATCAAGTGCAGGACATTCCATCATAGTTTCTTCGGGCAAAAATGTGATGTGATATCCTCCCATTATAGTTATAGCATCAGGGACATTCTCCTTAGCTGTGATTATTGCTTTCATAGCATCATATACTGTAGGTGTAGTAGAAGTTACACCTATTACATTTGGTGATTCTTTTTTTAAAATTTCTCCTAATTTCTTATTTGAAATATCAAGTGCTGCAGCATCTATTATTTTAACATTATATCCCTCTTTTTCCAATACTGCTCCAATATAAGCAAGCCCAAGGGGAGGAGCTTTAAGGCCTAGTATAGAGGCTGTTTCTAAATTCGTAGTTATAGGAGGATTAATAAGTATAACTTTCAATTTTCCTCCAAATATATAATTCTCAAAATTATATTTTTGTTTTTGGATTATTGAATTGGATTATTGATTGGATTGCTGAAAGGATAATTTTAAAGGACAATTTAAATTGACCAAAATAAATTAAAAGCTAAGTAATAAAATTGAAAGTATGTATAAGCTTCCTAAATCTGAAATTGAAGAAATTCAACGCAAAAGGCTGAGACAAATAGTGAAATATCTCTATGAGAATTCCTCATTTTATAGAAATAAACTGCGTGGTATTGATATTGATGAAATAAGAAGTAAAGAGGATTTAAGAAAAATACCCTTTACCACTAAGGATGATATAAGAGATAACTATCCATTTGGTTTAATTTGTGTGGATTTCTCAAAAATTGTCAGATTTCATGCTTCTTCTGGCACTACGGGAAATCCAACTGTAGTAGCATATACCATACAGGATATTGAGAATTGGTCAGAATTATGTAAAAGATGTCTTGAAATAGTGGATGTGAATTCCAATGATGTAGTTCAAATTGCATATGGTTATGGGCTATTCACTGGAGGGCTTGGTTTTCACTATGGTGCTGAGAGATTGGGAGCTAAGGTTATACCAGCTAGCACTGGTAATACTAAGAGACAAATAAAATTAATGAAGGATCTTGGCACCACGGTAATATGCTGTACTCCATCTTATGGATTATATCTTGCTGAAGTTGCAAAGGAGGAGGGAATTAATCCAAAGAGAGACTTAAAGCTTAAAGCAGGAATATTTGGAGCAGAACCATGGTCTGAAAATACAAGAAGGAAATTGGAAGAAAACTTCGTTGAAAATGCCTATGATATATATGGAATGTCAGAGCTCAATGGACCTGGTGTAGCCATGGAGTGTAAATTCAAAAATGGCCTTCATATTTGGGAGGATCATTACATAGTTGAAATCATTGATCCAAATACTGGAGAGGTTCTTGAGCCAGAGGAGAAAGGAGAAATGGTTGTAACTACATTAACAAAAGAGGCTATGCCACTATTAAGATATAGAACTAGAGATATAACTATTCTTAATGATGATCCTTGTGATTGTGGATTAAATCATGCAAGAATAATGAGAATACTTGGAAGAACAGATGATATGCTTAAGATAAGAGGGGTTTGTGTATTTCCAAGTCAAATTGAGGAAATTATAATGAAAACCAATGGACTATCTCCTCACTATCAATTGGTTGCTGATAGAGAAGGTGTAATGGATAAGCTTATAGTTAGAGTGGAAGTGGCAGAGGACTTCAAAACAGATAGACTTACGGATTTAGTCAATATACAAAATAAGCTGGAGGAGGAGCTTAAGGATGCGCTTGGCATAAATGCTGTTATAGAGCTTGTAGAGCCAAAGAAAATACCTAGGAGCGAGGGTAAAGCTCAAAGGATAGTCGATCTTAGAAAAATTAGGGGATTATTATGAAGCAAATTAGTGTATTTCTTGAGAATCGCCCAGGAAGATTGGCAAACCTCCTAAAAATACTTAAGGAAAATAATATAAAAGTATTTGCAATGGGAATAGCTGAAGCTGGCAATTATGGAATAGTTAGACTCATTCTTGATAATCCAGATAGAGCTATTGAAGTTCTTAGAAATATGAACATGGCTGTTAATAAATCTGAAGTAATAATTGTAAGTATAGAATTGCTGCCAGAGGTTTCTAAGGTTCTTGGAGAGGCTGGAATAAATATAGACTATGCTTATACAATGGATGGAAGGAAAGTTGTTCTTAAAGTGAGTGATGAAATCAAAGCCTCTGAAGTATTGAGAAATTTAGGAATGGAATTCATTGTTTAAGCATTATGTATTGGAATGGAAACTTCAATAGTAAATTTTTTGATATTAAGCCCAGCTCAGCCCAAGAGGCAAAGGCTACGCCACATGGTATAAGGCATGTGGGCTCAAGCATAGCCTCAGATGCTTTTATATAAATTTTATTTTTTAGAATAGGTAAGGATGCCTCTTTCAAGGTTAAGCTCTCTATTAATTTTGCATATTCCTTCACTTTTTTACATGTTGTTTTTATCTCTATATTCAATGAATTTTCATCCTTGAGATTTGCTGAAATTTCTGTATTATGACCACATAGGCTTGAAATTAAAAAGCTTATCATTAACATCATCTTAATCAAGTTATTATTTAAAGGTATTGTTAAATTGTTAATAAGTAATATTATCATAACCATGATTATGAATATAATTTAATTCTTCATTAATTCATCTTACCATTGAGCAAGGTTTTTAAATTCATCACATCATAATAATGGTAGGTGTAATCAATATGGCAAAATGTCCAAAGTGTGGAACTGAAGTAGCTCAACCAACAAAAACATGGACGTTGGCTCCAAAGGGAAGAAAGCCCGTTACTGTTGGATTATTCAAGTGCCCAAGCTGTGGAGCCTACTTCAGAGCTGCAGTAGCAAAGTAAAACTATCCCTTTCTATTTTTTATAAATTCTAAAATTTTTCTAATTCCTTCCAATAGCTCTTCATCAGATATAGCATAGGAAATCCTTATATGCCCTCTGTTATCTCCAAAGAATTCCCCTGGAACTACTGATACTGCCTTTTTCTCCAAGAGCATTTTTGCAAACTCAAAGCTATTTTTGAATCCCTTAATCCTTGGATATAAATAAAAGCCACCCTCTGGCATTGGACAGTATATATCATTTGATTTTCTCAATTCCTCAACGGCCATATTTCTCTTTCTTTCACACTCTTTTACAATCATAGATATATATTCCTCATATCCTTCTAATACTGAAATACATCCATATTGTGCAAAAGTTGTTGGAGAGCTAACAGTATGCTCTTGTACAATTTTCAAATTCCTTATGAGCTCCTTTGGACCAGCAGCAAAGCCAATCCTCCATCCACTCATGGAAAATACCTTTGAAAATCCATCGATTACTATGGTTCTATTTCTTAAGCCTTCCATAGAAGCAGGAGATAAGAATCTTCTACCATCATATACATAAGCCCAATCTATTTCATCCGAAAGCACTAATAAATTATAATCCTCTGCTAAATCTCTTAATAGCTTTAAGTCCTTTTCATCTAGAAGCCCTCCAGTGGGATTATTTGGCGTATTAACAACAATTGCCCTTGGTTTTCTCTTCATTGCTTTCTTCAATGCTTCTTCATCTAAATGATAAGGTTCCTTTGCCCATACTTCTATCACCCTCATATTTAGCATTAAAGGTACAGCCTTAAAGCTACTCCAATATGGCTTTATTAATATCACTCCATCTCTTGGCTTAAGAAGTCCTAAGAAAAAGGAAAAGCTTGCGAATTTTCCACCAACTGTTATTAAAATTTCATCCTCAGAATAATTTAATCCTCTCGATTTCATTAAATAATTGGATATTGCTCTTCTAAGCTCTACTAAGCCAGAGCTTGGAGAATATCTATGTTTACCTCTTAAAATTGCATCCATAGTGCCTTTGATTGCAGACCATGGGGGGGCAAACATTGGTTCAGCTACATCAAGCCTTATTACATGTATGCCCTTTTCCTTCTCAATTTTTTCCACTAGCTCTATTAAGGATATAGGGGAAGGAGGAACTTTTTTTTCAATCATTTTCTAATCCCATATGAGAAATATTTTTTAAGAATGGTTATTAAACTTTACAAAAATTCGGTGATTTCATGGAGCTAATATTTCTTGTAATGGGATTGATGTTATCATTCATAATGGCAATGAATATAGGAGGAAATGATGCAGCAAATCCCACAAGTGTAGCAGTAGGATCAGGCACAGTTTCGCTTAGAAAGGCTCTTCTTTTATTTGCTATATTTACAATATTGGGTGCAGTTTTACAAGGTCATATGGTTATGAAAACTATAGGGAGAGGAGTAGTTTCAGAAATAGATATTTTAGGAGCATTCATAATAGTTTTATCTGCGAACATTTGGATTTTCTTTGCAACCATGAGAGGAATGGCAATATCCACTACACACTCCATTGTAAGCGCTGTAATAGGCTATGGATTATTAAAATATGGTATTTCAGGAATAAATTTTAATGTTATTTTTACAATTTTAATAAGTTGGATAACATCTCCACTTTGTAGTTTCTCTTTATCCATGATATTATTTTACTTGCTTAAATCAATAATAAAAGATTCTTTTGAAAAATTTTTCAAAATAATGATTATTTTTGCATTAGCCTTTTCAGCATATTCATTTGGTGCAAATGATGTAGCAAATGCTAGTGGTGTTTATATTACCATAGCTTCAAAGCTTGGAAATATGCCAGATATGAATGCTATGTTCATTCTTTCTCTCTTCAGCTCATTGGGAATAATTATGGGTGGAGTAATATTTGGGCATAGAGTAATAAGAACATTAGCATTTAGAATTACAAGGTTCGATATTACATCAGCTCTTGCTGCAGGATTGGCAAATGCTCTTGTTGTCTATTTATTTACTGTAATTCCATACATGATTTTCGGTTATGGAATGCCCATCTCTACTTCTTATGCTGCAGTAGGTGCTATATTGGGCGCAGGAGCTGCTAGAAAATCAATAAACAAAATTATTACATTGAAGCTATTTTCCTATTGGATTTTCACTGTGCCATTCAATATAATTTTAAGCATGACGCTATTATGGATCTTCAGTGTTTTGTTCTAAGAATTGTCATTGCTCTAATTATATCTGCAGTATCCTCCATTTTATCTGAGGCGCTCTCTATATTCTCTATGCTTTCCTTTACCATGAGCCAATTGCTTACATATTCACAACCATCGCCCCATTTAAGCACTTGAGCCATAACATCCACTCTAACATCATCTATAATTTCCTCAAGCCTCTCAGTCTTCTCAGCCATCTTTTTTACATCGCCCTTATTAACAAAGGCCTCTATGGTTTCCTTTAGAGCATTCTTTTCATCTACTAATAAATTCACAATTTCAACAAGTCCATCCTTTATATTTATTGGAACTTCATTAGGTATTGTATAAATGAGTTTTCTAGTTGCTGATTTCATATGAGCTGCAATATCATCTGAAGTTGTTACAAGTTTTATAATTTCATCTTGATCCATTGGATGAAATGTTGATTTCATAAGTTCCTCTATTATATTCTCCTTAACTTCATCAGCCTCTCTTTCTAAGTTTGAAATCTCCAAAGCTATACGACGACAGCCCTCAATATCATTTTTAACATATTTTTCTATGAATTGTTTAAATTTCTCCACAATTTGAAAAACTTTATTCAAGTGATTTTCACATAGTTTTATAATTTCCTTTTCAGTCTGTCTAGAAAGCCATAATCCTATATGACCAGTTCCCAACATTTTAATTGCCCTAGTATCATAGTTAAATTTTACATATAAATAACTTCTCATTTAATTTTATTCTCCAAATGGATTGCCTCTTTCGATTATATTTCTTCTTATTTCTTTATGCCTTTCAGCAATATATCCCATGCTAACTAGCTTTTTCTTCAAATATTCCACCATTTTTGGTACATCTATTTCCAATGGACATAATTCCTTACATCTTCCACATTTTGTGCATGCATCTATTGCTGCAGCCACTTTATCCTCACCAGCTGTAAAGGCACTCCAAATAATTCCTATTCCTCCAAAATAATTGTGGCCAAAAGCTCCTCCAATAATTCTATAAACTGGGCACTCGTACATACAACTGCCACATCTTATGCAATATAAGGCCTCCTTTAAAATGGAATCGCTGAGCATTCTTGTTCTTCCATTATCTAAAAATATTACATGAAGCTCCCTTGGACCATGAACTCCATAAACTAATGTTTTTTCAATATCCGCAGTTCTACTTGGGCTAGTTATCATGGAAACATAAGCAGACATTGGAATGGCTGTAGCATAAGGTGGGAGAACTTGAACTATTTTAAAGGCATCCTCAAGCGTTGGAACAATTTTCTCCATGCCAGTTATACAAATATGTATTGGTGGAGCATTACTTACAAATCTAGCATTTCCTTCATTTTCAATTATGAAAATTGTGCCAGTATTTGCAGCTACAACATTTGCTCCAGTTATTCCCACATCAGCCGTGAAAAATTTATCCCTAAGATATTCTCTAGCCACCTTTACTAATTCCTCAATATCTGATTTAACCTCTCTTCCAATGATCTTTGAAAAAGTCTTAGCAACCTCCTCCCTTGGAACATGAACCGATGGATTTATAATATGAGTGGGCTTTTCACCTCTCAATTGAATTATGAACTCTCCTAGGTCTGTTTCAAACACCTTATTATCATATTTTTCTAAAAATTCATTGAGCTCAATTTCTTCACTAACCAGCGATTTAGATTTTATTACCATTTTATTGCTTCCTATCAATTTTAAAACAATTTCTCTTGCTTCCTCAGCATTTTTTGCAAAATAGGCATTTCCATGAGAATCAATTATATTATCCATTGCCTCCTTTAAAAGCTCAAAAATTCTCTCCATGCTATTTTCCTTAATCTTTCTTGCCTCTTTTCTTATTACATTTATATGGGGCATGCGAGCTAAAATTTTCTCCTTTGATGAAACATATGAGGAGACAGCTCTTGATAGGCCTCTTCTTCTATTCTCATCCTTTAGCCACTTAAGAAACTCCTCTCTTTTCATTGAGTAAATATCCATTTAATCCCTCCAAGCCATTAATAATAACTCAGAAAGATCAAGAACTTTAATTCTTGAGTTATTTAATGCATAATTACAAAATGGACAAGCTGTTATTAAAATTTCCACATCATTTGGAACTTCATTGAGAAGTGATTTTGCAATCTCCATTGAAACCTCTGGATATGCTGATCTCAAACCCCCACCATAGCCACAGCAAAGCGCTCTTTCTCTATTATGTTTAAATTCCACAAGCTCTATGCCAGGTATTAGCTTTATAAGCTGCCTTGGTTCTTCATATATTCCCATATGTCTTCCTAAATGACAGGGATCATGATATGTAACTTTCACATTAATTTCCCTTAAATTTTCCCTCAATAAATCCTTGAACTTTAATAAAAATTGTGATATGTTATATATTTTTACTTCAAAGCTTTCATAATCCTTAGACATAGTTCTAAAGCATCCAGGACAGCCAGTAACAACCTCCCTCACATCTACGGAGCGAATTTTTTCCATGGTTTGCTTAGAAACTTCCATAGCATCTTGACCCGTTCTATATAATATAGAGCCACAACATCCCTCATTGCTTAATTTAATATAATCCAATTCCATTCTTGAAAATAATTCCTCTATGGAATTTGCAATTTTTTTCGTTCTAAATCTAGCCATACATCCCTTCCAATAGAGTATGGGCATATCAATCCTCTTGTGATTTGAGCTTTTCACTTATGGAAATCCTCTTTCCATCCTTTATATATGTTATGGAGGTCTCCAATCTCACTGGCATTCCTAAATCATAAAATAATGTATAAAGCTCTTCACCAGATATAGGCTCAGTGAGCTTTCCACTTTTATAAAGATTTGCTAAGTATTTTACAACTTCATGAGCTAGCTTTGGATATTGATTAAGAGCAGCATCTAAGACTTCTGGGCCTCTTCCTGTGAGCTTTGATTTTACAAGCGAAATATCATCTAATTCGGGCTTCTTTTGAGACTTTAAATATAATTTTTGAAGCTCGCGCATTTTCTTAAGCTTAATTGCCATTAGCTCTAAATCCTCATCCGACATTGTAATCCCTTCACATTATTACAAAAAGAAAGAAATAAACATTTAGCTCAATTATTATTGTGAATATAATTATTGCGGGCGGCGGAAGATTTGGATGTAAAGCGGCTGAGGGGCTGAAGAAAATAGCTGAAAAAATAATAGTAGTGGATGTAAATCCAAACTGTCCTGCTAGTAAGATTGATGGCATAGATTTTGTGATTGATGATGCCTCTCGCTATATTACAGAATTAATGATTAAGGAAATTATTCCAGATTTCATAGTTCCTTGTATGCCAGGAAATTTAGTGGCAAAAATATTTGTAAATTTTCTATTAAAACATGGTTTCAAGGTTGAAAAAGATGTGGAGGGTTTCAAAAGTGCTCTTTCTAAGATTGAAAAAGATATAATAATTATAGCAGAGGATGCTACTATTGTTGCCTCTCATTCCAAAGGATTCATATGTCCTTCTAATTGCAAGCCATCTAAAATATGCCCAATTTCAAATAAAATAATTCTTCCTTTATACTCTATGCTAAATATTGGAGGAAATGGAAAAATATTTGTGAGCAAGCTATTGGCTGAAGGAGCAGGAGGAATAAGTGGAATGGAATTATATAAAGAGTTAAAATCTAGAGTAAAAGCTAATCAATCCTTCTATGTGGGAACAGCTTGTGAATGCCATGGAATAATAACATTTTTAAGGGTTGATTAAATTGATAATAGTATTCATAGATGGACTTATTGAACCAATTAATCCCGGAGGAATTGCTACTTATGCCTTCATAATTTATAATAATGGCTTGAAAATTTTTGAAAAATATGGAGTTATAGGAATTGGTCCATCCATGAGCAATAATTTAGCTGAATATTATGCCCTTTATGAGGCTTTAAATTTTCTAATGGAAAATGAATTGAATAATGAAAAAATTTTAGTGAAATCTGATAGCCAACTTCTCATAAATCAAATGAAGGGATTTTGGAAGGCAAGAGGAGGACTATATTATTCCATTTATATGAAGGTTCTTGAGCTTTTAATTCATTTTCCAAGAATAGAATTTATTTGGATTCCAAGGGAGGAGAACTTTGAAGCAGATTTACTAAGTCGAAAGGCTTATGAAGAATATATAGAAAATAAATCTCATGAGAGAAGTGGATTGTAAGGATTTTATTCCCAGCTCAAATAAATTCATAGCTCTATTCGTGGCTGATTGGTGTGGTTATTGTAGGAGGCTCCTCAATGAATTAAAGGGAAAGAACTTTAAAATTCCAATAGTTCTTGTTAAAATTAATGATGTAGATGATGAATGTTGGGATAAATTTGAAATTGAAGTAGTTCCAACAGCTGTGCTTTATGAGAATGGAAGGCCAATTAAAAGGAAATTCTCATACAGAGGGCTTAGCTCTAGGGATATTGAGGAGCTTTGTATTTAAAATTGTATTTAGAAGGATGGATGAAATCGCCATAGTGAACATAAATAAATATGGAGAATTAGAAGAGATTAAAAATCCAAGCGCTCCCATTGTTAAAGGTCCAATGAACTCTCCAAGCCCCACTGCAGACTCAAGAACTCCAGCATATAATCCCTTTGAGGATAAAGAGGCTATTAAATTTAAAGAGTAGGAATAAATTAAGCCCACTGAAATACCAAGCAATATTGCAGCCATAAAGAATCCCATTAATGATGGAAATGCCCAAAGAAGGAACATGGAAGCTCCTAGGAGAATGCTCCCTATGGAAAGAGCATAATTGCTATGGATTTTTCCATAGAGTAGAAAAGTAATTGTCCTAGTAAGAGCTACAGTTCCAATCATACATCCAACCATATGTTCATCAATATTATGATTTAAGGCGTATAATGGAAATAGTGAATAAAATGAGAATAGCGAAAACCCCAATATGAACATATTATAGAACATTATAGTTATTTGTTTTTCCTTAAATTTATTAAATTTCTCACTTTCAAGTACATTATATTCGCGTACATCATAGAAAGCCATTATTCCAATGATTCCAAGAATGGAAGTTATAATAAATGCTATATTAATATCTGAGAGCCACAGCATAATTCCCATGAACATGGATCCCATCATAAAACCAAGGCTCCATGAGGCATTGTATATGGAAATTACTTTATTTGAGGCTATTTTATTTGAGGTCATTTTATTTGAAGCCATTTTATTGGAGAGATCTCCAAAAATAGCATCCATAATAGGCCATATCATAGCAAGCGCTAAACCTTCAATTATACGAAGCATCATTATATTCAATGCCTCATTACACACTATATAGAGAAGGGATGCAGTGGAATAGAAAATACTACCAAAGAATAATATTGGGCGCCTTCCAATTTTATCAGAGAGCTTACCAAATAGTGAACAACTTAATATATAAGGAAGAGCAGGAAGAGCACCAAGCAATCCAACTTCCAATTCATTGGCAGAGAACTTTATAGCTAAAATAAGGGGGATTGCGGAGGCTACAGTACCAAGTGAGATTGAGATAATAAACACTCCGATAGCATACCGTGTCAGTACATGAAGCATAGAACATCACCTGCAAATCCCCCATACTAGAAAATTTCCAAGATAAAATAGTAGGAGCTTATTTATTTATTTTTCTTCATTGTTCCAAGTGCAGATAAAATTGTTCCAAATAAGCACATTGCTGAAAAAGTTAAAAATGAAAATCTAGCTCCACTCATGAAATATTCCATATAAAGAGGATTTAAAAGGTTAGGACCAACAAATATTGATAATATCAATGTTGCTAAAGCTATACTCAATGTTTGACCAACAACTCTCATTAATGAAAGAGTTGCTGAGGCCATTCCATACGATTCACTTTTAACAGAGGACATTATAGCATTTGTATTTGGTGAGGCGAAAAAAGCAAAACCAATTCCCATAAATATCAATAGCATTATTATTGCTGAAATTTCAGTGGTTGATTTTAATGTGGAGAATAAAAATAGCCCTATGGAATTCATCCCCATTCCCATGGATGCAATTTTCCTAGGAGAAAATTTATCTGAGAGCCTTCCAGCCATGGGAGAAAGAATGGCTTGAACAATAGGTTGAAATAATAAAATTGTTCCTGCAACTCCAGCTGAAAGCCCTCTAACTATTTGAAGATATAGACTTATAATAAAGGATAGCGCATATGTAGCGCTATAATTTATTAATGCAGAGAAGCTTGCAAAGGAAAAAGCTCTATTTCTTATGAAAATTTTAACCTCAAGAATGGGATGAGCTATTCTATTCTCCCAAACAATAAATATTATTAAGAATATTAAACCAATGGCCGTGATTAAAGTATTAACTGAAGTCATACCAAATATTATGGCTATAAGTGAAATTCCATATAATATAGAGCCTTGAAGATCAAATTTTCTCATCTCCTTCCCTTTCCACTCTTGCTTAATTGTATATGTAATAATAATTATAATTAAAGCTATGATGAAATTTATAGCGAAAATGCTCCTCCAACCCATCAACTCTGTAAGCATTCCTCCAAAGAATGGACCACAAGCAATTGCCAAATAAATTGATGCAGCATTTATACCAAGGAATTTCCCCCTTTCATGTGGAAGAAATACTGAAGTTATTATGGCTATGGAGGTTGTAGCCAACATAGCACCACCCACTCCTTGAATTATCCTTGAGAATATGAGCATAAAAGCTGATGGAGAAATTGAGGTCATTAAAGATGCTATTGCATATATTATAAGGCCGAGGAGAAGCACCTTCTTCCTTCCAATGGCATCAGTCCATCTTCCCACTGGAATTAATATTGCTGCTGTAGCAAGAAGAAAGGCATTTTGTATCCAACCAATTGTTGCAGTATCTAAGAGAAATTCCATTCCTATCTTTGGAAGAGCTACATTAGTAGCAGATAGTACAAAGGGAGAGAGAAAGGATGCCATAGTTGTAATTATTATTGCTTTAACTCTAATGTTCATAAGGCTCTCCTCTAAATGCTGGTTCATATTTTACACTATGCTCTTTACATAGGTTTATGAGCTTTTTAAAATTCACTTCCTTAATATTAATTCCTTGCATTCTCTTAATTACCTTTGGCTTAATATTCAACTTATCATATATTATTTTGCTCTTAGTTTTTGATGCTAAAAGCACTATATTCTTAATATCATCCTCAGAATCATTAAAACCAGAAATCACTGGCCCATAGAAGATCCAAGTCTTTATCCCCCTTGAGGAAATTTCTTCAAGGGCTGAAATTCTTTCATCAATGGATGGAGCATTTGGCTCAAATTTCTTCCTAAAATCTTCATTGAAGGAAGTTATAGTGAATCCAACATCAAATCTCTCATTCATTAAGTCTAAATCGCGCAATACAAGCGGAGATTTAGTTTGTATGGATATTCTAAAGCCCGCGCTATTTAATATCATTATGGCCCTTCTTGTAATCTCTAAATCTTTTTCTATTGATTGATATGGATCAGTGGAGGTGCTTATGCCAACAATTCCTGGCTTTTTATATAATACTTCTCTTCTGAGTATATTCAATACATTTCTCTTAATGTAAACTTCTCTCCCCCAATCCATATTAAGCTTAAGAACATCTGGAACATAGCAATAAATACAACCATGCTTACATCCCACATAGGGATTAAAGGTATAATTTAAACCAGGAAGGCGACTTTTCGAAAGCGCGCTTTTACAAGAAATATACTCCATGGTTCATACTCCTAATGATATTCATCCTAATGAAATTCACTAATCCTTCTTTGAAATAATTCATCTTTTAATATTTTGCTATTCATAATCCAACTTTCAATTGATATTCTCATTATATTTCTCAAGTAATTTAGATTCAATTCATCAAATATAATTGGCTTTGAATTGAACATTGCTCTAATATTCTCTCTAACAAACCATACTCCCAAGGGTAGAGGGAACTCAGGATATATTTCACGAATTATTAAAACCTTAGCTTGACGCTTTATTCTTTTCAAATATTCTGCTACTGCTAATCTTGCAGCAAAATAACATCCTCCTATATTGGGATAGCTGCTTCTCCCCCAATAATCCTCATAATCTCCCATTATGGCTACTTCATGGGAATCTCTATTCCAATATGTTCCAGGAAACCATCCCTCCATCCATTCATAGCACCAAGATCCTGGCATTAATATGGCCATAAAATTATTATGCATATATAATCTAGAGAAAACCATGTATTTATCCACAGAATTATAACCCTTTATATCTTCTATTAGCCTTTTAGATATAATGCTATCCACAGCTGTAATGGACCATCTTGTTGGTACAAGCTTTCTATCCTTCAATAAACCAAAGCTTCCCATGCTGAGGGCTTTTTGTATGGAAGAAATTGGAACTCCACTTCTATATAGCTCAAATACAGCTTCACTTGCCCTCAAATCCCAATCGTAATATGCTTTTTCCAATCTATAATCTACTTTTACAGAGAAAACATCAAAGCTCTTTAAAGGAGCAGAGGGACCAAATGGTTGAGAGTAATCATCAATTTTAATGAATGGAATTGGTTCCTTAATGAGCTTTACCTCCATATCCACTGGCATTTTACCAAGGGAAATCTCTTGAAGAGTTGTTATAATTTTATCCCCTCTTTTAACGCAATCCACATGAAATTCCATCATCCCTCTTATTAAGGAATATCTATATTCAAGGATTTTTTCCAATGATTCATTAATCCAAAGCTCTGGCATATCCATAATAGAAGTATCTCCAATAATTGGAGGAACCATGGGACCAATGTGTACCTTGGGATATCCCATTCTACCAACAAAAATGGATGGAGGAGATGAACCATGGAACTCCTTTTTATTTATAATTTTAAAGTTTTTAATTAAACTATTAGCCTTAAGTTCAATAGGGCATACAATTCTTCCACATAAATTTCTTCCGCCTCTACATATTAAACAAGCCTTCATTATTTAATATATTGTGAAGCTTTCAATTTACCATTTTCGATTATAAGATTTCACATTGCTAAAAAAGCTTTAAGCATGTAAATCCTAAATATTCATGATGATAAGAGAAGAAGCCTTAGATTGGTGGAATGAAGCAAAGCATAACATAAGACGAGCTAGAAAAAACTATGAAATAGAGGAATATAGTGTAGCTGCTTTTCTATGTCATCAAGCAGCTGAAAAAGCCTTAAAGGCGCTTTATATAATTAAAAAAGAAAAGCTTCCACCAAGAGGTCATGATTTAGTAAAACTTGGAAGACTATTAAATGCAAATGAAATAATGAATGAATTGAAGATTTTAAACCCTCATTATACAAGATCTCCCAATGCAGCAAATACTGTGCCAAGTGAAGCTTATACTAAGGAAATTATTATGTCTTTCAGCAGTGGATAGAATTTTTGAATGGGTGAAGAGCATTGGAGGAATTAAAGAAAATTAAGCTTTCGAAAAATCAAATGAAAGAACTATTGAATTTTATGAGGCTATTGAAGGAGGAGCTTAATGTGAGTGAAATATATATCTTTGGCTCTAGGGTTTATGGCATTCCATTGAAGGATAGCGATTTAGATATGCTCATTATCTCTGATAAATTTAAAGAGAGGAGCTTTATTGAGAATATGGAAATATTAAGCAAGCTTTGGAATGGATCATTTACAATAGAAATGTTTCCATATTATCCAGAACAGTTGAAAAAATATAAGGGCAAAAAAATTGTAATAACTGAGGCATTAGAGAAGGGAATAAGAATAGATTTAAAAAACTTATAAATGAACCACTCAAGCTAAGAACTATTCAAGCTCTATTCCATAGTGAACAGCCTCTCTAACTATGCCTATTTCCCTCTTCTTTTTTTCAAATTCATTTGGCGTATAGCATAAAACATCTATGCTTACCGCTGGAAGAACTTTATTCCTCCAAAGAATTTTAAGCACATATGAGGCTCTATCAGTGAAGTGCATATTCTCAAAAATTTTTGAGATAATAATCATATCAATATGAGCTCTTTAGGGCATTTCCACGCGCTCTAGAGCCGAAAATAATAATCTTAGCATCAGCCATATGTTTTTTTAAGACTTTTACAACTTCCTCGAGTTCCATTATCACTACCCTCTAAAATTTCTTTACAATAATTTACTACATTCCTTGATTTTTCCAAATAATCCTTGGCCATTTTTTCATTATATAACTACGCAGGAATGCCATTAGCAGCATCTGGATATCTTGTAACTATATACTCTGGTGTTAAATCCATGGCAGCATCTATTAAATCATTCCTATCTATATCAAGTGCTTGTAAAAGCTCAACAAGATTATATATTCTAAACGGAAAATCCTTCTTTAAATGTATA
>JANXER010000017.1 GCA_025057955.1 Candidatus Methanomethylicaceae archaeon | reverse complement strand
TAACTTTAAATGAAATTATAGAGCGTTTGAGCTTTAAGTATGGAGAAAGAACAATAAAAAATCAGTTGAGGAACTTATTATCGCATAAAAAAATAATAAAGTTATGTAGGTTGAATAACGGTAGAGCCGTCTTTGGCATTTCTGGAAAAATTTATAAAATTAGAGCGAACTTATCCAATAAATCCAAAAAGGAATACATAAGAAATTTAATTTTGAATTTAATAAGCTCAAAGCCGATGAAGTATTCAGAAATTATGGAGATCCTTGACATTAATAGAAATGTTATAACTTCAGCTCTAAGAGAACTCAAGAAAAAAGGCATTATAGAAAAATATGGAGAACTTTGGAGAATTCAAACTAGTGGAGATGGTTGATTGCTTGTAATATAAGGAAGTTTTTCAAGCTTTACAATAA
Source organism: Candidatus Methanomethylicaceae archaeon (assembly GCA_025057955.1). Classification (GTDB taxonomy): domain Archaea; phylum Thermoproteota; class Methanomethylicia; order Methanomethylicales; family Methanomethylicaceae; genus JANXER01. The sequence goes on along the minus strand of JANXER010000017.1, from coordinate 24,662 downwards.
ATTGATGTTTCAACTCTTTGAGCTTTGCTAATATTAAATCCCTTCCTCTTTCACTCATTGCAAACACAGGTATGGAAACTCCCGCTTGCATTATTGCCTTTCTTCCTGCGTATTCCCTCACCCATTTTGATGCACATCCAGTTATTAAATCACATACTTCAGTTAAACGTTCAGCCTCCTCTTTTGATATTCCAGTCAAGTGTGTGGCTAATATTAAAGCATCAAAGAACTTTCTTCTAATCGCCTCTGCATCATTTGCATTTATTACTGTGACAGCTATATTAGATGACCAAATTTTATAGGCTAATTCAATGCCCATTACTTGATTTATTGTAGCATTTTCTTTATCTAATACTATTCCTCCTTCTTTTTCTATTTTTTCTATAACTTCTATTATTGGGCTAGTTTTAATTAACCCAGACATTCTTCCTCCTATTCCTTGCACAAGATAGGGATTATTAGTAACTACAGTGCCAGCACCATCACAAACTATTACAGCACCATTAATTATGGATTTTTTAAGACCAAAGCTTATTAGCTCTGAGGCGCCAAATGGCACAAAATCCTCATTAGATGTAATAATTCTATCCTTAGTAAACATTCCAAACTTTTTTATCCTATTCTCAATATTTCTTATAATTTCATCCTTTGAAAAAGATTTCACTGGTTGATCAAATCTAATGGCAAGAGGGCATGAATTTATCATAGGTTCTCCTATTTCAACTATTCGTCCATTACGAATTATTATTTTAGTTCGTCCTAAGGCCTCCATTATATGCTCATCCATAACGAAAAATTGATATTGCTGGAAACTATTATATTTTATGCCGATGAAGAGAGTCATGCCAAGCAGAAGAAAGATGATGCTCCCAGGGGTATCTGAGGTTCAATAATGAAATTTCACAATATAAAAAAATTAAAATAATGCAAAGAGAAGAATTAGTGGAAGGAATAATATTGCTATGGTATTCATTACTTTTATCAGTGGATTTATAGCAGGTCCTGCAGTATCTTTAAAGGCATCTCCAACGGTATCTCCAACAACAGCAGCTACATGCGCAGAACTTCTCTTTCCGCCGAAGTTGCCTAATTCTATGTATTTTTTAGCATTATCCCAAGCAGCTCCACCAGTGGTCATGAGAAGAGCTAATAGTAATCCTGAGGCTATGGATCCCATGAGCATTCCTCCCAATGCTTTATAACCAAGCAAAAATCCAGTTAGCAATGGTGCTCCCACAGCAATTATTCCAGGAATCATCATTTCCTTCAATGCAGCCTTTGTAACTATATCCACTGCTCTTCCATAATCTGGCTTAGCTGTACCTTCTAATATTCCCTTTATCTCTCTGAATTGCCTTCTAACTTCCTCTACAACTTGAAATGCCGCTTTACCCACAGCCATCATTAAATAAGATGCAAATATAAATGGCACTGCTGCTCCAAGCATTAAGCCAACTAATACAAGGGGATCATCAATGGCCAAAGCTATGGGAAATCCTCTAATTGCAATTTCATCTCTATAAGCAGCAAATAGCGATAGAGCTGCTAGAGCTGCTGATCCTATAGCATATCCTTTTGTGACTGCTTTTGTTGTATTTCCTACAGCATCCAATTTATCTGTGACTTTTCTCACATCCTCTGGAAGTCCTGCCATTTCAGCAATTCCACCGGCATTATCTGTTATTGGACCATAGGAGTCTATGGAAACAATAATACCTGTTGCTGATAGCATAGCAGCAGCTGCTATTGAAATTCCATAAACTCCCATCTCTGAAGATGTTGCCCCCCCTGATATGAAATATGATATAATTATTGCTATCACAATTACAATTGCTGGTGGAAATGTGCTTTTCAATCCAATTCCCAAACCAGCTATAACATTTATTCCAGCGCCAGATTTTGAGGCCTCTGCTACTAAGAGCACTGGATTATAGCGATAGGAGGTGAAATACTCAGTAATAGCAACCATGGCAGCCATTACAAGAAGGCCAATTATTGATGATATATATATTCCCATATGTCCATTGGTTAAATAGAAATTTGCGAAGTAAAATGCTATGATTGATATAATTGTTGTAACAATCACACCTTTATACATTGCATTCATTATGGCTTCGCTCTTTCCCAATCTAACAAAGAGTGTTCCAATTATAGTTGCAAATATTGCTATTCCACCTATTATTAATGGTAAAATTACTCCATTAGTTCCAAAGTGAGCTTTTATCGCTGGTGAGGCACCAAGTAGCATAGCAGCTAAAGCTGTAACCACATAAGTCTCAAATAAATCTGCTCCCATGCCTGCACAATCTCCTACAGCATCACCAACATTATCTGCAATAACTGCTGGATTTCTTGGATCATCTTCAGGAATTCCAGCCTCAACTTTTCCCACTAAATCAGCTCCTACATCAGCTGCCTTAGTATAAATTCCACCACCAACTCTCGCAAATAAGCTTATTAAGCATGCACCAAAGCCAAAGCCAACCATTAATGTAGGATCTCCAAATAGAATATAGAAAATTGAAAGTCCTATTATAGCTAGACCAACTATGGAAAATCCATTAACAGCTCCACCTTTAAAGGCTAGTGATAGAGCAGCAGCAAGACCATCTTTGGCTTTATTTGCAGTTCTAACATTCCCTTGAACAGTCATATTCATTCCAATATATCCCGCTAATGCAGATAATGCTGCACCAACTATAAAGCCCAATGCAGATTGCCAATTTATGGCCATAGCTAGTATAATAGCAATTATTACAGCAAAGATGAATATTGTTTTATACTGTCTATTAAGATATGCCTTAGCTCCTTCTCTTATTGCTCTTGCAATTTCCTTCATTTTATCATTTCCTTCATCTTCTTTAAGAACGCTCCAAGCTAAGTATGCTGCATAAATCATCGCTATTATTCCTGCAATGAGTGGAAAGAGAACCATCACTATTAATCCCCTCCAATATTGCTTTAAAATGTTTTATTCAGACATAAATAAAGCTAACTTTACATTCATTTTTCTCTATTTTAATCATTATTTTCTTCAGCCATTCATTGCTCATATTTGGAAAATCAGATCTATAATGAGATCCTCGGCTCTCCTCTCTTATTAATGCTGATAGAGAGATGACTTCAGCACAATCCAACATCATTTGAACAATAATTTTCTCAATGGAATTGGACAATTTATAATCCCTTAGGGAGTTGAATGTACTTAAGGCCTCCTCCAATCCCTTCCTATTCCTTATTATTCCAACATTATTCCACATTTTTTCTCGTATAATGGAAATAACTTCATTAGCATTTTTACTTCCCTCAGCCTTAATATAATCCATGAGCCTAGAGGCCTCCAATTTTATTAAATTTTCACTTCCAAAGTCCACTGTGCCACAATATAAAGAGGCAGAAAGCCCAGCCCTAAAGCCAAAAACCATACATGCTGTTAAAGCATTTCCACCTATTCTATTTGCTCCATGTACTCCTCCCATGGCTTCTCCTGCTACAAAAAGGCCGGGAATATTAGTAGCACAATTAGCATCCGCTCTTAATCCACCCATGAAGAAATGAGCGTATGGAGAAACCTTAATTTTCCTCTTTCTCACTGGAACGCCCTTTGATTCCAAACTTCCTACTGCCCATGCTAATATTTCGCTACTGGCAATATCTTCATCTTTTATTCCTCTACAATCAAGATAAAGTGAGTTGCCTTTTTCCATTTCCTTTGCCATTAATATGGAAAGAGTGTCCCTTGTAATTTTATGGGGTTCATTAATTTTATTTTTCTTAAATATAGAAATTTCATTTTCATCAACAATATCTGCTCCAAATTTAATCAGGGATTCATAATTAACAAATAGCCTTGGAAGCCCTTCCTCTGCTATCATTGTAGGATAGAATTGAACAAATTCCATATCAATAACCTCAGCTCCAGCGCGCAATCCTAAGCTAGCTCCATAGCCAGATGATCCCTTTGGCATTAGAGTATATGGATAGATTTCACCAAATCCACCAGTTGCCAAAATTATAGAATTCGCTAGAACTCCAATAATTTCCATGGTATCCATTCTTATGCCAATAGCGCCAATTATTTTGCTTCCATCACTTATTAAGGATGTTATTAATGTATTTTCAATAAATTTAACACCAAGCTCTTTACATTTCCCTCTTAAAATTTTTTGAAGTTCAACCCCCTTTCCCTTAATAACATAACCTCTTGGCTTTGAGTGCCCTGGTAGATAAACTGGACCATAATCAATTTCAATTCCAAGCTCAAGAAGTTTCTTAAAATATTTTGGAGCATCATTTACCATTGTTTTCACAAGAGCTTTATCATTCAAGCTATATCCAGCATTAATAGTATCCATGTAATGAAGCTCTTTACTATCTTCAGAGCTCATAGCGCTGGTAAATATTCCAGCTGCAATGGATGTTGTATTCGCTCCTCCTACCATGGTTTTTGTAACTATGGTTGTATCTGAGCCATTTGAAGCTGATGAAATTGCCGCAGTAAGACCTGCCAGTCCTCCTCCCACTATTAGAACTTCTGTTTTATGCAAATATTATCCACCAAAGGGAGGCAGTCCAATTATAATATCTGAATTATCCTTGATTTGTTTATCCATTTCCATTTTTGATATAACTTCACCATTGACTGTAATTAGAATATTTTCCTCTTGTTCAAAAAATTGCTTAAGTCCATCATACTTCTTCAAAAGATGGAAAATTAAGTCTCTAATAGTTGAACCATCAGGAAGTTCTAAAATTTCCTCTTTAACTTGTGTAACATCACGAAGTAAAGAAAGATAGGAAATTTTCGCCCTCATTTTTACACCCTCCTAGATTTCAACTTCTCTAAAACTTGGGGAAGTGTTGTATATTCCATTTCCTCTGGTCCAAGCCTCTCTGGCATAAATGGTCCATGCCTTCGCATATAATCGGCAATTTCCTGAGCCTTCATCCTAGTCATATCAAAGGCAGGATCATCGAATAAATCAGCTGGACCTATGAGCTTTGAGTCCTTTATTTGAAAGCCAAAAGCAACAATTCTCGGAGGGCCATCGAACCTTGTGCATCTTGCATTTTTCTGTGAAACAGGCATTAATGGTCCATAATGGGATCCTCTCATCCAACCTGCTACTAAATGTGGAAAAGCAAAAGGCTCAAGCACCTCTCCCACAGCTGGTAAGCCATATTGTGCTCTTACAATTGCTACAGGATCATCCTTGCCCACATACCTTCCAGCAATTAAAGATAGCTTTGTTACACTCACTGCTGCAGATATAAGTCTGTCCGCTTTTCTGAACACTCTTTTTATAATATATCTACCTGTGGTTCCAATTAGAGCTAAAATATCATAGGATTCCTCTGGAGCCTTTAGTTCATAAACAGCATCCTCAATAACATCAAGTATTTGAAATGAAAATCCCTCATGCATTTTAGGATCTATGACCAGACCAGATGTGGAGAATGGATCTGCAAATATTTTATACAATGGTAAATTGAATGCCCCTGGCTCAGTTTTATCAGCCATGAAAACGATAAATGGATCGCTTACTCTTTCCTCAAATTCAATTTCAGCATAGCCAGGCCCCATTCCCTTCAAATTCCCAGAGAAAGTATCACTTAATAAATCTTGACCTGCAGCATAAAGTCCTAAGTCCTTTGCTACAGCCGCAGCTTTTTTGAAAACATTCCATGCTAGACCGTGGATTTCTGAATTTTCCTCCCCCTTTCTATGAGTCATTATTAGTTGAAGGTCATCACCACAATTTGTAACTACGAAATCATGGATTAATCCACTCTCCTTAGCTAGCGATAGTTCCTCCTCTGCAACTTTTATTTGATTGGGGTGAACTATATGATGTCCAACTAGAGATCCAACATCTGCTTTTATTACGCTTAATGTAGTCTTTACCAAGGATGTCACCATAAATTATTTAGCAAATGCGCTAATTAAAAATATCTGATGTCACACTAAAATAAGGGCTACTCTCCTTAATAGTAATATTATTCCAAAAATTAGAATTAAAATTCCCACCATAATTCTAATGGAATTAGGGCGATTTCTTATCATATAACGAGTTCCCAAAAGGGCCCCTAGAATTGCACCAATAATAACTGGTATTGAAGTTTGAAAATTCAATATCCCCTCGATATAGTAAATTAATACTCCTACGAGAGCGGTGAGGCCTATCATGAAGTTGCTAGTGGCCACAGAGAAGTTTATGGGAACATTCATTACTAGGTTCATTACAGGAACGCTAATTATTCCTCCTCCTATTCCAATAGTGCTAGAAATCACTCCAGCTATAAAACTGAAGAATAGCCCAAGCCCTAGGCTGAAGCTGCGACACTTCATAGTTTCAGGCGAATTACATGGATTGTATAAAAGAACTAAGAAAGCCACATGAAATAGCACAATGGCCAAGAGCAATTCAATTAAACTGGAAGGTAGTGTCAAAAGAAACATTGCTCCCAGCATTGCGCCAATTGCCGCACTGGATTGTAACAATATGGCTAGCTTCAATTTAATCATCCCTCTTCTGAAGTAGAAAATCGTGCCTATTATGGAGCTGAAGAGTATGGAAAGAAGGCTCAAGGGTACGGCAATCTTAATGGGAATGTTTATAAAAGTTAAGAGAATAATCATAAAGGTTCCAGCGCCCATTCCAAGCATAGTATTTATTGTGCCAGAGATTATTCCAAAAGCAAATAGTATAAGTTCTAACATCCTTCCCATGAATTTTTACTTTTATTCATAAATAAACTTTATTATCTTCATGAATTAAAAATAAGGTGTTTTACAATATTAATAGTAAATTTTAAGAGATCTCCATTATTATGGCATAATGTTCTTAGTAAATAGCATTAATCCAAAAAGGAATATTATTATGCTTATTATTGTTCTAATTATGTATGGTCACCCTTTTATAAGATGTTCCCATGAGGGTACCAAGAATAGTTCCAGCAACTATTGGAGGGCACTTTGAAAATCTTAGTGCTCCTTTCATGAAGTAAACTATAATGCTTGCAAAGGCTGTAAAAGTTGTCATGAAGTTGCTCATAGCTATGGATACTTTTATTGGAACTCCCATTACGATATTCATAATGGGAACTTCTTCTCCTCTAATTCCCACAAGAAATAATTCCAGCGATGAAATTAAAGAATAAGCCAACTCCTAGATGATGATACATAAACCCTTGACCTTTATCTACAATTGGCCTAAATATTAACATTGATATGGCCACATACATAAGAATTAATTCAATTAACTTTGAGGAAATTACAAGAGCAAAAATTGCATCAAATAGCACCAATCCGCGCTGTAGTTTCTAAAATAATTGCCAATTTTAAATCAACCATTTTCCTTTGAAGACAAAAAATTGATCCTATGAAAGCTGAGAGAACAGAAAATTAAGCTTAAAGAAACAGCAGATTTTATTGGAATTTCAGTAAAAAGAGTTAAGAATATGATCATAAAGGTTCCAACACTCAAACCAAGCATGGCACTTAGGCCGCCTGAGATTATGCCAAAGATAAATAGTAAAACATTTAACATTTCACTCGCTAATCTTTTCTATAACTTTTCTGATAAATCTTACTATGAAGTCGGATATTATAAAGAAGGGCATACAAAGAGTTCCTCATAGAGCTCTGCTTAAGGCATTGGGATTAACGGATGAGGAGTTGGAGAGACCAATAATAGGTATTGCAAACTCTTGGAGTGAATTAATTCCTGGACATTTTCACTTAGACAAAATTGCTGAGGCTGTAAAAGCAGGAGTTAGAATGGCAGGAGGAACGCCCTTGGAGTTTAATACAATTGGAATTTGTGATGGAATTGCCATGGGTCATGAAGGTATGAGAGCGCCTTTAATAAGCAGAGAAATAATCGCAGACTCCATAGAAGTAATGGCTAAGGCATATTCCTTTGATGGTATGGTATTCATATGTAGCTGCGATAAAATAGAGCCAGGAATGGTAATGGGAGCACTTAGAGTTAACATACCTTCAATATTTGTTACTGGAGGGCCCATGCTCTGTGGAATATGGAAGAATAAAAGATTAAGCCTTGATTCATCTTTTGAAAGCATAGGGGAATATTTAAGTGGAAAAATAAGCGAGGAGGAGCTAAAATACATTGAAGAATATGCATGTCCTGGTGTAGGCTCATGTGCTGGAATGTATACTGCTAATACTATGGCTTGTATAATTGAGGCCATGGGATTGGCCCTTCCTGGCAATGGCACTATACCTGCTGTAGATGCTAGAAGATTGAGGCTTGCAAAAAAATCTGGAATGAAAATCATGGAGCTTATAAATCGCGATATAAAGCCAAGGGATATTGTAAATGAGCTCTCCATAAGAAATGCCATTGCAGTGGATGTAGCTTTGGGAGGATCCACTAATGCCATACTTCACTTAATGGCTATAGCTAATGAGGCTGATGTTAAATTAGATCTTAAAACTTTTGATGAAATCAGCAGAATCACACCTCAAATAGTTGATATGATGCCCGCTGGTAGAGTGGCTGTGGAAGATTTAGATAGAGCAGGAGGAATACCTGCAGTAATGAAGAGATTGGCTCAAAGGAACTTGATAAATACTGAATTAATCACTGTTACTGGAAAGACTGTAGGAGAAAATATTAAGGATGCTGAAATTATGGGCGATATAATCAAAAGCTTGGATAATCCAATAAGATCAACTGGTGCTTTAGCAATATTATTTGGAAATTTAGCACCAAAGGGAGCAGTAATAAAGACCGCAGGCTTAAAAAGAAGTTTCTTCCAAGGCGAGGCTCTAGTATTTGATTGTGAGGAGGATGGCATTAGAGCGGCTTATGAAGGGAAAATAGTTCCAGGAAAAGCCATTGTAATAAGATACGAAGGTCCCAAGGGGGGTCCGGGAATGAGGGAAATGCTATCATTAACTTCTATGATAGTAGGAATGGGCTTAGGTGAAGAAGTAGCTCTACTAACTGATGGAAGGTTCTCAGGTGCTACACGTGGAATGATGGTTGGGCATATATCTCCTGAGGCAGCTGAGGGTGGTCCAATTGCCATTCTAAAAAATGGCGATATTATAAGAATAGATCTAGAGAATAGAAGACTCGATGTATTAATTGATGAAGAAGAAATTAAAAGAAGACTCTCAGAATGGAGAGAGAAAGAACCAAGGTTTAAAAAAGGCGTATTTTATAGATATAGCAAAATGGTTACTTCTGCCTCCACTGGTGCTATCCTAGAGGGTGAACACTAGGAACGTAATGATGAAGTTGAATATCAATGAGGTTATGGCGAATCTTACAGTAATCGAATGAAAGGCCTTGGTTGAAATCTTATAGCCCTCTTTTTCTATTAAGGTCCAAGTTACATAAAGCGCAGGAGCGCTTACAATGGTTGCCTCACTGGCCAATGTAGCAGCCCATGCCACTGACCAATAGTAAGGCCAAACATCCAATCCTTGAGTTAGCGCCAAATCCTTAAGCGTACGAAACATTGTAAGATTGTAGGCATCAAATTGAACTATAGATGCAACACCCGCTGAAACCCAATATAGCATTGGAAGGCCAACATAGATATTGGATAGATATGGCTGAAGTGATGCTGCTAATGCGCTAATATGACCTGCTTTTTCTATGGAGCCAACAAGAACAAATAGAAAGGCATAGTAGAATACAGCTCTCCATTCCAATCCACATAAAACTTCAGAGAATGGGGGTGTTTCCTTAAGCTTTCCTAATTTTCTCAATGTTTCCATAAATAATGCCATCACTAGGGCACCAGAAAAGGCTATAGCTCCAAGAGGAACCCCTAAAAACTTTCTAAGGCTCATTAAGACTATTATTCCTACGAAGAAAAGAATAGAAATCTTCAAAGCCTTTTTTGCATCCTCAGAAACCTCAACAATAGAGGATAAAAGCGAGGACATATCCCCTTTGTATTCAAACCTCACTCTTTTGTAATATATAGATAACATTATGAGAAATGTCATTAGAAGTACAAAGAAAGATCCAGGTCGCCCATTAAATATAACAAAATCCATGAATTCAGCTCCAGCTATAGTATGGAGCATCTGTGGCGTTATATCTCCGAGCATTAATCCAACTCCCATGAAGTTTGCTGCAAGTCCAGTTAGCACAGTTGGCAATAGTGGATCAACCTTTATGGTCTTACATATGGTGATTACAATTGGACAAAATAGTAAAACCACAAGCACATTATCCACAAACATTGTAACCATTCCAGCGCTGAATATTAAAGCAAATAGTACGGCCTTTAGAGATTTTGTGCGTTTTAATACTGCTGCAATTAATGTCTCTGGCATTTTTGCAGCAATCAAATATGAGCTTACAATCCATAGTCCTACTAGAATTGCCAATATGTTCCAATCCACAAACTCGAAGGCCTCAAGAGGTGTAATGATTCCAAGCAATATCATTAGAACAACGCCAAACCCGCCTATTACACTTCTTTCAATCGGACCCCATATCATTAGCCCTATTATTATGAGAAATAATATTAGAGCTATAAGTTCTAGCAAGTGTTTCACCTCAAATTTATAAAAATTCTTATATAAAAAAACCATATTTAAAAATTTTTGTAGGAGGATTAAATTATGAAGTTTCAATTGTTTGATATTGAAATCTCTACACCAAATGATTGGAGAATAAGAATTACTGAAAGTTCTAATTATGAAGATGGTAAGATGGCGATAATTTCACCAAAAAAGCTCTATATAGCTATAAGATGGCAAAATGTCAAATCTATAAAAAAGCAGGGGATATTTTCACTTAAAGATTATGTAGAAGAGGTATTCAGTAAACCAAAGGATAGAAAAATAAAGGATGTAAAGCTTCTGGAGAACGTAGGATACAAAAAGGATGATCATGAGTATAGATTCATAAGGGTGAACTTCGTTTATAAAAAATTGTTTAGTCAACCTAAACCCCAAGAATATATGGGTTTTCTAATACTATGTAAAAAATTGAATAGATTGATTGGAGCTTTTACTAATTATCCATTAGGAGTAATAGAAGAGAATGTTAAATACTTAGAAGAACCACTAAAAAGCATAGTCTGTAAGTGTAATTATATAAATTACTAATAAAAGTGAATTATAATATATAAATAGGTTATAAACTGAGTTAATTTTATAATTTCGTTTAAAAAATAAATAAAAAAACTTATAAAGTGTAAAAATTATTAAGATAAAATAGGGGAAGCCCTTATGGGACAAGAGGTAAAAGAATTCAGAGTGGGGAGATACGGACCCCCACTTGAGCTTAAAGTACTGAACGATCCAGGTGCTGTAAGCATTAAAAAAATTCTCGGTCCAGGATTAATTCTTGCAGCACTGGGCGTAGGCATGGGCGAAACTTTCATGTGGCCTAGGCTTGTTATTGTGCATGGTCCAGAAATTCGATGGTTAGCCACAGTTGGTTTAATCATACAAATATTTGTTACTGCAGAAATTGCAAGATGGACTTACTTCACAGGCGAAAGCATATTCATGGCAGGAAAAAGGATTCATCCAATCATAATGTGGTATTTCTATATAGTGGCGGTGCTAGTTTACATATGGCCTGGTCATGTTGTTACTGGCTCAGGCGCCTTAGGCTTATTACTTGGTGTGGATTGGGTTCTCATAGCAGTTGTAAGCTTGCTTGTAATAGCATCAATATTAATTCTCAGTCCATATCAAGTGTATAAGACTGTAAAACTCATTTTAATGTTAGCTATATCAATGATGGTTGCAGTATCATTCGTTGTAGCAGTTCTAGTTGGCAGTCCAAAGCATTGGGCAGATGCATTATGGGGAACTGTGGCTTTTGGATATTGGACTGATCTAATGAGTACAAAAACATGGTTGCCATTAATCGTAGGTGGACTTGCCTTCATGGGACCGTCAGGTATGCAACAAATGTGGTATACACTTTGGGCAAGAGAAGAGAATGCGGGCATGGGTGCATACATGCCCAAGATTACTGGTTTAATATTTGGAAAGGAGCAAACTTGGAGAGAAGGAGGATTCTACTTTGATTGGACTAACGAACAGGAGATTGATAAATGGAAGCGTTGGAGGAAATTGAATGTTTATGATGCTTTAATAAGCTTTGGTTTGATTACATACTTTACCACATTATTCTTCACAGTATTAAGCATGAAAGCTGCTGAATTGAACCCAGCAGCTTTAGCAGCAATTAGAGCAGGAAGGACTTTGGAGGCAATAAGAGCCATAGCCTCTGCTTTCACTTATATAAGTCCATTGCTATATCCAATATGGTTCATAGTAATGTTCTTAGTAGGATGGAAGATGAGCTTTGGAATATTTGACGCCTTTGCAAGAGGACAAGCAGATATGACCTTCACACTTTTCAAGAAGGCTCAGAAAATTAGTATGAGATTATGGTATTACATATGGATAGTTATAGTGACAGGAGTTGGCATTGTTACTACGCTCATGGGTGCTGCAAGAGGGCCAGCCTTCTTACTTGATCTTCTTGCCTTCATGTCACCACTCATAATGGGAAGCTATTGTCTCCTAATCCTATATGTTAATAATAAGTTCATGCCTAAGCCCCTGAGAATGTCCTGGATTTCAACAATTGTTATAGCAGGTGGAGCAGCATTCTACTTAGTATCATTATTCTATTGCACATTTGTTGTAGGTGCCATACCGACAGGATAAAATATTTTTTCCTATTTTTTTATTTATGGTGATACTCTTGGAAAGGCTTGGAGAATGTGAATTTGTATATGAAACATGTAAAAGATGTGGTAGGAGGTTCTATACTAGAACTGATATACAAAAGGAGTGTTGTCCAGACTGCGAAAAGATACAAGAGCTGGAAATATTGGAGAAAAAGAAATTAAAGAGAGGCCATTCTTGACTCTATTGTTTTCTTTAATGCCTTTCTGAAGGCCTCTCTAGCTAATTTTTCATTGGGAACGAATCCTAGTTCTTTTCTTAATTTGTTATCATCTAATATCCACTTACCTGTTAAGAAGCCAGGACCCTTCCACTCAGATGGATCGACTTCTAATATTTTAGATTTAGAGTTCGATAGCTCAACTATCATTTCTAATATTTCCTTCCAAGTGATATTAAAGCTAAGTAGGTTGTAAGTTTTACCGAAGGCACGTTCATTTAAGGATGCAATTTCAAAAACTCTTATCAAATCATCCATATATAATATGCTTCCAGAAGTTTCTTTTGGCACATAGAGTGCTTCGCCCTTTAGAGCGCTATCAATTATTTTCCTCAAAGTTCCCCCGGGTATGCGATCATCATCAAACCCCCACCAGAATCTGAAGATAGTGAATGGAAGTCCTCTCTCTTTATAATATATTGCCATGGATTTTTCAACCGCTAGTTTAGTAACCGCATGAACAGGAGCTCTTGATTTTTCTACTAATAAAGGATGATCTTCACTTATAGGAACGGCTGTGGGCTCACCATATATCACTGAGCTGCTTGGAAAGATTACATGTTTTACTCCAGCATTACAACATGCCTCCATGAAGTTCAAGAAACCGAGTACATCTATTTTGAATCCATCGAGAATTTTTTCAGAAAAGGACCAAGCAGCATAGTATACTAGTTCACAGCCAGTTACAGCTTCTTTAACAAGCTTTTCATCCTCCACACCGCCAATTATCATCCTCATGTTTTTATGTTCAAAGCCCTCCAATTCACCCTTCACTTTATCTAAAACTATAACTTCATGTCCTTTTTGAAGCATGGCTTTTGCTAATCTGCTTCCTACAAAGCCTCCTCCACCAGTTATCAATATCCTCATATAGTACACCCGGATTAAAGTTTTGAAATTAAACTATAAATAACTTTATATAATTCAATTATGTTTTATAAGACGCGGTGTGAACTTTTGAGGCTATGGCAGGGTATAGAAGTAGAATATTGTGTGCCATACATTAATGGAAGGACATATGTTAATGAGCTTCTTGAGATGCTCACTAAATTGAAGATGCCTCCCAATAACGAAGAAGCATTGCTAGCAAAAAAAGAAGGTAAATATACACAGTTTTTAGTAAATGGAGGAAGAGCTTATGGAGATATGAGCAGTAGGCTCGGAGTTTTCGATATACTTGAAATAACCACTCCAGAGTGCTCAAATCCATTTGAGGCATTAGCATATGAGAAGGCTACTGAGGTTTATGCTAGAATGGCCTCTGATAAATATGAGGAGGAAAAAGGATTAAGAGTTCATTGTTATAAGATGAGTGTAACTAAATCTGAACAAGAATATACTACAAGAGGACTTCATGAGAGCTACTTGGTGGATAGAAAAAATTTTGAAAATAAAATAAATGATATAATTCCATATCTTGTAATAAGACAAATATTTACTGGAGCTGGTGGATATTACTTTGATAGATTCTTAATTTCTCCAAGACAAATGTTTGTAAAAGCAGTAATTGCAGAGAAGGTCTTCGGAAATTGGCCTCTGTTAGGTGGAATAGATGAACCACACGCTGATACTAAGTTCAGAAGATTACAAATAACAAATGGAGAAGGAACAAGATCAGAATGGACAATATTTATGAGACAATCCATAACTTCCTATGTAATTAAATGCATAGAGCAAGGATTCTTGAAGGATGTGCCAAGATTAAAAAATCCTATTGAAAGCACTAAGCTAATTGCTCTATCTCCAGAGGGAGATTGGAGTGTGGAATTAGAAAATGGAAAGGAAGTTTCCATATTTGAAATCTTTTCCCACTACTTGGAAGGAATAGAAAAGCTCTTTGAAAACATGGAAATTAATGATCATGATAGATATGCTCTGAAAGAATTGAAGTTCATGCTAAAGAAGTTTGAGGAAGGAGATTTTGAGGCCTTAAAGGAGAGGGTGGAGTGGATTACCAAGCTTGAGGTTCTTGAATGGAACTTCAGTAAATATTTTGAGGCTGATGATACTAAGGAGAATAAAATTATAGCAAATAATCAATATAGTGCAATTACAGATTACACGTATGAAAGAATTCAAGATGAGCTTAAGCTCATTACCTTATTAAGTGATGAAGACTTATCTAAAGCAGTATTATTCCCACCATCAAACTCTAGAGCTTATGCTAGGGTTGAGTTAGCACATATACTTAAGGATAGGCTGGAAGATATAGGATGGGCTGGCTTTGTTATTGATGGAGTGCGCTATCCAATGTTAGAATTAGATAGTTGGACGCGTGAAAAAATTATTGATTTTTTAAATAAGATTATACACAAGTAAAAATATTTTTATAAATCAAGTTATATAATCTAATTAAGGGGATTTTATGCAATTGTTGAGAAGTATGGCAAGAGGAATAGAATATGAGTTCACAATCAATAAATATCCACCAATTCTTCCAGGAATACAGCTCTCCAATATAATAGGAAGAACATTACTAGCAATAAAGAACCTAGGCTATATATCAGAAGTTGGATGGAGTGTGGATGATGAAGTTGGAAATTTAACTTATGAGAGAGGGTTAATAGATTCATGGCTATTCTATGAAGGACCTTATGAAGTAGCATTCAATGGAATGCGAATATATGATGATGCTGAACACTTAGAGTTTTCCACCCCTGTGTTCAGAAGTCCAATAGATGCTATAGTCTATGATAAGGTTGCTGAAAGGCTGGCATTTCTAGGCGTTCAACAAATTAAAGAAACTCATGGAGAATACTATTGCTATAAAAACAATACTAGCTTAATAAGAGGTTCACTGGGCTATGAATCTGTAGCATGGGGAACCCATGGAAACTATTGTGTAAGTAGAAAAGTATTCAACTTTGAAAATTGGAAAAATTTGGAAAAAATGCTCATTCCATATATAATAAGCAGAATACCAATAATTAGTGGAGGAGGAGTTTTACCAATAAAAAATGGATTTATTTTCGAACCTCCCACTAGCTCAAGATTATGTGGAAATCGCATAGTTTATGTAATATCTCCAAGGGCAATATTCATAAAACAGCTATCTTCCATAGACACCACTGTAGAACGTGGATTCTTAAATCAAAGAGAAGAGCCACATGCAGATCCAAACAAATATTGGAGAATTCACGATATAAATTTTGAAGCTATTAGAAGTGATTTTCAAATTTTCATAAGGGATGCCTTAGAGGTATTTGTATTAAGGGCTGCTGAAGAAAATCTATTATCAAATGTTCCTAGAATAAAAGATCCATTTGAAAGTGTTAAAAAAGTTGCAAGTAATACTAATGAGCTAGATCAACCATTAAGTCTCGAGGGAGATGGTAGCGCAAGAGTGCTATCGGATATATTCTCCTACTATATATCTGCTGCAGAGAAATTAATTGAAAAATATGGTGATGAAGAGGACGCAAGGGTCTTGAAAGTAATAGAAAGTGTAGTTCAGAAGCTAAAGGAAGGAAGGCTTGAATATTTGGGGGAGAGCTTGGATTGGATTGGAAAAATGTTTCTAATTGAAGAGTATAACGCCAAGGACTTGGATATGGCAGCAATTTGCAATCAATATGTTATATTAGATGAATCAACTGGATTCTATGTTGGTATAGATGAAAGAGGAGATTCGCTCTTTGATCCTGAGAGTTCAATAACATTTCTAGAGAAGGTATTTCCATTTGTTGAAAATATTAAAGATCGTATTATTAAAGGGTTACAGAATCCACCAGAGGATACAAGGGACTACTTAAGGGCTGGAATTGTTAAGAAGTTCTCAAGAGAGATAATAAAGATGAATTGGTGGAAGATATACTTCAAGGGCGGTTTAATAACTCTATTAGAGCCATTGAGGTATGGAAAGGATGAGGGTGATGAGTTATTAAAAGCAGGAAGTCTAAAGGAATTATCTGAGAAATTGAAGGGGTGAGAGAATGAGTGAAATACTACCATCCTTTAAAAGAAAAGATAGAGCAGATAGAAAAATAAAAAAAGAGCATGCTGAAGTTATTGCTCCACCAGGAGAATAAATCTTTTTTTAATTACTTCTACATTATTATTATTATTAAATATTACATAATAATCCAGTTAATAAGTTGGTTAATTGATACGAAAAGTTTAATATATATTTTCTATAAAAAATAATAGTGGGTATACAAAATGCCCGAAAAAAGTTTTCGTATAAAAATATCCAACATAAAGGGCGACGTTGCGGTCTTTAACCCAAGCGATTTATCTGATATCGGTGCTCCAGAAGATGCTGAGGTTGAATTATACACTACTGCTAGAGGATGGAAAGTAAAAGCCACAACAGACTGTAAATTGGAAAGAGGGGTTTTACTAGTAAATCAAAAAGTGGCAGCAAAGCTGGAAGTTGGGGAAGGAGGAGAAGTTAGGGCATCTTGGTCTCCTCCAGTAGTGGAAGAAAAATATGAGCCACCACCATGAGGTGAGGAAAAAATGGTATTAGTAGCTGTAGAATTTGATGGAAGGGGTGTTACACAGACAGCCCTATTGAGAGCTGCTAGCGACATCATATGTGCTGCTGCAGATAGAGAAGGAAATCCATCCCTTGGATATGAAAGATATGATGATGCTCCAGACAGAGTAGGGGTGCCAATAAAGGGATTCTCAGTAATTTCAAAATATGAAATTCCAAAGGATCAAGCTGAAAAGGATGCTGCAGATGCTGCACTTCCCGTGGATCAAGTACCTGCACCCGTATGTGATCTCTCCCACTATAAAGATTGTTATGAGGAAGTAGCTGGCGAAGCCATGCTCTATGAGCCAAGATCTGTGGATGCTGTCTTAGTATATGATGATACAATGGTAAGAGGAGGGGAGCCTTGGGCACACATAGGATTGCAAGCAATACATGAAAAATTGAAGGATGGAGGAGCCATAGTAGTAAATAGTAAGAAGGATCCAGAATTTCTGTTAAACTTCATACAACCAACAAATAAGAGATACATACTAGCAACAATAGATGCTGAAGGTATGGATAAAATATTTGTAGTTCCATTAATTGGTGCCATGTTAAGAGTTGCTCCTGGCATAGTTTCCTATAGATCAGTTATTTATGCAATAAAGGATAGATACAAGGCTGAAGGATTAAAGAAGGCAGAGGTAGTAAAAGAGGCATACCACAAAGTGAAGTTCATAGAAGTTCCACCAGCAAAAGGACCAATTCAATTGAAGAGGAGATCAAAGAGATTTGAAGAATTCCCAACTTGGAAAGAGATGCCCGAGGGTATTGTAGTATATGCTCCTCCAGTAAATACCCCGAACCCACACTATAAGACAGATACATTTAGAACCTATAGACCAGTTACCGATCCAGCAAAGTGTAACAAAGATGGGCTCTGCTGGCTATATTGCCCAGATTCCGCAAGAAGCCCAGATCCTGAGAAGCTATTCGAAATATACGTGGATTATTGTAAAGGTTGTGGAGTTTGTGCAGAAGTATGCCCAACTAAAGCAATTAAAATGGTTTATGAATTAGATTTTAAGGAGGCGAGATTATGGTAAGGATGTTAACAACTGGAACCACTACCATTGCAACAGCCGTAAAACATGCAGATGTGGATGTAATATCTGCATATCCAATTAGGCCATATACAGGAGTAATGAATGAGCTTGCAAGGATGATTGCTGATGGAGAGCTAGATGCAGAATATATAGTATGCGATTCAGAGCATACACAATTTGAAATTGCAAAACATGCAGCAGCATGTGGTGCTAGAGTATTCACTGGAAGCGCTGGAATTGGATGGGCCTTTGCTCATGAGGCCCTAGTAGTTACACCATCAGATAGAGTTCCAGTAGTTGCCATGGTTGGAAATAGAGCTTTAGATGATCCAGGAAACTTCGGAGTAGAGCATACAGATGTACTTGTTACAAGAGACTTAGGATGGATGATGTGCTGGCCAGAGAATCCACAGGAGGCATATGATTTAACACTAATGGGCTATAAGATTGCCGAGAATCCAAAGGTATTATTGCCATATATAGTAAACTGTGATGGAAACTTCATCACCCACGTAAGATTCCCTGTTGATCTTCCAGATGAAGAGTTAGCAAAGGAGTTCTTGCCATCAACCCCACCACCAAGACATAATGTATTACACCCAGATAGACCATTATCCATAGCTCCACACGTAGATTACTATTGGGGTGCAGAAATAAGAAGACAAATGGATCAAGCAATGAAGAATGCCATTGAAGTAACAAGGAAAGTCCATGAGGAGTTCAATAAGATATTTGGTAGAGGAGGACCTCCCTTCGTTGAGGAAATCTATACTGAAGGTGCAGATGCCGTTCTAATGGGCGTGGGTGGAATGGCAATGCCTGCAAGAGCAGCGCTAAAACAATTGAGGAGAGAAGGCATTAAAGTAGGCTATGTAAAGCTAAGGAGATTTAGACCATTTTCAACTGAGGATGTTGTAAATGCATTGAGGAAGTTCAAAGTTGTAGGCGTATTAGATATGGACTTCTCCTTTGGATCAGCACACACTGGAGGAATTATATTCCAAGAGGTGCGCTCTGCACTATATGATCTACCAGATAGACCAAAGGTTGTGAACTATATTATTGGACTAGGTGGAAGAGAAATCACTGTGGATGTCATGAGGAGCTTAGCTAAGGAAGTTAATGAAATTGCTAAGACTGGTGAAGTTAAACAAGTTGTCAAATGGATAGGATTAAGGGAGTGAGAGTATGAGTTGGGATAAAATTGAAATTAGAACATTAAAGGATGTCCCCAAGGAAGAATACTTCGTAGCTGGACATAGAACCTGTCAAGGCTGTGGGCCAGCCTTAGCTTGTAGATATCTTGCGAAGGCTGGAGGCCCAAGGGCAATATGCATAACTGCCACTGGATGTATGTATGTAGCCAACTGCAGCTACAATACTACACCATGGGCCATACCATGGATGCACGCACAATTAGGTGGTATTGGATCAGCTGTTGAAGGGGCTGCTGCAGCATATAAGGCAATGATGAGAAAAGGAAAGCTAAAGAAAGAGGAAATTCATGTAATAGGCTTAGCAGGAGACGGTGGTGCGGCAGACATAGGTCTATCTGCAATATCTGGTGCTATGCTCACAGGTCATGACCACTTAATAATAACATATGATAATGAATCCTATGCCAATACAGGCATACAAGCCTCAAGTCTAACTCCATGGGGTGCTTGGACCACTTTCACACCACCAGGAAAAATGCTAAGATTAGGAAACGTAAGAGTAAAGAAAGATCTTCCAAAAATGATTGCAGCAGGACATCCAAACGTTAGATATGTAGCTACTGCAAGTACATCATTCCCATTTGATTTAATGACAAAGATTAGAAAGGGTCTTGCTGTAAAAGGTCCAGCATATGTTCAGATACATACACCATGTCCAAAGGGATGGAAGTATCCACCAGAGCTAACAGTAAGAATTGGAAGGTTGGCAGTAGAGACTGGAATGTGGGCATTATATGAAATAGAGGATGGTCAATTCAGACTAACATTCAAGCCACCAAAGAGAAAGCCAGTAGCTGAATATCTAAAGCTTCAAGGTAGATTTGCCCACCTAAGAGAGCCGGATATCAGATACTTACAAGAGCAAGTTGATGCTGCTTGTAAACAGCTAGGAATTGACTAAAATCTTTTATTTTTTATTTCTTATTTTCATTTCTTATTTTCATCACAAGTTCAATTGCCTTCTTAAGTGTAGCAGAGGTTTGAATTTTACTTAACTCATTTATCTCAAACCATTTTGCATCCAAAACATCAGATCCTGGTTTAAGCATGCCACCAATAACTTTGCCTAAATAATCAATAACCACATAGTGATATTTTATTTTGCCCTTATCATCTCTTATCACTACATTAAACACCCCCAATAAATCTTCAATAATAGCATCAAGCCCAGTCTCCTCTTTGAACTCTCTTATAGCTGCTTCCTCAGGAGATTCACCAAGTCTAACCATGCCGCCAGGTATAGACCATAATCCCTTATTTGGATCATTGCCCCTTTTAATTAAGAGGACTTTTCCATTATCTATCACAAGAATTCCAGCGCCAATGATTGGACGATCTGGATATTCTCGCATATTTTAATGATAGATATAACTATATTTATATATTGAGCTATATAAAAGATGATTAAAAAATGATTGCTTAAAAAGGGATTATTTATGAGTGAAATCTCTAGAAAAGAGATTGAAATTTTAAGGATTTTAAGTGAGGCCTCAGAACCCATGGGATCAACATTAATTAAAAGAGAGTTGGAAAGAAGAGGCTTTTTCTTAAGTGAAAGAACAGTAAGATATCACTTACAAATGTTAGAGTTAAAAGAGCTTGTTTCTGAACATGAAAAGGGCGGAAGAGTTATAACTCAAAAAGGGTTAGAAGAATTAGCTAGAGCTTTAGTTTCACAAAGAATTGGATTTGTTACTACGCGTTTTATATCAATGGCTTACTTTGTCACTTATGATCCAGCTACTGATTCTGGGAAAGTTGTTGCTAATGTTTCAATAATAGATAAAAAATTTTATGATAAAGCCATTGATATAGTAAACTCTTTATATGAAGCTAATATATTACTTGCTCCATATATTAAAGTATTAGATGAAAATGAAGAATATGAGAATATATCATTATCTAAAGGAAGAATAGCACTTTTCACAGTTTGTGATTTAACCATAGATGGCATATTAATTCACTCTGGAATTCCTTTATTTTTCAAATATGGAGGATTAGTTCAGATTATAAATAAAAAACCCATACGTTTTGTAGAATTAATAGCATATGATGGAACTACAATACCACCATTGGAATTATTTGTAAGAAGTAATCAAACCTCTATCATGAAAGTAATAAAAACAGGATCAGGAATATTGCCAGGAGCTATGAGAGAAATTGTAGCAGAAGCAAGAGAAAGAACCGTCAAAATAATTTCAATATTAAAAGAAAAAGGTTGGGGAGGAATATTAGCTATATCAATGCCAAATGAGCCAACACTAGGTGTTCCAGTATCTATGGATAGATTTGGTTTATGTATGATAGGAGGCTTAACCCCTGGTGCAGCACTCTTAGAAGAAGGAATAAATGTTGAAACCTTTGCTCCACATTGTTTAATTCCATTGGAAGATATGAGAAAAATATGTTAAGAGAAAATATGTTAAGAGAGCATTTGTTCCATTATATGAGTTTCCTCTTCTGGTAATGGTATGCCAGTAGCTTTTGCAGCTCTTTCAGTTAATGCTATCAAATCGCTTCTATCAAGCAAATTAAGCTTCCACTTTCTAGCTCCAGCCATTAATTGCTGTAGACCAACTTTAATTCTATCCATGTATGTATAGAGCCCAATAGCACCCCAAGGAACTTCTTTAAACTTATCTCCCAACATTTCTTTCAATTCTTGAATGTAAATAAAGAACTTCTCAGGCGAATTACCGAATAACTCTTCAAATTGCCTCGGCAATTGATCCTTTTTAGCTAATTCAGCGAAATATGATGCCTTCATAACTGCCGTCAATGGTGCTCTTCCCATTAATATGGACTTTACATAGGGCACATGATTGAAATTACTCATTGCAATGGCTTTGAATATTTGAGTTTCATCCATAAAGCCCCCTGCCATAACTATATCTGGTACATGTTTACCCTTCTTCCTTAATATTTCAGCACATTTCAAAACTTGAGCCTCTAAGTAAACTGTTGGAGTTCCCATTTCATTCATCATTGGAACTGGGCTCATTCCTGTTCCACCTCCAGCACCATCAAATACAACATAGTCTATTTTAGCATCAGAGGCGACTTTCATTGTAAAAGCTACAGCCGCAGGCTCATAGTTTCCAGTCTTTAAGCTCACCTTCTTAGCCCCTTGTTCTCTGAGCCATTCAATATCTTCAATAAAATCTCTCTCCATTGGTATGCCAACTCGACTATGCCTTTCAAAAGTCTTAAATATGCCTTGTTTAAAGGCCTCTTGAACTCCTTTATCTTCAGGATCTGGTATAACAACATATCCTCTCTTTTTAAGAGCTATGGCTTTTTCAAGATCGCTTACTCTAATCTCTCCACCTATTGCCTTTGCCCCTTGCCCCCATTTTCTTTCAATTATATTAACTTCTAAGCTTGATATAGCATATACGTCAACTCCAAGCCTTTGATCTTCAACGTTTGTTTGAACTGCTATTTCTCCATATTTTTCATCCCAGAACTTTCTAAAGGCATCAACTCTTCTCTTAAGCTCTGGTGAGTGTACAACTTTACCTCCTGTAATTACTGATTCTAAATCTACTCCACATACATTCTCGCCTATGGTAACTATAATTCCAGATAAAGCTCCACCAATTGCTAATCCATCCCAATTAACTCTAGCAACCTCTGTAGATCCATAAGCACCAATCATAACTGGTAGTTTTAGCCTTATACCACCAACGCTTGTCTCAACATCAACATTTGGAAAAATTGCAGAGTCAGGGTTAGCATCTATGCCATAAGCCTCTAAGAGTCTTGCCTTAATATTAAAGTGAGACCAATCTAAGCCATAATCCTTTAAGGATCCTGCTGTACTTTTTCCAAACATTGCTGGATCTGGATATAGTGCTTCTCTTCCTCTAAAAGCAGATAGTGAAACTTCACATATTACTGAGCACTCTCTGATACATAATGGACATAGACCACTTGATGGACATGGATCGTTCACTCTAATCCTTGTTCTAGTTGTAGACATAGCATTCAAATAGGAGGAATTTTTTAGATATGCCAATTTTTCCACCGGCAATCGGTTGCCGATTGCCAGATTATATTGTACAATATCTATATAAAAAGCTTTCTATTATTCCATGATAATTCAATAACAATTATTGTATAAAAAATCAAAGCCTCAATTAAAAACAATATAATTTATACATCATCTGATTCTTCCAAGGAGTTCTAATGGAGCAATTTCCATTATGCTATTACTCTTAAATGAATTTCATCAAACATTTCCTTCTTAGCCTTACATATAGGACAGACGAGAGGAGGCTCCTCCCTAAATACTACATAGCCGCATTGCTTACAATACCATAGTTTCCTTTCCATCTTTAAAATCACCTCCTTTGAATATTCAGAAGTTTTATTAAATTCTTTTCCAGCCATAGATGCTCTCTTCTCAATTGGTCGACGCTCTGGAATTGGTCTTAAAGGAACTTTTCCTTCATAAATATCTCTATTCACATAGAGGCCACAGTAGCATGATCCATATTCCATAATGTCTAAATCTCGATAATCACATGGACATATGATATCGAGATCAAGCTCTAAATTGCCAGAGGCTAAGCGGCATGGACAAGAGGGATAGCCATAGCGCTCCTCATTTATTCTCAATCCTTCGAGTAGAATTAGAAGAAAATCCTTATTGGGATTTAGATAATATCCACGATCCTTAGCATCAGCTTCAGCTCTTAATCGAATTTCTTCTATAGTTTTCAAATCCCTAAAGCCTCTCTTAGTTTATTTTCAATAAATCCAGTTATTAATATCTTATCATCTATAATCGTGGTTGGAAAAGCTAACTCTCCTCCTCTCCTTATTATATCCTCTTTGATTTTAGCTCTATCCTCTCTACTAGATAGATCGACGTCCACATACTCATATTCTATATCGTTATCCTTCAAAAACTTCTTAAGCATATTACACCAAACACATGTGCTCAAAGCATATACGAAGACTTTATGCTTATTATTCTTGCCAGGAACTT
>JANXER010000016.1 GCA_025057955.1 Candidatus Methanomethylicaceae archaeon | reverse complement strand
GAAATTGAAAAATTTCAAAAACGCAATATGGAGGGATAATGTAAATAGAGCAATTCATGAAATTCAGGAGAAGGGCATAAAGTACATTAAGCTTCAATTCACAGATATAAATGGCATTCTTAAGACTGTTACAGTTTCTTCAAAGAAAGCTGAATCTATATTTGAAGATGGACAATCCTTTGATGGATCTTCAATAACTGGTTATAGGCCAATTGAGGAGTCGGATATGGTATTATATCCAGATCCCACAACTTTTGCCATATTGCCTTGGAGTTTAGGAAATAAGCTCTCATGTAGATTCATATGTGATATTTATACTCCAGAAAATAAGCGCTTTGAGGGAGATCCAAGATACATATTGGAGAGAGCTTTAGAGAGATTGGGAAATGAGGGCATGGCATTTTTATGTGCACCAGAATTGGAGTTCTTCTTACTTAAGGAGAATAATGGTGGAGCTCCAAGCCCAGTGGATATGGGAGGATATTTTGATTTCTATCCTAGTGATTTAACTGATGAGCTTAGGAAAGAGATCTCAGAGTGTGCTGAAATGTTTGGAATAGAGATTGAAATATCTCATCATGAAGTAGCAGTTGGACAAAATGAAATTGATTTTAAATATGATGAAGCTCTAATTACAGCTGATAGAACTATAACAATGAAAATGATTACTAAAGTTGTAGCTGCAAAAAATGGCTATATAGCGACTTACATGCCCAAGCCATTTTATGGTATAAATGGATCGGGAATGCATACTCATCAAAGCTTTTGGACCAAGGACTTAAAGATCAATCTATTTTATTCTGATGATGAGGAGAGAGGATATCTATCGGATTTAGCTATGCATGCAATTGGAGGACAATTAGCGCATGGAAGAGAAATGTGTGCTGTATTAGCATCTTGGCCCAATTCCTATAAAAGGCTCGTCCCTGGCTATGAGGCTCCTGTTTATGTCGCATGGGCTTACAAAAATAGATCTCCATTAATAAGAGTGCCCAATTTCGGCGGAAGGAAGAGCGCAGCAAGATTTGAAATAAGATGTCCAGATCCTGCTGGAAATCCCTATTTACAATTTGCAGTACTTTGCATGGCAGCATTAGATGGAATAAAGAAGAAAATTGATCCAGGGCCTCCTACTGAATTAAATGTATATAAGATGAGCTATGAAGAGAGAAAAGCAAAGGGAATTGTATCGCTTCCAGAATCCTTAAAGGAGGCTTTAGATGAAATGGAAAATAGCGAATTTATGAAGGATGTGCTAGGAGAAACTGCCTTTGAGAACTTTATATCAGTGAAGCGAAAGGAATGGGATTTGTATAGAATGCAAGTTACAAATTGGGAAATAGAAAGATACATCAGAAAACTTTAATCTTTCATGAATAATTTTACTTTCATGCTTTCATGCAATATATTTAAATAGTGTAATTTCATCATCTGAGTATATGGAGATTTCTGATATAATTAATCTTGTATATCACTTTTTCAATACCATTAGGAATTTTTTAAGCTTAATAATCGAACAAACCATTCTAAGGGGTAGGCCAGATTTAGCACAACAATATTCATCAGCTTTGACAATAATGATTACATTAACAACATTATATTTAATTTTAGTTTTCATTTCAGCTGCTAGAAAGGCCATAGGAATATTAATAGCAATTGGCTGGATGTTAATTATAATTAGTATAACCCTTAAATTGTTTGGATTATAGAGTTATAGGGAATGCCCTATGATATATTTTAACATTGCTTAACTCTATGGATGAAGCTAAATCCATTAAATTTTTAAGAGAAGTATTTGATAGTTTTCTAAATTCCTCTCTATGAGCGTTTTCTGGAACAAATTCCATTAAAGTAAAACTTGATTTTGAACTTCTATTTTCATATCCCAATTCTTTTAATACTTTGACAATGGATTTTACATCCTCAATTGAATCATTAAATCCAGGTATTACTACAATTCTCACATCTAAATAAGCATTAGATTGAATTGCAATTTTTAAGGATTCTATTATTGAGGATAATGGTGGATTAGAAAGCCCTGTAATTTTCGCATATCTTTCCATTTTCAATGGTGCTTTAATATCTATGGAAATTAAATCTAATAATGAAATCGCTTTTTTTAATGCATTTGGCATAGAGCCATTTGTATCAATTCCAAACTTCAATCCAAGCGATTTTACGAAATTTCCTATTTCAAGTAGAGCCTCTAATTGAAGTAAAGGCTCTCCTCCGCTTATCTTACATGCAGTTATGAGGTTGTTCTTTGAAATAATCTCCTTAATTTTTTCAATATCAATAGCATGTTCCTCCGATTGCTTTTTAATTTTCCAATTTTGACAATATCCGCAATCAAAATTACATCCAGAGAAAAATATTACACAACAAGGCTCTTTTGGATAATCAGAAAAGGAAATTGGTATAATTTCAGCTATATAGGCTATCATGGCTTTATTCTATATCTATCTTTTAATTCTTGCCTTTTAGCAGCATTCCATGATTGTACATCTTGATAATAACCAGTAATTCTTGAGTAGGTTTTTATTTCTTTGCTATTACACATTGGACATTGTTCATATAGTCCTCCTCCAACAAATCCACAAGCTCTACATACTATAATATCCTTTGTATGGCTCCAATATCCTATCCAAGATTCAAGCGCTAACTTTCTATTGAGCTTCATTATTGCTTCTGGATCAGGATTGCTCTCTCCAAGCCAAACATGGAATATATTTCCTCCCTTTAATATTGGGAAGAATCTTTGCTCTATTCTTATTCTTTCATATATTGGTATTTTTGCAGAAACATTAACATGAGGTCCATTCGTATAGTATATTGGTAAATCTTTAGTCTCTCCATATAGTGAAAGTGCTTTTTCAAGATCTCCCTTCACATATTTTTTAGCAAACTCTGGATAGTGAATTATATCTGCAACAGCAAATCTTTGAGCACAAGATTCAGCTGGAGTTCTTGCAATAGCAAACTTAAGATTTGTTTCCTTTATAAAGTCCTCCTTTATTCTATCCATTTCTATTACTACTTTAAGCGCAAGCTTTTGAGCTTCTGAATTTTCATGTAATTCATAGTCCGTCATATGTTGCATCATTTCATTCATTCCCACGAAGCCAATGGTTAATACTAAGCTTCTTATATCTACAGCGGGAGGAGCCCCCTTGGGCCTCTGTGAAGCAAAGGGTATTAATCCTCTCTCATATTGTCTCACCATTAAGTTATACTTCAAAATTAAAGCCTCTTTTGCAATTTCCATGGTTTCCCTTAATATTTCATACATTCTATCTTCATCGCCACCAGATTTGTATGCAATTCTTGGCAAGTTTATCGTTATTACTTGCATGCCTCCCATGGAGAAGTGGGCTCCATTCTCAAAATATATTTTCTTCATGAATTCCTCGGATTTTCCATCCTCTGAGAAGGAATAAGCACAGCATTGAAAACATGAAACCCCTTCTTCTCCTCCTCTATAGGCAGGTATGACATTATCATAGTATGTTGAGCCAAACTTAGCTGAAAGTTGAGCTGCTCTTAACATAATATCCTCAAAGCCTCTATCATTCCAATATCTCACCCTTTGAACGACCTCTGGCTTGGGAAAATTAAACATCTTACCTATGGCATCTCCTTTAATATATTCATCTAATAGAGCAATAGCAAATCTATGAACTTCATCCTCATAATCTCCATAGCGATCCTTTAATATCCTTCCACTATAAACCACAGGAGCATCTTGCCATACCTTAGGCACTCCTGCTTCTATTTGAATTGAGGAGAATACAGGCTGACCTCCTCTTGCTACATACAATTGCGTCATTTCATAAAGGAACATTTGAGCAAGTTGATGAATTCTTCTATCATCCAATCCCCTTAAGTAAGGCGCCATGAATACAGTGAAGTTGAAGAATCCTTGTCCTCCTGCAAAATTAGTTTGAGCAGCTCCTAAAATTTTAGCAGCATGAAGTATTGCCACCTCAGGATGTTTTGCAGGATTAGCAACAGATGTATGAGTACCAGTGCCATCTGGCATTAATCCATAGTAGAAGAAGTATCTTAAATCATGATCTTGACAGAATGGTCTCGTTCCCCAATATTCTAAATCATGTATGTGAATATCCCCCTTTAAATGAGCATCAGCTATATGCAAAGGCATCATTAGAAGATAAGACTCTTTACTTAGAAAATCTGCCTTCTTTTTATGGAAGGTTTCTGGATTTGGTTGAAGATTAGCGTTTTCTCTAGATTCATAGCCCTCTGATTGATCTATTAAATATGCATCATATAATGGCATTCCCACTCTAGTGTAGACGTTTCTATAAATATGTAAATTATGTTCAAGCAATTTTACGCTTACTAACTCTCTTATAAGAGGACCACTTAGGAACTTTAACTTCATATTTTTAATATCTTCTTCAACTTCTTCTGCAATTTTTCTAGCTATTTTTTCCTCTATTGGAGGAACACCAAATAATATAGTGGCTAATTGAGTTTCTTTTAAAAGACTTTTCACTATCTTCTCCTTATCAAACTTCTCTATTAATCCATCACTTCTTCTTACAGGTGGAGGAGATTTATGATTTAATAGAATCTCGGTCATAAATTCTACACCAGACATAAGAAAATCTCTTAACTAAATATATAAATCTTTTAGAGTATTTTATTTAAAAAATTAGATAATAGTAGAGAATTTATTTAAGCAAAAAAATCAAATATTCGCCAAGGCTTGATCTAAATCATTGATAATATCATTTACATCCTCTAATCCTACAGAAAGCCTTAATAAACCATCACTTATTCCAAGCTCCTCTCTTTCCTCTTTGCTCAGGTTCTTATGAGATGATGTGGCTGGATGAGACATTATGCTCTCCACACCGCCTAAGCTTGGAGCTCGCTTAATTATTTTCAATGATTTTAGAACTTTAATGGCCTTTTCTCCATTTTCTAATTCAAAGGAAACTACTCCTCCAAATTTATCCATAAATTTTCTGACCATTTCATAATCATGGTTTAGTGTGGGATAATATACTTTTTTGACTTTTTTATGAGAAGTTAAGTATTTTACAACTTCCTCTGCATTCCTACAATGTTCTAAAACTCTTAACTTAAGCGTCTTCAATCCTCTTAATACAAGATAGGCGGCAAAGGGATCAAGACATCCTCCTAAGTTCTTTCTCCAATCCCATATTCCATTCAAATTCCATCCAACTAAAATGCCAGCAATAACATCATTATGTCCCCCTAGATACTTTGTAGCACTCTCTATAACATAATCTGCTCCCATCTCCAATGGTCTAGCAAGTATTGGAGTAGCAAAGGTATTATCTACAACTAGAATAGCTCCAACTTCCTTACATATCTTAACTAAGTTAGGTATATCTGATACTTTCAATAATGGATTCGTTATGGTTTCCACAAATACCATTTTTACTCCTTGTTTTACATAATTTGAAACTTCCTCATTTAGTACTGCTACAACTTTAATTCCAAATTTTTCCAAAAATCTGAATAATTGAAGAGTAGCTCCATATATTTCCTTTGAAGTTACTATAACATCATCCTTTGATAGAGTTCCAAGAATTAATGTGGATATTGCTGCCATTCCAGATGAAAAAGCAAGGCAATCATTCCCCCCCTCCAACTCCATCATTCTTCTTTCCAATAGATAAACTGTTGGATTATCCTCTCTGGAATATTTTAACTCCCTCCCTCTTATATTAACATCAGTTGGATGTAAAAATATTGCTGTTCGATGGATGGGAGGAATTATATCAGTAAATCCTCCTCTTTCATCTCCGCCGTGTATTGCTTTTGTTGAAAGTCCTCTCTTTGTCATAGCCTATTTAGATATAATTTTTTGTATATTAATTTATCTATTTATTACTGTGAGTAATATTTTTCATCTTAACTTCTTCCTTTAATATAAATTCCTCTTAATCTCACTGAAGGCCCTCCAGTCCAAACTGGCACTCCTTGATCTGGTTGTCCTTTTCCACATGTTGCAGCATTGAACTTTAAATCATTTCCAATAGCATCTATGCTTGAAAATATCACTTGTGTTGTAGCTTCTATTACAGCCTCTCTTATTGGAATCTTCAATTCACCATTCTCTATTAAATAGCTTTCCAGCCCTACATATCTATGATTCCATCTTAAATCATCTATATTCCATTCCATGAAGCTCTTCACATATAAACCAAGCTTCACATCCTCAATGAGCTCCTCAAAGGAATAATCTCCAGGCTCTATGAATGTATTGGACATTCTTACTATTGGCTCTCTATTATAGGCAGAGGCTCTAGCTGCACCATTACTTTTTGTTTTGAATTCATGAGCAGTTTCTCTATTATGTAAGAATTCATTAATTCTTCCCTCAACTATTAATCTCTTTTTTCTTGCTTCAACTCCTTCATCATCATATAAATAAAATCCATAGGAGTTTTCCAATGCTGGATGATCTGATATATTTAAAACCTCACTTCCTATTTTTTTTCCTAAATCACCCTTTTTTAAGTAGGATTCTCCTGCTTGTGCTCCTTCTCTTCCCAAAATTCTATCTGCCTCTTGTGGATGTCCACATCCTTCATGAGATATTATTCCTGCAACTTCGCTCCCTATTATTAAGTCGTAAACTCCTGGCTTTGGACTCTTACCTTCTAATAAAACTTTTGCTATTGCTTCTGTTTCTTTTTTTGCAACATCTGGAAGGTTCATTCTTTCAATCCTCTCCCATCCTCCCGATTCTCCATATTGAAAAATTCTTTGTATACTTCCCTTAGCGCCTTCATAGATGGTTACAGCAATTGTTCCTGAAACCCTTGGAACTATTGATGAAATCCTTGTACCTTCGCTATTCACATAGACCTTCTCCTCAATAGAGCCTCTAAAGGATATCAATCTATTCATGGTTTTAATATTAACCTCCTTTATTGAGGCGTCAATATCTCTCAAAAGCTCCATCATAGTTTCTATATCCAACTCAATGGGAGAAATTTTATAATTTGCCTTCCATTCCTTCTTAATAACTTCTTCTTGAGAAAGCCCAATTTTTTTACAGCTATTTGACTTAATTGATTTAAGAGTAGAAATTCCCAAGTCCTTTACATTATTCCATTCCATAATATTAGTGGAGGAAAATGCAAATGCACCATCCTTCATTATACGCATTCCTACTCCATAATCTTCAGTGAATTCTGGTGCTTGAATTTCTCCATTACACATGATAATTTCTATTTCTGTATTCTTTTGAAGTCTTACCTCAGCATATTCTACACCTTCTTTAATTAATAAATCCACAAGCTTTTCAACATCCATAATTTCTTTTATAAAATCTCCTCATATTAAAAAATGTGCCTCCAAGAATATGGACAATGGGATATGGATCAAAAAATAAAGAAAAAGTTATTTACATGCTTAAGAGCAATGGTATAGAACTTGTTGTGGATATAAGAAGATGGCCAACTTCAAGGAAAGAGGGCTTTAAAAAAGAGGAGCTTGAGCGTTGGCTTAAGGATAATGGAATAGATTATTATTGGTTGGGCGAGCTACTGGGTGGCTATAGAAGTGGTGGATTCGAGAAGTATATGGAATCTCAAAATTTCAAAGAAGGAATGAGAAAATTATTAGAAATTGCATTTAAAAAGAGAACTTGTATCCTATGTCTTGAGGAGAGTCCTAAGGCATGTCATAGAAGATTTATTGCTGAATATTTAAAACGAGAGGGCTTTGAGATCGCTCATATTTAGCAAATAATTTTATTTTCTATTTATTTTACATTTCTTCTAAATGGTGAAAAAATGTATAGAGAAAACCCCTATAGCAATATGCATGAGCTTGTGAATAATGATAGAATAGCCAAGCTTTTTGGAATATCTCTTGAGGATTATGGTAAGGGATGGGCAAAAACCTCCATAACTATAAGAGAGGATATGTTAAATGCCTACAATTTAGCTCATGGTGCTGTAATATATGCACTTGCGGATGTTGCATTTGCTATTGCTTGTAACTCTCATGGTTTAAAGGCAGTAGCTCTTTCTATTACAATTCATTATAGAAGACCAGCAGGCCTTGGAATGCATCTAACTGCTATAGCTGAGGAGGAGAGCAAAGGTAAAACCACAGCCTTATATAAAATAAAAGTATTGGATGAGGAAGGTAAGCTTATAGCATCAGCTATGGGACTTGCATATATATCGGGTGGTTGAAGTGCCATTTCCCATAAAATTAATATCAAGTGAGGATAAGAGAAAGCTTTACTCGGAAATCATGAAACTTCCTCTTTATACTAGAAAGGCCAATATATATGGATGTTGCATAAAATTCATAACGGATAATAAATTCTTTGCAGATATATGGTCAGATAACTTCTATACTGCGGATGAAAATTTGAGATCGCATGGAAGAATTCTTGCCATTCAAAACTCTAATGAAACCCTTCATGTTAAATATGATCCACTTACTAAAACTGCCTTTGCTTATAATATTGATTACTATGGATGGATTAAGAGCTTAGCTTTAGCAATTGCTGGAGATATGTTTGAGGATGCACATGAGATATATTCTGTTCATGGGGCAGCTCTAGATGTAAATGGACATGGAGTAGCATTAATAGCTTCAAGTGGCACTGGAAAGACTACACACAGTTGGGGATTATTAAGAAATTTTGGAGTAAGATTAGTGGCAGATGATTGGTTCTTTGTTAGATTATATGAAAAAAGTGCCTTTGCATATGGATCAGAGAAGAATTGTTATGTGGATGCAAATATAGGTAGAATATGGTTGGAGTTCAGTGAAATATTGGATAGAGTTGTTATTGATAAGAAAGGTAGAGCTGTTGTTAATGTTAGATGGATTATTGGAGTTGATGCAGTAATTCCAGTGACTAGAATTGAGAAAATTTTTCTGCTTAAGAGAGATTACAATGATCCAAAAATAATTAGAGAATTGAACTCTGATGAAGCTTTATCGCTTTTAATAAAAAATGATTTCTATAATCCACACAATCTTGTTAAGGATGAAAGAAAGACAAATTTAAGGAGGGAGTTTTTCATTAAACTACTCAATATGACAGAGAAATTCCTTGTCAATACTGTGGAACCACCAAAGGTTGTTCAAGAGGAAATATGGAGGCGAATTAAGGAATGAAGCATTTGCTCTATGTTCTTCTTGATGGACTTGGAGATCGCCCAATAAAATTATTGGGAGATAGAACTCCTTTGGAAGCTGCACATCATCCAAAT
This sequence comes from Candidatus Methanomethylicaceae archaeon, assembly GCA_025057955.1. Taxonomy (GTDB): domain Archaea; phylum Thermoproteota; class Methanomethylicia; order Methanomethylicales; family Methanomethylicaceae; genus JANXER01. The sequence goes on along the minus strand of JANXER010000016.1, from coordinate 17,748 downwards.
TTGGATGAGCTCACTAAAGTAGGAGTTTCTGGCTTAGTTTATACTGTTGGTAAAGGCATTGCACCAGAGTCTGATATAGCTGTAATAAGCATGCTTGGTTATGATCCTTTAAAAACATATACTGGAAGAGGGCCAATAGAGGCCTTTGGTGCAGGAGTTCTTATGAATGATGGAGATTTAGCAGTTAGATGTAATTTTGCAACTATTGATGATGAAATGAATATTATTGATAGAAGGTGTGGAAGATCGCTCTCAACTGAAGAAGCTAAAGCCCTTGCTGAAGCTATAAATAATAATTTAGTTCTTAGCTCTCATCCAGCTAATTTTGAATTTAGAAGCACAGTGGGTCATAGAGGGGTATTAGTGATAAAATCTGAGACTCCACTTTCAGATAATATAACTAATACCGATCCAGCCTATGTAAAACTTCATGGTTTAGGAATAGCAGCTGAAAAATTTTCCAATAAAGTGGAAATTTGTAGACCATTGGATGATTCACAGGAGGCAAGGCGTGCCGCAGATTTAATTAATGAATTCACAATAAAAAGTCATGAAATTTTGAAAAATCACCCCATAAATATAAAGAGGATTAAGGAAGGAAAACCTCCTGCTAATGCCATATTATCTAGAGATGCTGGATCAAGAGTGCCGAGATTTCAGAATATTAAGGAAAAATATGGTAGAGAATTTGCTTGTATAGTTGAAATGCCCGTAGAAAGAGGAATAGCTTTGCTCTGTGGCATGGATGTTGTGAGCTTTAATTCTATTGGAGACTCAAGAGAATATTATCGAAGGGAGGCAGATTTAGTAAGTGAGCTATTGGAAGTTTATGATGTGGTTTATGTTCATATAAAAGGACCAGATGAACCAGCACATGATGGAGATTGTGAAAAGAAGAAGAAATCCATAGAGCTAATTGATGAATATTTCTTTGGGAATTTGAAATTAAATTTATCAAATACCATAGTAGCTATATCCTCTGATCATGCTACACCATGTGCTTTGAAAGCACATTCTGATGATCCAGTGCCAATAGTTATTTCAGGAGGAAATATAAAGAGCGATGGCACTAAGGCTTTTGGAGAAAGATTTTGTGCAAGTGGCTCACTTGGTATAATGAATGGCCAAGATGTTTTGAAAAAAGCCATTTCCTTCACAACTTTATAATAAGCCCAGCTTCGCCATATACAACAATATCTCCAAATTCCTTTTTAAGCTCAAACATGGCATTTCTTCCAGTACAATGACATGGTACGATTAGTTTGAGCTTAAAATCTTTTAAATGGTTTATTGTTCTCTCAAGCCTTTCCTTAGAAACTTCATCTAAGTGAAATCCTCCAATTACAGCATATATTTCACTTGAGTTTGTTAACTCTTTTGCATACTCTAGTGTATTTATTAATCCAGAATGAGCACATCCAGTTATTACTACAAGCCCTTTTTCCTTTAAAGCAAATATTATCGCTTGATCATCTAGGAATTGATCAGGCATCATTTTTTCATCAATTTCTATGAAGAACTCTGTTTCATAAGATCTTTCAAAATCCCATGCTCTTTTTATAGTTCCTGTAGCAAGAATCCATTGATTTATTATTATAGGCTCTGATGATAAATTAAGCCTTACATTCATACTTTCAAGCTCCTCCCTTAAAAATGGAGCTCCTATTTCCTTCATCTCTCCCTTAATTCTTTTGAATCTTCTATGGAAAACCATGGGATGAGCATAGATTTGACAAGAATATGACATATTTCTTATTAATGTTAAGAGTCCTCCTATATGATCATAGTGACCATGGCTTATGATGATTTCCCTTATTATTCCTCTCTTAAGAACTTCTAAGTTATTTAATGTAACTTTTCCCGTTTGTCCAGTGTCTAAAATTACTTCACCTTTTTTACTCTTTATGAGCGCTGAGAAGCCATGCTCACCTAGTATATTTTTTGATCCCAACTTTACGGAATTGTCTGAAAGTATCAATATTTCAGCATTTTCAACTTCTTCTAATGATTTCATAAATATATAGCTAATGAAATTGAATAAAAAAATTTACTATAAGCTATTCTAATTGTTTCTTAAATGTAAAGAATAAATATTTGAAGCTCATTTTTAAATTTGGTGATAATTCATGTCCGATGAGTTCTTCTCAAGATGGTTCAGAAGAAGATGGTCTCTATTTGATATATTCAGAGATTTCGAGGAGATCTTCAGAGAAATGGAGGAGGAATTTGAGAGAGCTCTCAGTGGTAAGGAATTTACAAGAGAAAGAGTTTTACCAGATGGTACTAGAGTGAAGGAGTGGGGGCCATTTGTATATGGTTATAGCATTACAGTGGGTCCAGATGGAAAGCCAGTGATAAGAGAATTTGGAAATATTAAGAGACAGCCTGGCATTAGACCAAAGCTTGGCATAAAAGAGGAAAGAGAACCCCTTGTGGACATAGTAACTACAGAGAATGATGTTAAAGTTTACGTAGAACTCCCTGGGGTGGATAAGGAAAAAATAAAGCTCACGGGCACTCCTACTAAGTTGGTAATTTCAGCAGAGGGTGAAATGCATAAGTACTATAAAGAGGTGGAGCTTCCAGCTGAAGTAGAAATAGATAAGGCTAAATCAACATATAAGAATGGAGTTTTGGAAGTCATTCTACCAAAGAAAGTTAAGGAAGAAGGAAAGCCCATAAAAATTGAATAATTTTTCTATTTTTTCCCTATATTTTGGAGGTTAAAAGATGTCGGATGTAGTTAGAGAAATGCCAGTAACTAGACTAGGGAGGGTGGGTACACACACTCATATAAAGGGCCTTGGGCTTGATGAAAATGGAAGAGCTTTAAAAATAAAGGATGGAATGGTGGGACAGGAAAAAGCAAGAGAAGCTGCAGGCCTTGTTGTGAAAATGATTAAGGAGGGAAAACTTGCGGGAAGGCTAGTAATACTTGCAGGCCCCCCTGGAACTGGAAAAACTGCTATTGCTGTAGCAATTGCAAGAGAGCTTGGCCTTAATGTGCCATTTATTGAAATGAGTGGTGCTGAAATCTATAGCACCGAGAGAAAGAAGACGGAAGTTTTAATGGAAGCCATGAGAAAATGCATAGGTGTGGAAATACATGAGTTGAGAGAAGTCTATGAGGGAGAAGTTGTAAAAATTGATATAAGAACAGCCCCTCATCCCTACAATCCATATCAGAGAGTTATAGATAGCGCTAGGATTGTTTTAAAGACCACAGAGGATGAAAGAGCGCTTGAAGTTGGAGAGGATGTAGCAAGTCAGCTTATACAACAAGGAATTAAGGAAGGCACTGTAATACAAATAGATGCTGAGACTGGAAGAGTTTCAGTATTGGGGTTAAGTCAAGAGAGCTCCTTTGCAAAACAATATGAAGTTCATACTAAAGCAAGATTACCAAGGCCGAATGGAAAAGTTAGAAAGCAAAAGGAATTCGTATATTATGTAACATTAGCGGATTTGGATAGAATGACTGCACAAAGAAGGGGCGGATTATTCTCTTTGTTATTTGGAGGAGCTGAAGAAAAGGAAATAAGCCCTGAAGTAAGAGTTGAAGTGGATAGACAAGTAAAGGAAATGATTGATCAGAAAAAAGCTTTTCTCCATCCTGGTGTGCTCTTTATTGATGATGCCCATTTACTAGACTTAGAAGCCTTCAGCTTCATAAGTAGAGCAATAGAAGGTGAACTCTCCCCAATAGTAATATTAGCAACTAATAGAGGATTTGCAAGAATTAGAGGAACTGATATTAGAGCTCCATTGGGATTTCCACCCGATTTGCTAGATAGAGGAATAATAATTGGAACTGATACTTACGATGAAGATAGCATTCGTGAAATCATAAAAATTAGAGCACTTGAAGAAGAAATTCAAGTTGAAGAGGAGGCATTGAATAGACTTACGAGGATTGGGTGTGAGAGAAGCCTTCGTTATGGAGTACAGCTATTGAGCATTGCTGCTGAGAATGCAAAAAGCAATGGAAGAGATAAAGTAACTTTAAGTGATGTAGAGAGGGTGGATAGTCTATTCATGGATGTAAATGAAGCAGTTGAACATTTAAAGAAATATGAATCGCTAATGATGAAACATTAATAAATTTATTGCTTTTAAGGAAATTAAAATAATTTTTTATAAGGAAATTATCTCAAAGCTATTGTTTGTATAGAGTTTGCAGAAGTATGTTAAGAATATGAGTAAATTGGCATTCTTCAATAAATATGGATTTTCATGGAAAAGTTTGAGCAAATAAGCGATTTTTTATTCAATTAACAATTGAGCTATATGGATTTTACTAATCAATGTATTCTCTGTGGCATATACACAATGTCCTTGGCTACAAATAAAATATGGATCAATGGCAAGGTGGCTGAGGCTTTTTAAGAGGAGGCTCGATGAGGAGGGTTTGAAAGCTTTATATGAGATTAATGTCAAAATTATTATCCATATGGTATTCCAACATCTATAATAGTTTAAGACGTAGGGGTTAGGGAAAATGAAGCTCTAAAAAGTACAACACCACAATCCATAATAAATCTAGGAATCGTCAGTAGCTGCATCAAAGCCCTCTTATATTCCATTAAGATTTAAACCAAAGCCAAATACTTTTCAGATGCTGAGATGGAACTTCTGCAAAAGCCTTCATGTAATTTCTCATAAAGGCTTTATGAATTTCATTGTAATTAATGGAAGGGGGTGATGATGTGGACTAATTGATATTAATCTCCTTAATGAAGCTACCAAGCAGAGGAAAAAGCTTTTTCAAGGAGCTAAATATATGATTTTATATTATTCCTCCTGCTTGATGTATTCAAAATATCTAACCCAAATTATTAAGCTATGAGGTTTTAAATATTCAATAAGAAGAGCTAATAAGCGAAAGTTATATTAAGCCATTTAATAAGTGCATAAGGATTTCCCTCTTGTTAGGAGGCTAATATTCTGAATGAGTCAAGATAATATATTATAAAAAATATGGTTGGTATAATAGAAATATTGGTATAATAGAAATGAATGAAATATACTTTGGAGCTGGCTTAAAATCCATTTTCTCTGAAATAGCTACTAAGTTCTCATGAGGAATCTGAAAATGCAGATGTATCAGTAATATATCATAGGAATGTATATTTAGTATATTACTTAGTATATTATTAGCATAGATCATATCATGTGTTATATCATGTGTTATATCATATATTATGTTATATCATAATGTTAGGAATAACAAATAAAAGGAGGATATTTTCTCTAAGATAGTAATTGATAATATGAGGTGAGGAGCATGGAGTGTGATTACTGCTTCAAGGAATGTAATGCCACTAGATGTCCATTTTGTTCGAAGTTCTTTTGTGAATTCCATATACAGCCTGAACTTCATAGCTGTGAATGCATGGTATTAGATCAATGAAAAATGCATTAAATACACTAGTCATTTCTCTTAAATGGAGGATGATAATCTGGAAGTTCGGGGCATCCTCTTATATAATGACATGAAATAATCTGTCCCCTCAATTTATCCCATTGCTCCTTTGGAACAAGCTTGAAATACTCTTTAAGCTCCCTTTTTTCGTAGACCCCTGGTTTTTTCAATTTTTTTGCCAAAAATTTGAATGCTAAAACAATTCTTCTATTTGGATAGCGCTTAAACCCATTGAGAAGTTCTATATCTCTCTCTATTTGACTCCATTCAATATATAGGAAATCTTTTGTTCCAGCCTTAGCTTCAATAACATCCATTTCACCAGTTTCATCATTTGTAGCTATTACATCTGGCAAGTATGCGCTATTTCCACCCACTCTATAGGCCCACCATCCTGCTTCTCTATATCTTTTCACTAGCTCTCTCTCAAATCCTTGTCCTCTGTCCTTCCTTAGCCTGGCAATTTTACTTTTATCAGTCATTTTTCCATCATATCTTTTAGAAGCAATATTCCAATAATAGTTTTCGCATCTTCTATTTTTCCATCATATATCATTTTCACCAATTCATCCATTGGAATCATGTAAACTTCTATTTGCTCATCCTCCTTGGGTGAAGCAGAAATCTTCTTTAAACCATTTGCAATGAATAGATGAATTATTTCTGTACAATATCCAACTGCTACATAAAATTGTGAAATTTTTTTAAAATTACTTGCAGTATATCCAGTTTCCTCTAATAATTCTCTCTTTGCGCATTCCAAAGGATCTTCTCCTTCTTCTAATGTACCTGCTGGTATTTCCCACAAAATCTTTCCAGCAGCATGTCTATATTGTCTTATTAGTAAGACCTTATTTTCATCAAATCCAACAATAGCCACCCCCCCTCTATGAACTACAATCTCCCTTTTTGCGATTTTTCCGCTTGGAAGCTTAACTTCATCAATTCTAACCTTTATGAGTTTTCCAGAGAATACAATATCGCTTCTTATTACTTCTTCATACATAGTTTTGTAGAGTTTTCTTCCGTTATTTAATTATTACTTTCATTAATATTGAAAATACTTTGTAATATTTCATTATGGCGTCATTTTCTTATGAAATAAATAAAAATACGTCCTTTATTATTGAAGTTACAACAATTTATTCTAGCTCGAGAAAGGCCCAAAATAGAATATTTAATTCAAATAATCATTCTAAAGATTTTTTAGAATTAATTATTTTAATAATAATGCTCGAATAATAAAGCTCTTCAAAGCTATTAATGTTTAAACCTTGGCAATATTTTAAGTTCTTCTATGTTGTGGAAATTATTATTAAACCATGGTGAGAATATGAAGGCTATAGCTAGGAAATACTCATGAAATTTATTCACATTCAAACCAAAGGTTATCTACAATTTATGATGGCTTGTAATATAAGTGCTATAGAACCTAAAAATAAGCTCTTTATAATTATTCAAAGTTGTTTCATGAATATAAATTACTTTTATCTCCATTATTTATGGCATTCTTCCAAAGAATGTTAAAGTAGAATTGTAAGAATATTGCCCATTTTATTCATTGAATGTGGATTATATAGTCGAGCATTTTTATAGGATTTAATGTTGAGCGCTTTGAAATAGTATCTTCCTATAGATATGCAGATTTGATTGTTGCCTAAACAATTTATACTGATGTTATTGTTAGTGAGTAGATGATATATGAGGGCTCCTGAAGAATTATATCATAATTGGCCCTTAATCCAAGATGTTATATTCCAGAATACATAAAACCGTAATAAATGACTTTTCTAGTAAAATAGTAATTTAAAAATTTTTAAATGCTAAAAACATAATTAAGAGCCTCTCTTCTTTCTAGTAGATACTATGCTTATTACATCTCTATCCCTTAACACATAATCCTTTGGCAGTCTTACTCCAGTTGCTGCATCAATAGCATATAAGAAACCTTCAGCTAATTCTGAATGAATTTCTCTTGCTAGATCCAATGGTGTAGCTCCTTGTGACATTAAAATTGCATCTGGCAACACATTGCCCTTGGAATCTGAAAACTTTCTTGGATCCTCCACAGGATATATAACATTCATCATTAATAATTTGAATACAACTATGGAAATTGCTTGATCTACACCTGTGGTCAACCATTTATCAAATATTCTCGATTGAACGTAGTTTATTGCCCACTTTTGTCTTGGAGTGAGCTTACTATCATCTCTTACTCTAAAGCCCTCCTCTCCTGGAATATACTCTATGGCTCCTGATTTAGCTGCCCTTCTTAACATTAGCTCCACTTCAGCTGAACAAGGAATTACAAACTTCTCTCCAAGCGCCTCTTGAAGACCACGAAAGTTTTTTTCAGCTATAGGTATATCCATCTTATTAGCCACTATTAGTGTGGGTTTGGAAATATATCTAATTTCAGTGGCAAAGGCCTTTAAATCATCATCATCCCAATCTAGAAATGGAATTTCTAAAAGGTTTGCTCTTCTAAGAGCTTCCTCTATTTGCCATTCCTTCACTTTTATTCCTGCTAATACCTCAAATAATGCCCTTGTAGTACTCATGCCCTTGCTTTGAATCATCTTCCTAATTTTCTCTGAATTTTCCACAATATTCTTCATATACCATCTTATTAATTCATCCTCTATATCATAATAATCTGCTAGCGGTGAACCTGATCCTGGTTCACAAATCTCTCCCTTTTCATTTATACTGCCGGAGGCATCCACTATATGAAGTAGAGCATCAGATTGAGCAGCTACTGATAGAAATTGATTTCCCAAGCCAGCTCCAGCCCAAGCTCCTTTTATTAATCCTGGTAAATCTATAATTTCTATTGGTATAAACCTCCAACCATTTATACATGTTGAATTCCTTGGATTATCTTTAACCCCAAGCTCTCTACATACGCATAAAGTCTTCACATGACCCATTCCAATATTTGGAGTTTTAGTTGTAAAGGGATAGGTGGATACCTCAGCGCTTAACATGGTAATAGCATTAAATAATGTGGTCTTTCCAGTATTGGTCTTTCCAATTATGCCAATTTTTATCATTCTTGCATCCTCAATTATAAAATAAAAAGAATTGGCTATAAATGTTATTAATCAGAAAGCTTTAAAGGAAGACCATCTAGCTAATACCAATGGTGACCTTGATGTCGTGTATATCTGAAATACTTGATGCAATATCTGAATCTGGAATTAGAAGGCTTTTTGAATTGGCTAGTAAAGAAGAAAATGTAATATCCTTGGGAATAGGGGAGCCAGACTTTGATACTCCACAATTTATTAAGGATTATGCTATAGAAGCTCTTAATAGGGGGATGACTCATTATACTCCAAATAGTGGCATTAGAATTTTAAGAGAGGCTATAAGTGAAAAATTGAAGAAAGAGAATGGAATTTTCGCAGATCCAGATAAAAATATTATGATTACCATTGGTGCAAATCAAGCCTTCTTTCTTGTTCTTTCTACATTTATTAAACCAGGTGATGAAATAATAATTCCCTCTCCTTATTTTGTCACTCATGCAGCTGCAGCTAGGCTTGTTGGTGGAAAGGTTGTAGAAATAGAGACGAAAATAGAAGAGGGTTTTAAGCTATTACCAGAGAGAGTTAAAAAATCCATTACTAATAGAACTAAATGTATTATTATATGCACTCCAAACAATCCCACTGGAGCTATAATAGGTAGAAAGGAATTGGAGGAAATTGCAAATATTGCCATAGAACATAATTTAAAAATAATAAGCGATGAAGTTTATGAAAAATTAATTTATGATAATAATAGACATTTCAGTATAGCCTCTCTAAATGGAATATCGGATAGAGTAATAACTATTAATAGCTTCTCAAAAACCTTTGCCATGACTGGCTGGAGGATAGGCTATGTAGTAGCAGATGAGAGAACAATAGCTAAGATGATTAAATTTCAAATGTATCTTGCAGCTTGTCCAACTTCCTTTGCTCAATATGCTGCAGCAATGGCACTAAGGGATTCTAAAAGCGCTCATTGGATAGAGGAGATGAGGCGAGAATATGAAAGGCGAAGAAATTTCCTATATAAGCGATTATGTGAAATTGATGGATTTACTGTCTATAAACCAGAGGGGGCCTTCTATATATTTCCTAAGATAGGATTATTAGATGATAATAAAATTGCTGAGAGAATTCTGAAAGAGGCTAAGGTGGTTGTAGTTCCAGGATCAGCATTTGGAACTTATGGACTGGGGCATCTAAGGCTTTGCTATACTTTGCCTATTGAAAAATTGGAGGAAGCTTGTAATCGCATTGAAGAATTTATGATGAAAATATAGAATGAATTAATGCTTTTAGAGAATTTTTCTAAAAAGAATATCCTTAAATTTCTTATAATTGCTTTATATTCTTATGAAGTTAATACAAATTGCAGGATTTCTTGGAAGTGGAAAGACTACAACAATAATTGCCATTTCAAGGGAAATGAGTAATAGAGGCAAGAGAGTTGCCATAATTGTAAATGAAATTGGCGAAGTTCCTGTGGATGCAAAAATAATGAGCGACTATGGATTAAAAGTTATGGATATTGGTGGTGGTTGTATTTGCTGCGAATTAATGATAAATTTATCATATACTTTGGAGGAATTGGCTAGATTGTATTCTCCAGATATAGTGCTTATAGAGCCCTCTGGTGTTGCTATTCCATCCTCCATAAATGATGGTCTAAGTATGGTTAAATTCCCCATTGAGAGAGGACCAATAGTTGTACTCTTTGATGGTCTTAGGGGGGAGGAGCTTTTAGCAGACGAAGATTTAAGCAATTTTATAAAGAGACAAATGATTAATGCAAATATAATAGTAATAAATAAAATAGATTTACTTGAGGATGAGAAAATAAAATATTTTGAAAAATTATTAAGTGGAATAAATCCAAATGCAAAAATCCTTAAAATTTCAGCTAAAAATGGTTGTGGAATTAAGGAGCTTATAGAGGAAGTTCTTGGAGGATGAGTTATGGAAATATCACATGAAAATATTAGCGGTTATGGATGTATTTTCAAGCTTAGAGGATATGCTGAAATCAAATCATTTGCTATTGAATTAATTAAAACCATTGCAGATGAACTTATGAGAAGAGGAGCAAGAGGAATAGGTCATATAAAGTTACATATTGAAGGGAAAAATGAATATTTAAGGGCTGATACTATTGGCTTAAAGTATGGAGTTTATATTGAAGGATTAATTTCCTCATCAGAAGAGTATATTACTACCATAAATGCTATTTCACTTGGTTTAAGAAGGGAGGATGTGGAAGAAATTGTTCACGAAAGTATTATAAAAATTTCGAAAAAGCATGGTTTAGAAATAATTAACCATAATTTTTAATTTTAATGTTATATGCCTAGTTTAAAAATTGATTGTATGATATGCATTGTTTTTGTCCAATTAAGTGGCATTTAATTTTGTACAATAAACTTTTATACAAGAAGCTCATAATGTCTTAGAATAAGCCCAGATTCTTGGAATAAGCAGACTGAGCAATGGGAATGGATGAAATAAAGCATTTTTAAGGATTTTAAATTAAGAAGAGTAGTAGCAGAAATTTAAGCTGAAAATAAGACTCCGTGGAATATGATGTTATGGTAATGAGATTTATTTGAGGATTGGAAAGTTTGAGGATTGGAAAATTGGAATTGCTACTAATAACATAATATTATTGGAGTCAATAGAAATCGAAAAAGAAATCGAAAAAGATCTTAATGATAAGACAAATCTTAATGAGGTAGATTAGATAATAAATAATAGAGTAGAATTAAGAGGATTTTGGTCTTATTGATAGAAAGGCTATAGCTGCAATTACCCAAGCAATAAACATTAATAGTAATCCCACAACTACTATAGTTAATACTGCACCTATCAGTAATAGAGTTCCTACAGTGTCAAAAGTTCTATCTCCTGTTTTCTCAGCAATTAGAATAAAGGATCTCCTATAGAATATTGCCTTTAATAGGAAAAATACAAAGAGTACTAATAGAGAGATTAGAAGTGAAATAAAGCCCTTTAAAATAAAATTTCTCATTACTTCAAATAATATGAGTATTGAAAAGAATGTAAATCCTGCAATTACAATTCCAATGAGCCCAAAAATGAAGCCATATAGTGCATTTTGAAATATCTTCGTCTCTCTATAATACTCTGAGAGTTGCTTTATTCCAATGAGCAACATAATTACTCCAATTAAACCTATAAATGGAATGAAATAGCCTAAAGCCATAAAAAGAGCAGCTATTCCACTTATCATCTTGGCAGACTCTAAACTCATACCTCAGCAATAAGCACTTCCATAATATAAATAATTTTTGATGATATATTATAGTATCAAGAGAATAAAACTTAAAAAAGAGAATGTTATATAAGTTCTTTGTATATAGACTGCAAGGGGGAAAAACACATAGGTATTATATCTATACGAAATTTATAATCCATGGTGGATTACAATGTCTAGCTTTTCCCTAAGGTCAATGTTTGATACCTATATACAATTAACATCAACGTTTGTTAATAGAGAATGGGAAGCTCAATGCTTATTAACTTCTCTTATATCTTCTGAACCTGCAATACTTGTTGGCCCTCCTGGTACAGCTAAGACTATGATGATTGAATATCTTGCAAAATTAACTAACACTAAATATTTTTATTATTTATTGACAAGATTTACTGAACCTGATGAACTCCTTGGCCCTCTTGATATAAATGCGCTTAGAGGTGGAGAATATAAAAGAATAACTACAAATAGATTACCAGAGGCAGAAATTATTTTCTTGGATGAAATATTCAAGGCGAGCTCTGCTGTAAGAAATATCCTCTTGGATATAATGTTAAATAAGCGTTATTTAGATGGCAGATCATATATAAAGCTTCCAACACTTACAATTTATACTGCTTCAAATGAAATTTCCACGGATGAAGAGGATCAAGCATTTTATGATAGACTTACAATAAGAGACTTCATAAAATATGTTCCATCAACATATTGGGATTCCTTACTTCAATCAGGAGTATTATTAATGAAAAATAATGATGTAAAGCCAATTTTAACAATCGATCACATTAAAACACTACAAGATTTTTCCAAGGTTAGAGCTGAACAAATAATTAATAATTTATCATTGCGCAATAAGATCATTGAGAGTCTTGCTGAACTTAAGGAAGTAGGGATTGAGCTTAGCGATAGGAGGAAGATAAAGCTAGTGCTAGTATTCTCCTCTATATCTCTTATTTTTGCAGAGGAGGAGCCTACGCTTGATAGTCTTGCAGATGCCCTAAGGATGGTCGCTATAAATAGTGAGGATGATATTAAAAAAATCGAGAATGTAGTAGCAAAACTTAGATTAAGTTCTGTTGATATTCAAAGAATCACCACCTTAGCTACTGAAACAAAGAATGTAATCAATGTATTAAGACAAGGGGAGGTCTCTGTAGCTCATTTAAGACAATTAAGACAATTAAAGGATGCAATTTTGGCTGAGCTAAATAAACTACCTGATAGTATTAGAACTTTGAGAGCAAGAACTATACTTCAAGAGGCTATTACCACAATAGATGAGTTCATAAAAAGTTTGGGGGTGTAACTTTAATAACTTCTAATAATCTTTTAAACATTCGTCATACTGATCCCATATTTAACGTAGTATCTTCGCGAATAGCTGAAGAAGTTCTACAGATGCTAACTTCAAACTCAAGGGCTATTGCTATTTCACTAAAGGATAAATTGCCCATCATAATTGGAGATACTTACTTCTTACATTACACTCTATTTCCCATGCTAACTGATAGTAATGAAGATTTTATGCTTGAAAAAGTTAGAGGATTCTTTAGGGAATATATGGATAGCGAGGATTATAGAATAATGCACTCTTATACTGCATATGATGATATAATGTCCTCCATTTATACTACAAAATTCATAGAGGAATTATTGAAGAAACTTGAGGATGAACTTACGCAAAGAGGACAACAAATGCAAAGTGGATCTGAACAAGGTTGGAAATCTCAATCCATAATAGGACTAGAACAAAAATTCCAAGAGATAATTCAAGAATCCCTAGTAAGATCCATGGCTCATGCAAAGAATAAGACCAAAGAATTCATGGAGAAGTTCAATGATGTAAGAGAGCTTGTGGATGTAGGCAAGAAGCCAGGAACATTTAGGAACATCATTGATCTTACTGAAAAAATTATGAAGATTTATGATGCTGAGAGAATTCTATCCTTTACGAAAAAAACAACTAAGTCAATACCACTTTTCACAAAAATAAAGAAGCGAAGGGAGAAACATGGAGATGAGTTATTCGGCTATAAACTAACGAGAGATGTAAAAGAAGCTATATCAAGGGAAATAGCTCTACCTGAAGAACTTTTCTATTATAAATTGGCATCAACTGGATTTATGGCAAAGGAAAAAATAGTATCTGGAGAGGGAGCATATTATGTGGCTATTGATAAAAGTGGAAGCATGATTGGTGAGAAGACAATTTGGGCTAGAAGTGTAGCATTATCTTTATTCAAGCTTGCAAAAAGAAAGAAAAGAAAATTCTTTTTAAGATTCTTTGATGCAGAAGTTCATCCTGAAAAGCCAATAAGCAATCCTTTTGATGCATTGGAGCTTATTCTTAAAGTGGGAAGCGAGGGTGGAACTAATATCAATAAAACTATTAGAACTGCAATAAAGGATCTTCATGAGTTGAGGGATAAAACAAATACAATAATTATTATAACTGATGGAAAGGATGATGTGAATATCAAAGCTGAAGAGCTTAAAGAAAATAATGCTTCACTTATTGCAGTTATGATCAAGGGAGAGAATGAATCGCTTAGAAAGTTAGCAGAGGGGAGCAAGGGACAATATTTAAAGGCTGAATTAACAGAGGAGGGAGCTCTTAAATTAATTAATCTATTGAGGAGATAGAATTGTTAAGCGAAACATATGATGTTCATCATTATGTGGCCATTTTCAGAAAGGAGAAGCTCTATAGTTATGATTATGATTGTATTCATATATTCTCTCCAGATAAGATGTCATTGGAAGAAGTAATAAGCATTGGAGAAAGAGAAGTCTTTGGAGAGTGGAGGGTTGTTGGAAGAGAGACATTACAATTATCCAAGCCCTTGAAAAAAAGATATGTGATATTGCTCAGTTTTCTCTATGAGAACTTTGGTCGAAGAATGGAGGTTCGTGGCAATACTCTACCAGATGATATAATTAAAGAGCTCATACATTTGAAGAAATCTAGATTAACTTTGGACATAAACTTACTTGGGGTTTATGATACTGAATTCTCTCTTCCAGAACTTCTAATGAAAATTGAAGAATTTCTAAAGAGATTTTGTTTTCAATGGAAGTTTTATAAGAGCACTAGAGGCTTTCATTTGAGGGCTCTTTTAATTCAACCAATGGAAATTCTAGAAATTTTAAAAATAAGGAAGATGTTCTATGATAATCCTGAAAGAGTATGGTTTGATGAATTTAAAGTGAAAGAAGGAGTGGCTTTCCTTTCTGACGTTTTATTTAATGAAAAGATGTTTAAGAATAATGGTAGAATATGCTATTATGAAGAAAAGGAGGCAGATATATATAATGAAAAATTTCCCTATAGAACTTTCATTACTCTTGGTAGGAGCTTAATAAATGATATAGTCTTTGATTCAATTAAGGAGAAGATAAAGCATGAGCTTCGCGAAAGATTGGAGAAGAGGGATATGAGACTCATAGATATGTATGAAAATGAGTTCATTGTTGAAGTTAAGCTTAAGGATGTGAGAAAAATAGAGAATATCATAGCTTATGAATTAGCAGATATAATACATGAGGAGATGAAAAAGGGGGTGGAAGTAAATCCCTCTCGCATTCTATTTTATCATCCAGATAATAATATAAGATTTAATAGTAATTTATTTAAAGTCAAGGTGCTTGAGAGAGATGGTACGACTTTAGCTATAGTAAAAGTTCCGAATAATTTGATGGAAAAATTTGTTGGAAAGGATGGAAAATATATATCGTCGCTCTTCTCTTTATTAAACGTTAAAATAATTCCAGAGGCAGAGGAAAAGAATTCCTAATGGGTTTATCTCCTTATTTTATCTCCTTATCTTATTCAATAAAAGATAGGAAATGCTTGAGAAAATTAGCCCATAGTACCAAACTAGCTCAAATCCTGGTAGAGGTATAAAATATACATAG
Source organism: Candidatus Methanomethylicaceae archaeon (assembly GCA_025057955.1). Taxonomy (GTDB): domain Archaea; phylum Thermoproteota; class Methanomethylicia; order Methanomethylicales; family Methanomethylicaceae; genus JANXER01. The sequence continues at coordinate 2,105 of JANXER010000016.1, read as the reverse complement.
AATAATTTTTCTTGAATTGCAGCAATTATATATTCTAATAATATTCCCATTATAAGTGCGCCAATTCCATTCCAATTTATTCCATTATTATACTTCTTACTCTCCTCTCTATACAACTCTTTAACATTCAATTTTCTTTTCCTTATAATCCAATAATCTGTAATCATAACTCCAACAAGCGGCCCCAAGAACATGCTATAATACCATGTTATATCCAATAATTGATATGCCACCTCCATTGAATTTCTAATATACCATGGAGCTATTAAGAATGCTGAAATTGTTATTATCACTATTGTTCTATTCCAGCTCAATTTGAAGATTTTACAGAAGGCGTTCATGAGGCCAAGGAGATATCCAGTTAGATTTGTAGTAGTTGTTGCTAAGAATGCAAAAAAGAGTCCTAAAGCACCTGCTAAGGGAGTTGGTGAAAATCTAGCTATTACTTCTATTGGACTCATGTTTCCTCCAACTAAGCAAGTAGCAATATATCCAATTATTGTACCAAATATCTGAGGTATTGCAAGCCCAAACACACTTCCAAAAATTAAGGCCTTTGTATGCTTATTATATCTACAAATATCTGAAATATTAGGCACTATCATACCCCACCAAGCTGTTTGTATTGCTATAGACCAAAAGAAGTTCGATCCAAACCATGGTGCTTTATACTCCCAAATTGGAATGTTTGAAAATTCAGTATTTCCTATCATTTGTATTATGAACCATAAGAAGAATAAGAATAGCAGCGGCCCTGAAATTACATCAATTAGCTTTATGGTCTTTATTTTTCCAATTCCAATTATTGCTAAAATTATTAGATATATTATAAGAGTAATTGGAGTATAAATGAATACATTTTCTATGTTCAATCCATCCCATATGAGGAAGCACATTTCTGTAAATGCCCAAGCAGCTATAAAACCATCAATTCCATACCAAATGATGTCCACAATTATTATCATGGTTATAGGTAGTAATGCTCCAATCCTACCAAAGGAAGGGCGCAGCTGAATTGGATATGGAATTCCATATTTAACTCCAGCATGTCCATTCAGATACATTAAAAAGGCTGTTACAAAGCTTCCTATAATTGAACTAACTATTGCTTGTATTAAAGAAAGTCCGAGAATTTGAGCGATCCATCCCAAGAAGAATATGGAAGTAGCTATTGTGAGGGATATCATCATCAAACTATACTCTATTACTCCAACATTTTTTTTGATTATAGGAAGCAAATCAGAGCTTATATCATTACAGCCCATATTGATTAAAAGTTTTTAATATATACATTAAAAACTTTTGGGTGATTTGATTATAAATACTAAATATTAATTAAAACATAGCATCTATCCGAAATTTTTAAAGGAAATATTAAGAATCTTATTTTGGTGAATATTATGGATACAATCGAGGCGATAAATACAAGGGCAACTGTTAGAGAGTTTTTGGAGATTCCTTTGAAAGAAGAGGAAAAGAAAATCATATTGGAATCTGCCATAAGAGCACCAAATGCTGGAGGAAATGAGCAATGGTTTTTTATTGCTGTGGAAAGCAAAGAGAAAATTGAAGGATTATACAAACTAATCATTGAAGCTCAAAGAGCATATTATACTGAGATGATGAAAACTCCATTACCTAAGGATATACTTGAGGATTGGGAGAGTAGGGTTGAATCTGGATTATATAAAGCACCATTTTATGTTGCTGTTTTAAAGGATATGAGGACTCGCTATTATAATAATTCAGAAGTAGAGGATAGATGGGCAGAGCAAAGTGTGGCTGCTGCAATTGAGAATATGATTTTAGCAGCTCATTCGCTTGGAATAGGTAGCTGTTGGTTTGGAGTATCATTATTGAGAGAGGAGAAGTTTGTAGAATTCTTCAAGCTGGATAGAAATCTTAAGCTTGTCGCCATTATTGCCTTTGGATATCCAAAAAAGAAATCATTGCCGAAACAGAGGAAGAAGGGATTGAATGATATTGTTATCAGAATATAGTTCATCATCTTCATTTAAAACATTTGAATTTTTAGACTATTTTTGATTAATTATTGAAAATTTTAGAATATTTTAGTAAATTTTAGAATATTTCCAGCATTGAAT
>JANXER010000015.1 GCA_025057955.1 Candidatus Methanomethylicaceae archaeon | reverse complement strand
GAAAAGCCTCATCTTGGAGGATTTTCTTTATGCATTGATGGTCCTCCAATTTCCATATCCCTTCCTAACCACAAGGATTATTTGATATCTCATGAGGCTGCTGAAAAAATTCATAGAAAAATAAATCATAATATTATTGTTATATGTGGCATTCATATAGATAAAGCAACAGATTATGATATAAAGATATTAATAGAGAATTCTAAGGAATGTATTAATAAATTTTTAATTAATCCTTCCAGCGCTTGTATAGATTGTGCTTCACTCCTAAAAGATCTAAAATCTTCCCAATGATATAATTTATTAATTCATCCAAGTCCTTCGGCTTATGATAGAATGCAGGACAGGCTGGTAATATAAGCCCCCCTGCCTCTGCAATTCTTTCCATATTCCTAATGTGAATAAGATTTAAGGGTGTCTCTCTTATTAAGAGAATTAATTTTCTCCTCTCCTTTAATGCAACATCTGCAGCTCTAGAGATTAATGATGAAGTAATTCCATTGGCAATGCATGCTAGAGTTTTCATGCTACATGGAGCTATTACCATAGCATCAAAAATATAACTTCCGCTAGACATTGGTGCATCGAGATTATTATTTCTAAAGACTTTGCCAAATTTTACTAACTCCTCATTTGAAATTCCAAGCTCATATTCAAGAATTTTCAATCCTATCTCACTTACTATTATGGATAGTTCAACCCCACATTTATTCAATTCTTGAGCCAATCTATATCCATATATTGCTCCACTTGCTCCTGTTATAGCTAGAATTACTCTCATAAACTCACCGCTTTTCAATCCTTAAGTAAAAATTTATCAATAATTCCCTCTGCCTCTCTCCTCCTCCTTTGATGTTCCATTAGGAATTTTATTATTTTATCAGTCAAGCCCCTCTTACAATCACCACAAATTACATTACCTCTTCTACACTCTTCATAAAGCTCTTGAACTTTCTTATCATCTTCCTCAAATATATAATAAAAATACCAGTATATCACACATACCTCGGGATTTCCTCCTTTCTCCCTTTGTTCTTTCAAAGTAGGTTGTCCTCCTGTAAAGGCATTCCATATTTTTCTCCTTACATCGTTTGGTGAATCGGATAGAAATATACAAGTCTCTGGGAGGCTAGCGCTCATTTTTCCTCCAGCACCGAGTCCAGGTATAAACTTACTATATATTCCTGCTGGCTTTCGAAATCCAAGCTTGGGAGCTACATCTCTGGAAATTCTCCAATATGGCTCTTGATCCACAGCACAGGGAATTAACACATGAGCATCCTCATTTTCAATGATTTGATGAATAAAACAAGGAGCTGCTTGCATAGCAGGGAAGAATATTATTCCTATATTAGAGCTCTCGGTGAAACCGAAGGTTGCCTTAGCTGTAGAGAAAGTGACATGCTTGGCAACTCTAACTGCTATATTATAGATTTCCTTTGTATAATCCAAGTTTGTAAAAATTTTTGTTCTATTAGGATCAAAGCCTATGGCAATTACATCCAAAATATTATCATAGGCATATCTCCTTATTTCATCAATCTCTGCTCCTGTACTTATTAGAAATTTTTCATCATCTGTAACTTGAAAATATAGAATGGCTTTAAATACATCTTGAAGATATTTTGTGAAAATCCATGGGATCAAATGTCCTATATGAGTATTTCCAGATGGGCCTCTACCAGTATAAAGCACAACTCTTATTCCCCTCTCATAGGAATCCATCCACTCTCCAAAATCTCTATGAGCAAAGAAAACTCCTCTTCTAAGCAATAGATGAAGCCCTCCTGAAAATTTCTTCAATCTTTCAAGCAGTTCATTAGTTAATGGCTCAACTCCAAATTCCTTCATTAATTCATCATAATCTACTTCTCCTCTCACTTCCCATGGAGTTACTTTTGGCATCTCATTATGCAAAATTCCTCACCGAATCAACCTTCATGATTAATTTATTTTGGTTTATATATTTTTATTACAAGGTGAGATTTTAATATTTGATTGTAAATCCTCCTATTCATGCAAGAGATATGTGATTTTCATATTCATTCTATATTTAGTGATGGAGAACTTCTTCCCTCTGAAATCGCTAGAAGGGCTTACGTCCTAGGAAATAGGATAATTGCTATTACTGATCACGTAGATGATTCTAATATTGAAGAAGTAATAAAAGCCATAAATAAGGCCTCAAGGTTCATATCAGAATTTTACAATGATTTCATAATGATTCCTGGGGTGGAGCTTACTCATGTGCCCCCTGAGAGCATACCTTCATTAGCAAAGAGAGCAAAATCCTTGGGGGCAAAGCTTATAATAGTTCATGGAGAGACTATTGTAGAACCAGTTCCTCCAAAAACAAATTCCATTGCTTGTAAATGTAGTGATGTAGATATATTAGCACATCCTGGCATAATATCCGAGGAGGATGTTCTTAATGCAAGGGAAAATGATGTTTTCTTAGAAGTATCCTATAGACAAGGACACTGCCTTGGAAATGGTCATGTTGCTAAGCTTGCTATTAAAATAGGTGCTAAATTACTTATTAATTCAGACGCTCATAATGTTGGAGATTTTCTATCTCCTAAAATTGCACTTTCAATAGCAAAGGGAGCTGGATTGGATGATGATAAAGCAAATGAAGTAATATATAAGAATCCGAGAAAACTTCTTGAAAAAATAGAACTATGAATGTGATATTCCATACTTTTCTGCAATATTGAAGAAGGCATCCCTAACATATTTTACTTGTTCCCAACTGAGCCCATAAGTATTGAACTTGAAATGCTTTGTTAATCCTGGCTGAATTCCTACAATTCTTCTCTCCTTTAATTCTTCATAAAGGAAATATCCTTTTCTTTTATGACTAAGGGAGACTTTATAGAAGCTTTCGCTTTCCAAATGTATAAGTGTATGCATTTTTGGTTTAATACCAAGCTGCTTAATTCCTTCTATTTTCTCTAACTCAAATACAAGATATCTCGCCTTACTAACTTCTTCATCCCATCTCTCCACCCTCTTAACAACTTCTGGAAAGGAAGCCATTAGAGTAATCAATGGAGCTCCCATAACTGTGCATCCCAAAAGCGCCAGCTCCTTTACTCCAAACTTCCTTTTTGTTAAATCTCCCTCTATTTTTGATCTCATGACAATTTTTTCCTCTAAAGATTTATTAAATGCAATAATTCCTGTAGGAGCACTTGCAGCCCAGCTTTTATGTCCACTACATGTAATTACATCCGCACCCATTTCTTTTCCATCAATTGGCATAACGCCTGCGCTATAAGCGCAATTGAGTATAAAGGGGATTCCATAATCTTTAGCAATTCTTCCCACAATTTTTGCATCGTTCAAATTTCCATATAAATAGTCCACATGTGTGAGAAATATGGCTGCTGGAGAGCTACCTATCTCCTTTTTAACTTCTTGAATTTTCTCATTATATGCTTCCAAATCAATTTTGAACTCTGGATAGCCGGAATTTGGCACTTCCTTTATTCTTAATCCTGCTAGCTCTGCTGCCAAATATGTTGAATAGTGCGCATTGCTATCGATTATTACATAATCCCCAGCCCTTCCTAACATTTTAAATGCAATGAAAACCGCCTCTCTACATCTTGTGACCACCCTTGCACTATCCATGCCAAGGAATTCAGCGAGATCATGGTAAAAATCCTTTATTGGTGGAGAGGTTATCATATCAAGCCTAGCGCTCTTTGGAGGGCATAAATCACATACTGAATATCCATCTCCAAACTCAAGTATTGCTTTCATTGCCTCCTCTGTTAAAACTCCTCCTCTTTGAATTGGCTGAATATTAATATAATCTTCCTCTGAAAAAATTCTCCTCAAGTTTCTATATTTTTCAAGCCTATCTTTAGAAATTCTCATTTCTCCATACCTTCTCTTAATTTCCTTATTCTCTCCATGACATCCTCAAGTGCTTTTATAACTTCCTTCCTCTCTTCCTCTCCTAGATTATGGAAAGGTGAAGTCCTTCGTAATATATTAAGAACCTTTATTAAATCTCCTATGGCTGCCTTTACCTCTGAGCTCATATGATCACCATGGAGCCAGGGTAGGGATTTGAACCCCAGTGTAGCGGGTCTGCAGCCCGCCGCCTAACCGCTCGGCCACCCTGGCTTAATTTTCATATTTTAGAATTAAATATTTATGTCTTTATCTTTTTTTCTATCTTGTGATCAAAATTGTCAGAGAGATATTCTCGACAGATATCCATAATTGGTGAAGAGGGTCAGAAAAAACTGAGGAATTCAAAAGTAGTGGTAACTGGTATTGGAGGACTTGGAAGTGTAGCTTCATACTATTTAGCAGCAGCAGGAGTTGGATATCTGAGAATAATTGATTATGATGTTGTGGAAATTTCGAATTTAAATCGTCAAATTCTGCATTGGACAAATGATATTGGAAGGCCCAAAGTAGAATCAGCAGCCATGAAGTTATCTCTTCTAAACCCTGAAACTAGAATAGATCCAATTAATGAGAAAATTTCTGAAGATAATGTGGACGAGCTCTTAAAGGGAATGGATGTGATAATTGATGGTCAAGATAATTTAAGAACTAGAATGATAATAAATGAATTTGCTGTGAGAAGTTGTAGACCATATGTTTATGGTGCAGTTTATGGAATGGAGGGCTTCCTAATGACTATAATTCCAGGGGCTGGCCCATGTCTTCGCTGTCTCTATCCATATGAGCCTAAAATAAAGGACTTCATTCCCGTTCTAGGAACAACGCCAGGTGTAATTGGCTGTCTTGAAGCTACTGAGGCTATAAAAATTATAACTGGAGTTGGCAAACCCTCAGTAGGTAGATTAATAATATACGATGGGGAGAACATGAGCTTTCATGAAGTTTGTATAGCTAGAAATTCACAATGCTATGTTTGTAAAAAAATCTGAAAAAAAGGGATTTATTCAATGAAGAACTTTCCAGTTTTTTTCATTAATTTCATTTGTGCTGATTTCAATGTAGCCTCCTCAAGCTCAGCCTCTTCTTCTATACTTCTTAACTTTCTCTGAACTTCTCTATCTTCAAGACCGCAACTTCCATCCACAAGTAATGCTCTTTTTTCACATAGAGCATATTTACACTTGGCAGCCACACAGATGTCTCCAACCCAATTACAAAAAGCTTGTGGATTGCCTTTTTTTATGAATAGTGCTCTTTGTCCGCATCTGAAGTATGGACATGTAGCCTCACAAGGCCGCTTACCTTTCAATTTCTAAAACCTCGTTCTCAAGGCAAAATCCAATTTACTTTTCGCAATACAAATAAATAAACTTTATTTTTTATAGCCTATTTGCCTAAGGAACTTCATTCGCTTATCCTTTTCAGCATCTCCTTCTACGCCCTTTGGTGAACTTCCATCAATTACACCTAAAACTCCTCTACCTTGCTCAGTTTCAGCAATAATTACCTCCAATGGATTTGCTGTGGCGCAGAATATAGTGCATACTTCTTGTACATTTTTAATGGCATTTAATATACTTATTGGATAAGCCTCCCTTATGTAGATTGTAAATGTATGTCCTGCTCCTATTTCCTTACAAGCTTCTATGGCCGCTTCTATCAATTCATTATCATTTCCCTCATATCTTATTAAGCATGGACCAGAGGCCTCACAAAATGCTATTCCAAATTTAGCCCTTGGAATGGTTGTTGCTATTACCTCGTAGAGATCTTCAACACTCTTAATGAAATGTGATTGACCAATTATTACGTTAGAATCCTTTGGAATTTTTATTTTAATAGCTTTTATTTCCATCTCTATCCCCAATAATAATTTCACATTAGTATTTAAATATTTGAGGCAATAAATAAGATTACGGAGGAAAAACTATGTACAAAAAAATACTAGTTGGAGTAGATGGCTCAGAAAGTTCTAAAAAGGCTTGTGAAGTTGCTGTTGAATTAGCCAAAAAACTAGGGTCAGAACTAATCATTGCAACTATATATTCTGCACCCACAATACCAATAGGTGATGTGCCTCCATATCCTCCTACTGTTCCAAAAGAAGTAGAAGAAAAATTAAAAGTAATGTTAAAAGAGTTGGAGGATTATGCGAGGAAGGAAGGGGTTAAAGCTGAATCCAAAATACTTCCTGTTTGGGCTACTCCAGGTGCTGGTCTCGTCGTTGAGGCAGATAGATTGGGCTGTGCCTTGATAGTTATAGGCTCAAGAGGTCTGACCGGGATTAAACGCGCTTTAATTGGAAGTGTTGCTGACTATGTGGTAAAGAATTCTGGTTGTAGCGTACTAATAGTACGCTAATTCTTTTTTTTGTGAGGTCTTATGATATTTCAAATGTATGGACTTAGAATAGATGTTCCAAGGGAATATTACATAATTGTATGGAAAGGATCGCATTTCTTTGAAGGAAGTGTTGAAGTACATGATATTACTGAAAATATTATTAAAATGGATTGGAACAATCTAAATAAATTTATTAATACATATAAGTCTCCTGAAGATTTCTTTAGGCCTAATCTGGAGAAAATTAAACAAGATAAGGATATTCGCGATTATAAATTAGAAACTTATAGCATGAATTTTGATGAGAATCATCCATATTATTTCCATAAAATTTCATATAAAATTCTCGCTGGATTTCCGAAGAGAGAATATCATGATTACTTAATTGGCCTAGGAGTATTCTGCATGAATACTAATAGATTTATATTGCTTCAATATCGTCCTCCGGAGAAGGGGAAAGATATTGGAGATAAAGCACTGGAGATAATAAAGTCATTCAGCTGCAGATGTTTTGAATAGTTATCTAGTAGGACCTGAGTAGGGTGTATATTCCCATTTTAGCACTCCACTGCAGCAATCTGGAGGCCAAGCACCAAATTTATCATAAAGGAATACATAGTTATCCAAATTGTAGACTAGAATTTTATCTGGGGGTGCTGCAAGATATTGAAAACCTCCTATTTTTCTATCCCATATATAAACCATCCAATATATTAAATCACCCGGAACATTTCTCATACCATTTATATCAACTATATATCTTAATCCAGCTACTTCATCTAATATAACATTTATTGAATATTTAGCCACATCATAATCCTCTATCGTAATCCAAAAGGATGGATTATCCACTGGATATATTCTAAGCTCTATATATTCAGCCTTGCTCCAATTTTCAAGAAGATCTAATACCGTTGCCCCCGGCCTTAGCTTTATATTCATATACCAGTATACTATCATGTGAGTTTCATTATATTTAGCCTTTGAATCCAATCCAAAACTAGCATAAATATAACCACCCTCACTTGTAGAATAAATATATTGTATGGATCCTTCCCTTCCCAACTCATATTTCCTCGTATACTCATGCAGATTCTCAAGAAATCTCTGACCGAAGCTTGAGAATCCAAAAGCCCCACCAATGCTTAATAGAGTTAATTGAACTAGGAGTAAGACTAATATGAATTTATATGAGGGTAATACCTTTTCCTCTCCCACATTTTCCACATCTTAATTTATAGTAATCATCCTAATATTATTTTTTGGCATAATGAAATTGCTTCATTTATAAAGTTTTCTGAACCCGGAGAATAATGTATATATATTTTCACCTTATTACTTAGATTGGGGGTTTGCTTATGGAAATTTTCCTATTAGGAGAATATGCAATATTAGTATTCCTTGACTGGATGCTGGGCAGATCTGGCTTCGGTATTCCTGGATATGGTCTTCCGGGTGGTCCTTGGACGAGTACATTTGTTGTGCTCTACATTATGGAGTGGATCTGTTGGTTCATAATACCAATAATTACAATGCTTTGGTGGCGAGCATGGTCAAAGAGACATCCAGACCTATTACAAGAGCTATGAGGTGGTATGAATGACACAACCAGGTATATTGATTGAAGCTGTTGTAATTGTTGTATGGATTATACTAATACTTGGTGTGGGTGTTTATTCGAGGAGGTTCATAAAAGGAACTGGTGAATTCATGGTTGGAGGAAGGGCTATACCTGTATGGATGCTTGGATTCTGGAGTGCTGGAGCCTCAGTTTCTGCATGGGCCTTCTTTGGCCTTCCTGGTGCCATATATGCTGCAGGTCCATGGCAACACTGGGCTCTATGCATTCCTATGATGACTGGATTTCCAATTACAGTCCTATTCCTAGGAAGATGGATGAGAATTGCAGCTAGAAAATATAACTTGATGACAATGCCCGACTTCCTTGGAGAGGTATATGGTGGAAAGCTGATAAGAATATTTGCAGCCATAGGCATAGTGATAGGTAGCATATTTTACGCCACTGCTCAATTTAAGGCTATAGGTGTTTTATTGAGCACAATACTTGGAGTAGACTATATAACAGGAGCAGCCTTGGGAATAGCAATATCTGTTGTATACGTTGTAATTGGAGGATTTGTAGCAGGAGCTATAGTTAATACTTTGAATGTATCAATGATGATTATAGCTTCTATTATAGCTGTTGGACTGGGCTATATGTGGACTGGTGGATATACCAACATGTATGCCACGATAATTAGATCAGGGTTAACTGCTTGGGCGAACCAAGATGCTGCTATGGGAGGTAGAGCTTGGTGGTTCTGGGCAAGTTGGTTCCTATTAGTATCATCATTTGGTTTAGTTGGTCAACCTCAAATAGTTCAGAAGCTATATGGCATTAAGAAGCCAAGTACGCTTTGGGCATGGGGTCTACTTGGCTCAATAGTCTTTGGAATAACATGTCCTGCATATTGCTATCTTGGAATAGTTACCAGATACCTAACAGTTGTAGGACAAGCTCCAAACATAGTGGCTGTTTATGGCTCTCCAGACTATGTTATTGCTTGGCTAACTGTTTACAAACTAGGTGCCGAAGCTCCAATACTCGGTGGATTGCTTATTGCTGGTGTAATTAGCGCAGCTTGGTCCACTATAGATGGATTCGTAATGATGGGAGGGGCTGCTGTAGCAAGGGACATTTTGAATAAGTGCTTTAGACCAAATTGGACTGATAAGCAATTGCTTAAGCAGTTGAGAATATGGATGTTAGTCGTCGGTATATTAATAGTAATAGAGACAATGTTCCCAGCTGAACTTATCACATGGTTAGCAGCTATAGGATGGGCGCAATTCGCTGCAACATTAGCACCCGCTCTTCTACTAGCCACCACATGGAAGGGGATTACCAAGTGGGGAGGCACTGCTGGAGTATTCGTAGGCATGTTTGTTACAGCCTTTCTAACACTGGTCTATAGAATCCCAATGGGTACTGCAAGATTCATAGCTACATTCTATCTAGATGCTGGCGCCTGGGGAATGATTCTGAGCTTCATCACTATAATATTGGTTTCCCTCATTACAAAGAAGGAGCGCGGACCATTGTACTATGAAATACACAAGGTACCTCAACCAACACAACAAACTCAATAACTTTTTTTAATATGTCAAGAAAAGCCTCTGATGAAGTTAAAATAATCGCTGGAGTAGAAGCATTTTCAGGATTTTTATACTTATTGTATTTCCTAGCTTTCTCCCTATTTTTTTATCTATCACTTTCAATAATAAGCCTCATTATCGCCCTTGGTTTATTGAGACTTTATAAATGGGCTTGGTTTCTCTGCTTAATAATGTCCATATTCGGTCTAACATTTGGCGCAATTACCATGGTTATGTTTGATTTCGATCCCTTTAGCGCTGTTCCTAAAATGATTATAGACTTTATACTGGTGTTAATGCTAATTTCTAGGGATGTGAGAAGTGACTTTGGTATAGGGTTTTGAAGATGTCTGATATAATTTCATCTATTCTAGAGATAATCACAATAACAGGAAGAATTTTTGCTATACTTAATCCCATTAGCGTAATTCCTACTTTTTTGAGCCTTACCAGTGATATTCCTGAATCACTTCGTAATAAAATTACTAGAAACTCATATATTGCAATATTGATCATGACACTTCTACTTGCTTTTGGAGGAAATTCATTACTTACTTTCTTTAATGTTGATATTGCAAGTATACAGATTGGTGGAGGAATTTTATTATTGGCCATTTCATTGGAAATGCTGGGTGGAATGCCCAGAACTAAGATGCTAGAATCCTATGATGAAATTGCAATAGTACCTATAGCAACTCCACTTTTAGTTGGACCTGGAACAATGACTACCATAATAGTGCTCTCGGCAACTACGCCCATTTTATATTTAGTCATAAGCATTTTAATTTCAACCACACTAGCCTATCTCGTTCTAAGGTTTTCTTCCATATTAATAGGAATATTTGGAAAAAATGGGATAAGGGCTTTTGGAAGATTTATGTCGATAATAATTGCTGCATTTGCCGCTCAATTACTCTACTCAGGTATAACCGTTTGGATTAAATCTTGGGGACTCTAGAGTCAAAATATTTATATATTAGAGTTTAATGCTTTTTTCCATCATATGGAGGTGTAAAATTATGCCGCAATGTTCACTATTAGAAATATATAAAACACCATTGGGCAACGTCTACTACATATGCCATCGCCCACCCTTCAATGAAGAAGGCACACTACTACCAAATGGAGAGATCCACTGCCAAAAATGTCCATATAAACAATAACTTTTTATTGGTAGCCCGGAGGAGATTCGAACTCCTGTCGGCGGGGCCAGAGCCCGCCATGCTTGGCCGCTACACCACCGGGCTATATAGTCTAAAAGATATTCTTTATTAAAACTTTTTCTATATGAATGAGAAAATCTATATCATTTTTCTTTTCGAAAAGTTTAAGTATAGTACTAACTTCGTAAATATAAGTAAATCGAAAAGCTTAAATATAGATTTAATGAGTAAAATTTAACGTTATAAAAGTTTTTGGGTGATATAATGGACAAAGCTATTTCTAAATCGAATAAAAATGATCAATCTGAGCACGAAATATTGAAGTGTCCAAATTGTTATAGTACTTCTTTCGTAAGTAGTTATGAAAGAGGCGAATACACATGTACTAATTGCGGATTGGTTATATCCGAGAGAATTATAGATCGAGGTCCTGAATGGAGGGCATTTACATCTGAGGAAAGAGATAAGAGAAGCAGAGTGGGCTCTCCACTTTCACCTACTGTTCATGATAAAGGCTTATCCACTGTAATCGATTGGAGAGATAAAGATGCCATGGGAAGAAAAATTGAGCCTAAAAAGCGTATAGAAATACTTAGATGGAGAAAATGGCAAATAAGGACGCGTGTTCATAGCTCTATAGATAGAAATCTTGCGCAAGCAATGAGCGAGCTGGATAGAATAAGCTTTCAGTTAGGTCTTCCCAAGAGTGTAAAGGAGGAAGCAGCTGTTATCTATAGAAGAGCAGTTGAGAAGGGTCTTGTGAGAGGTAGATCAATTGAGTCCGTTATGGCTGCTGCAATTTATGCTGCATGTAGAACTCAAAAAGTGCCTAGAACACTTGATGAGATTGCTAAGTATACAAAGGCTGGAAGAAAGGATGTAGCAAGATGCTATAGATTGCTCTTGAGAGAGGTTAGCATTAGAATACCCATTGCTGATCCAATAGATTTTATTACTAGAATAGGAAGCGCTCTAAACCTTAGTGGAATAACTCAGCATAGAGCTGCAGAGATTATACGTACTGCAAAGAAGAAGGGAATAACTGCAGGAAAGGATCCTGCGGGTTTGGCTGCAGCAGCAATATATGTAGCTTCATTACTTGAGAATGAGAGAAGAACACAGAAGGAGATAGCTCAAGCAGCTCAAGTTACTGAAGTAACAGTGAGAAATAGATACAAGGAATTAATGAGAGAATTAAACATAGAAATTCCTGCTCAATGAGGAAGGGAAATTGATTGAGAAAGCAAAAATTAATAAAGAGATCTTGAATACCTTCTTAGAATTTTGTAAGCTTTTTCATCCAAGAGAAAATATAATGTTAATAAGAGGTAAAATAAAGGGAAAAATTGCAGAAGTAAAAGAGTTTCTAATTCCACCTCTCTCAACCTATGGAGAATATTTTTCCTCATTCCCAGTTTTCATGCTTCCCTTGGATCTTAGTATAATTGGAATAGCCCATTCCCATCCCAGTGGAGAGGCTACACCCTCCTTGGAGGATTTGAATAACTTCTATGGAAAAATTATGATTATTACATGTTATCCCTATGAGAATATATGGATATATGATAGCAAAGCAAAAAAGATTCCATTTGAAATTATATAATCATGAAAATTTCAATCATTTCATTAGCATTGATAATTGGTGGATTAATAAATATATGTTATGTCCTAAGTAGTTATTCTAACCATTTAGAAGTTTTCTCTTTATGTGGAATAGATGATGTGAAAATAATTCAACCAAATTTACTTTCATTACTTTTAATTAATCAATTAATATTATTTGCTGGCACTTATGGAATATTATCACCATATATAAAATCTCTACTAAGTAAGCTAACTAGGGATGAATTAAAGAGGTTATTTCATTACTTTGTTCTTTCATGTGGATCGCTTTGCTATTACGATAAAAAATTGTCCATAAGATTCTATAGTAAGGATCTTACACTTCATAGAATTTTCTCTGATTTAGCTTATATTACATATAACAAATATCCTACAACTATAAAAATAAGGAATAGCTATGTAACTCAATTTTACAATAAGATTTACAATAAGAATATAATAATAAAAAAATTGGATGATGTGATGAATGAGAGAAAAGAGATGAAAAAGGAATTTATAAGAATGTTAATGTCCTCAGATGGCTGGATAACATGCTTTCTATCAAGTAATAGAATATATCCAAAGCTTGGATTGGGATCAACAATACCTCATAAGGAGTTGGAAATATTAAGCTCCCTTCTATCAGAGTTTAAAATTAATTTTAATATTTATATAGATCCAAGATATGGTGATAGAGGCTTTTTAGCATCCTCTAGCTTTAGCAATTTGGAAAGTTTTGCTGAAATTGGTGGTTTCATAGAAGGAGTTCAAATAAAAAAGGGAGTTTTTGAAGGAATAGAGAAGAAAACGCTCCTTCATGCTATTATTAGATTGAAGGATTTTAAGTTTAGAAATAAGGAAGAAGCATTACAAAATTTGAGGTGGGCTGGAATGGATGATAATTTAAAAGCATACCTATATAGAATAATGTTGGGATAGGTGATGTGAATTGAAAATATTATGGGCTCCTTGGAGGGTTACCTTCATAACTGAAAAAAAAGATGTTTGTATATTTTGTGATAATCCCAAGAGGAATGATGATAGCTTAATATTTGAAAGAAGAACACATGTATTTGCAATGTTGAATAAATATCCCTATAACTCTGGCCATACGATGATAGCTCCATATAGACATGTAATTAATATCGAGGATTTAACTAATGAGGAATGGATGGAGTTATTTCAACTAATGAAGGATTGTTTAAAAGCAATTAGAAAAATAATGTCTCCTGATGGATTTAATATTGGATTTAATATTGGAAAATCTTCTGGTGCTGGTTATGAGCATATACATCTTCATATAGTTCCAAGATGGATTGGAGATACAAACTTCATGCCAGTGCTATCCGATACAAAAGTAATTCCTGAGCATTTGGAAGCCACTTATAGGAAATTAGTTAATGAGTTAAAAAATTTAAAATCCTAATTCCAATGCTACCAACAATTAAAGCCAGAGATATATTCATTGCAGCAATCATAAGTGCGCGTTTCCATCCAAATTCCTTTATCAGTGCTGATAAGGTTGCAATACATGGAATATATAAGGTCATTACAATTGCAAATATTATCATTTGAGTTGAATTCATGAAAATTGAGAAATCCATACTTCCTAAGTAAGTAGCCAACATTATTAGAGCTAACTCTTTTCTTAAAAATCCAAATATAAATGCAATGCCTGTTTCTAATGGCAGTCCAAGTAATCCTACTGTTATTGGACTAATGGCACTTACTATAGGATCGATTAATCCATAAATTTCAGCTGTAGATATTATCAGAGATCCTGCAACTATTAATGGAAAAGCTATATATATGAAGTCCTTAGTTTTAATCCATGTTTTCTTTATGATAGAACTCAACTTGAACATTCTTATAGGGGGGATTTCCATTATGAGACCAACAGCCCTTCCAGGTAGTAATTTGAATAGAATTTTCGCAAGTGTAACTACTATAATTATGTCAATTATAAATATCATTAATGCAGCTAAAATTCCAACATAATGTCCTACGAGCCCAAGTATTATTACTGTTCTTGCAGAACAAGGAATTAATATAATTGTTGCACCTAATATCAGACGCTCCCTCCAAGTCTCCATAATTCTACAACCCATACAAGCAGGAACACTACAGCCATATGCCAGAAGAATTGGTATGAAGGCCTTACCATGAAGCCCTATTTTATGCATAAAGGAGTCTAATAGAAATGCAGCTCTTGGTAAGTAACCAGTATCTTCAAGAATAGATAGCAGAAGGTAAAAGAGAAATACATATGGTATTATTATAGAAATACCAGCTCCTATTCCAAGTAGAATTCCATTCAATAGTAAATGTAATAGTATAGGATCAATGTTAGAAAGCATTGCCCTTAAATAATTTATAATTGATTCGAACAATATGTTTAATTCCTCAGAGATTATTCCTCCTAACGAAAATATTATTGAGAAAATTGATAGGAAAGTTATTACAAGTATAAGATAGCCAATGGTTGGATGAGTTATAATTCCATCAATTCGCTCACTAAGAGAGATTTTAGGTGCAGCATGAAGCTTTACAGTATTGTTAATAATGCGATGAATTAGAGAATACCTCTCAGATGCAATTATAACAGAGGAAGGCTCTCCATGAATTTTTTCCATTTCTTCTATTATCAATTTTATCTTTCTTATTATCTTATCCTCTATTTTAGCAGTTATAATTGGATCTCCTTCCAAAACCTTTATAGCAACCCATTCTATTGGGTATTGCTCTTTATAAACATCTTTTAATAAATCTATGACTTTAGAAATGTAATCTTCAATTTCCTTTCCATACTTTAAACGTTTAGTTTTTTTGGGCTTCGAAAGAGATGCTCTAATTAGCTCAGCAACTCCAGCTCCTGAAGTGGCAATAATAGGTATGATTGGTACTTCTAAGATCTTCTCAAGCTCATCCACTTTAATCTCTAGCCCCTTCTTTGTAGCTTCATCTACCATATTTAATGCAATTATTAGTGGAGCATTCATTTCCATTAATTGAAGAGTTAGGAATAGATTTCTCTCCAATGCTGTTGCATCCACAACATTTATTATCACATCAGCCTCATTAGATAAGATATAATCTCTTGTAATAACTTCTTCTTCAGAATATGAAGTAAGTGAATATGTGCCAGGAAGATCGATAATCTCTATTTTCTTATTTTCATATACTAAAGTTCCTCTTGCTACTTCTACAGTCTTCCCTGGCCAATTACCTATTGTTTGATTTAATCCAGTGAGATTATTAAATAGTGTACTTTTTCCTACATTAGGATTTCCAACGAGTGCTATAACAACATCTGAGCTCTTCATAGTATATCATCTATAAGGATTTCATCAATATTTTAGAAGCAATACTCCTCCCTATTGCAATCTTTGTACCTCTTACCTCAACCTCCAATGGACCACCTATGGGTGCCTTTCTCAAGACCTTAAGCCTTGTGCCTGGAGTTATTCCAAGACTACATAACCGCATGATAACTCCGCCGCCTCCTACTATCAATACAACTTCCCCTTCTACTCCCTCCGGAAGTTCTGCTAACAATGTAAGTTCCTCTATGCGATATGGTAATGCTTTAAGTCGTTCATAGAATTCATCAATTTCTGTTATACCATGTTGGGCTATCCAATGCATAACGAGATTCTCATCTACTGCATCTTCAGCCTCATGTATTATTGAATTATGTAGAAAAGACTCTCTATGGTTAAGCAATTTCTTTTCGCCTTTGCTTGTAATTTCCAATCCATTATATTTTTCAATCAATAGTCCTTCTCTTATTGCAGAATCTATATCTTCTTCTCTTAATCCTTCCTTTTTCATATCCTCTCTAGTGACTTTTCCCAGCTTAGCCTTTATTTTACAGAATATTTCAATTATCTCCTCAAGCATTATACCACCTAGATTGGTATGGGATTTCCATGTGGGCATGATTTTGGTCTTCCAAGCTTTTCATAAAGAACATTGAAAATTTCTTCATTAATATGATGCTCAATTTTACAAATTGTATTCTTTGCCTTGTTATTATTAATTCCTAAATATTGATAGAAGAAACATTCTAGGAGTCTATGATTTTTTAATACTCGTCTAGCGCGCTCTCTTCCACTATCAGTGAGTTTTATGCTTCCATGCCCCACTTTAACTACTAGCTTCATTTCAATTAGCTTTTTTATCATTTCACTAACAGTTGAAGGATATACCTCAAGCCGCTTCGCTAAATCCTTCGTTCTAACAGGATCAATTTTCTTTTCTTCTGAGATTATGTAAATTACTTCTAAGTAATCTTCGATATTCTTAGTATGCTTCATAATAACCGAATTCGATCAGCCGAAAGTTAAATAAAAATTTTTCGGTTGATCGAATTCATAATACTTCTATATTATCTTGAGAGAAGCCATTTTCCACCAGAATTTCTAGAACTTTCTCTCTATGATCGCCTTGAAGCTCTATTCTTCCATTTTTTTCCGTACCACCACAAGCTAATTTACTTTTTAATTTAAAGGTAAGTTCCTTAAGGTTCATATTCTTATTATCTAATCCTTCAACTATTGTAACCTCTCTTCCCCATTTCCTTTTCTCCAAGAAAATCTTAATTTTTTGTTGTTCTTTAACTATAGTCTCACAGACACAAATGTCCTTAGGAAGTCCACATTTTCGACAAATTTCGCTCAACTTTAGCTATCACCTAACGCCTCATTGAACTATTATACTGAATAAATATTTATTATTTTTGCATGAGGTTTTTATAAAATTAAAGCATTAATAGAATAAGATGACAATTATGAAGAAAAAGATAGCAGTATTTATTTTATTGACATTGATTATAGCCTCCTTTGGGTTTATCATTTATAAACCTCCTCCCATAAGAGTGAAAATTGGCTATATCCCTGCAGCAAGTTATGGCCTAATATGGATTGCTTATGAAAAGGGTTATTTCAATTATGAGGGCTTAATTGTGGAATTGAAGGAATATCCTTCAACAGTACAACTTGCCATGGCTCTATATAACAAGGAAATAGATGGAGCTCCTCTTACTTCAGTAGCAGTAGCTGCCTTCATAAGACGTATTGATTTTGTTATTGTTGCTGGAAATTCTCTAGATGGAACAGCTTTAGTTTCAAATCGTAATTTTTCGAGATTGGAGGAACTCTCTGGAAAAGCTATAGGAACAGTTCAATATGTCCCAGGTGATTTTATATTCAAAAATGTATTCTCTCAAAGAAATTTGAATGTTACTTTGAAGGAGTATTTAACACCTGCTGATGCACTACAAGCGCTTGAAGGTGGATATATAGAGGCATCCCTTCTATGGGAGCCCTATGTGTCCTTGGCTGAATATAGAAATTTGAGTATTGCCTTTTGGGATAAACAAGTTAATCCAAAGGAATATCCTTGTTGCTTACAAGTCTTTCTTAACTCTTTTATACAATCTCATCCTGAAGCCATAACTAAGTTCATAAGAGCTCTTATAAAGGCTGAAAAATTAGCCTATGAAAAGCCAAATGAAGCATTTCCACTTATTAAGAAATATCTACCAACTCTACCTCCAGAGATAGTTTATAAAAGCATTTTTTACATTGATCCCACAATTAATAGGCCAAGAAATCCAATAAGTGCATATGTGGATAGAGATTCTTTGATATCCTTTTTCTCCCTTTTAGTTCCCTCTATAATCTCACATTATGATTACTCTCTTCTTATTTCTAAAATAAATCTCTCTTATTATGAAAAAGCGATAACTTCTTTAAGGGCTGAGGGTTTCTCTCTTCCTAACAAATATTTGAGGTGAGATTATAGTGGTTAAAACTTCACTATATTATTTTCCCAATGATCTCTTTAGAGAAAAAGGAATTGTAATTACGGTAAAAGATTTAGAGGAAATAGCAAGGAAGAATAATACGAGAATAACTTCAAAATTAGATAAAATTGGAAGCATTGGACTTCTTTCAAGATTCTTACTAACTGGCATTCAACCAGATATATTAATAATAACAATTGAGGGTGAGAATGAAGAGAATGTAAAATCATCAATAAAGGACATATATACAAAATATGGTCCATATGAAGTTTTTAGAGGCCCTGCGAGCTCTATTGCTAGAAAATTGAAATCTGAGCTGAAGTGATTAGCGATCTTCTTCTATATCTGCTATTCCTGAAGATGTTATTGCAAATATACATTCGCTTTCAGGGTGCATTGGTGAATCAATAATCCTTGCTATTCTTCTATTTTCTTTGGATTTTCTAAGCCATAATCTATATGTACATCCATGAGCAAGTATATTGCCACCCGCTGGCTTGTTTGGGTTTCCAAAAAATACGTCTGGTGCTGATTGAATTTGATTTGTCACTACAACTGCAACATTAAATATATCTGCCATAGTTGAAAGTTGATGTAAATGTTTATTCAACTTTTGCTGCCTCATGGCTAATACTTCTCTTCCTGGATACTCCGATCTAAAGTGTGAAATAACAGAATCTACTACGATTAATTTTACATTATTTTCAGGTATGAGATTTGCAGCTTCTTCAGCCAATAATATTTGATGATCAGAATTATATGCTCTAGCATATATTATATTATCTAGAGTGTTATCTGGATTTAAGCCAAAGTATCTTGCAATGCTCATAATTCTTTCTGGTCTAAATGTTCCTTCAGTATCTATGTAGAGGGCCTTTCCAGATAATCCCCCTTTCTCAATAGGAAGTTGAACTGTAACGCTTAATTGATGACATATTTGAGTTTTTCCTGATCCAAACTCTCCAATTAGTTCAGTTATTGCTTGTGTTTCTATTCCTCTGCCCAGCAGACTATCCAAAGACTTTGATCCTGTGGTTATATATCCTATATTAGATCTTTTTGATAGAACCTCCTTTGCTGTTGTAAACTTTATATTCAAAAGACTACGAGCATTTTGAGTTATTATCATAGCTCTATCCTCAGAAATATCAGCAATTTCAACTAATGCTCTTACTGGAGTAACAGCTAAAGCTTCCACTGTTGTTATTCCCGCGGCTTTCAATTTTTCAGCTGTTGCAGGTCCTACTCCTTCTACATCCTCTAATTTATATTTAAAGCTCAAAATCTCTCCCAAAGATTACATGAATTTATCAAAAATTTAAATCTTTCAATTATTGGAATATTTCAAATTGTTTCATTGAACTAATTTCAAAGAGAGGGTCGAGCGAAAGTGCTCGCTTTTAGCCCAGCTCTGAATGCTCTTATATTTTTTTCAGTCATAAAAGTTAGAACCTCTTTTATGGCCTCCTCTATGAAATCAGGCTTAAATGGCAAAAGTCCAGAGCCAGCTAGTAGTCCAAGCATAGCAATATTAAGGGCTATGGGGAATCCTTCCTCCTCAACTATTTTCATTGCATCTAATGCTATTACTGAGCTTGCTACTTCTTTCATCATTTTTATCATTTCATTTACATCTGGATAATTAGCTCTTCCAGTGGTAACTTCTATTGGGTATATTGGTCTAGTATTTAAGATTACTACTCCGCCCATTTTCAAGAATCTTGCTACAGCTCTTAGTGCTTCCATTGGCTCAAGTCCAAGAATTATATCTGCTTTATGTTCCTCCACAAGAGGTCCATGAACATCTCCAATTCTTACATGGCTTACTACTGCTCCTCCTCTTTGTGAAATTCCATATACATCAGAAACATTAACATTAAATCCTGCTTTCACAGCAGCTAAGCCTAATATTTGAGCAGCTCTTACGTTTCCTTGTCCACCAACGCCTGCTATTATAATGTTCAGCTCCATAATTTATCACCTAACTATTGCACTATTTGGACAAACATTGATACATACTCCACATCCAATACAGATATTAGGATCTATGAAGGCCTTTCTATTTTTTAAGTCAAATCCTATTGCAGGACATCCGAAGGCAATTATACAAGTTCTACAACCATTACATTTCTCAGCATCCACAGAATAAGTTAGTATTCTCTCACCTGCCATTCTTGCCATTCTAATTCTAACTTGTGCACATAGCCTTCTGAATATTATTACCGCAGGACCAGGAAAGTTTATGACTTCTTTCATAGCTTCTAGGCTGCTTTTATAATCGTAAGGATCTACAATCTTAACTAAATCTATCCCACATGCCTTACAAATTTCCTCAATGTGAACCTTCTTTGTTTCTTGCCCAGTGGCTGTTTGACCAGTGCCTGGATGGGGCTGATATCCAGTCATTCCTGTAACGAAGTTATCTAATACCATCACCTTTATATTAGCTCTATTGAATGTAGCATTAATCAATGCTGGTATTCCTGCATGATAAAAGGTTGAATCTCCTATGGTTGCAATTATTGGCACTCCAATTCCACTATGGAAAGCTCCATTAGCAACTCCTATGCTTCCACCCATGCCAAATACATTTTGCATAAATCTTAATGGAAGATTCATGCCTAGTGTATAGCAACCAATATCTCCAATGGCTATATATTCTGGCTTTTGAAGAGATCTTAATGCTTTTTTAGCAACATAGTAGGCAGCTCTATGAGGACATCCAGCACACATGGTTAAAGTCCTTGGTGTTAATATTTTAGAAGCTCTTTCCATAAACATCAATTTCTCCTTAGGTAGAACCTCTGGTTCTAATCCAAGGATTCTCGAAAGAGCATTATCAACAGCTGAAAAATTCAATTCCCCCTCTCTGGGTATGTGATTTGTCAGTTTTCCTAAGATTTCTAGCCTTGGATTTTCTTCTTTTGCTAATGCTGCTAGATTACGTTCTATAAAGGGCTCTCCTTCTTCTACTATTAAAACTCTATTCAAGTTGCTTATGAATTTTGAAACATTTTTTCTAGGAAATGGATACGTCAGTCCAAGTTTAAGCAGCTTAATTTTTCCAATTAATCCTCGACGCTTAATAAAATCTAGTACATAAGATACTGCTACAGAAGATGAAATTACACCAAAATCCTCATAATGCCCTTCAGAATTTTCCTCCTTAAATAGAGAGAGCTCCTCAGCAATATCCTCAACCCTCTCCAATTTTTTATGGAGAACTTCATGCATTCTAGGTACTGCTCTTGGACCTACTATATTATCATTGAGCACAAATTCCTTATGATAATCGTCGTAGAATTTAGGAGGATTAAAGTTTCTATTTAGTTCACTAAGTGTTACAACTCCCTTAGAATGACATATTCTTGTCACCATTCTTATCATGACTGGAAGGCGAATTCTCTCAGAGATTTCAACGCCTGCTTTTACAAAATCCTTTGCCTCTTGAACATTAGAGGGCTCTAATACAGGAATTTCAGCCATGTTTGCCATGTATCTATTATCCTGCTCATTAGCTGAACTATGACCAGAGGGATCATCTGCAGAAATTATTAAAAGAGCTGCATTAAATCCATGATATACTGAATGCATTAATGGATCCATTATCCAATTTGCTCCTATATGTTTCATAGATGCCATTGATCTTTTTCCACACATAGCTCCACCAATAGCCACTTCGAATGCTACTTTTTCATTTGTAGACCATTCTACATGAATTCCAAAATTATTTGCTACAAGCGCAAGAGTATCTATTATTTCAGAAGCAGGTGTTCCTGGATAAGATGCTGCAATCTCTATATTTGACTCTAATGCCCCTCTAGCTATGGCCTCATTACCAAGTAATAACACTCTCTCCCCTGGTGAATTTTTCTCTATTATATGCTTCATAAGCTAATCCCTTAGGGTTTTATTAAAGAAGCACTCACATATTAAAACATAACGAAATTATTTTCTCTTCCTATACATTGAATAGACCCCCTCATATATGATTATTATTTTTAAGCAGAAAATTAATTAATTCAAAAATCGATAAAGTTAAATTTTAAAGTTATTTTAAAATAAGAAAAACGGAGGTATTCGCTTGGGAAAAATAAAAGTTGCTGTGCTTGGCTCAACTGGTATGGTAGGACAGAGGTATGTAAAACTATTAGAGTCTCATCCATGGTTTGAGATAACAGCATTATCAGCGTCTAAAGCCTCTGTTGGTAAGAAATATGGAGAGGCAGCAAAATGGGTTATTGAAGGAGAGATGCCAGAGAGCGTTAGAGATATGAGAATAGTCTCAGCAGATATTAATGATGTTAAGAAGGAGGGTACAGAGCTAGTATTTTCTGCGCTACCCTCTGAAGTCGCTCATGAAATTGAATTGAATATGGCCGAGGCTGGATATATGGTAATTGCTGATACTAGTGCACATCGAATGGATTATGATGTCCCTCTGATAATCCCCGAGGTTAATAGCGATCATCTTTCTGCAATATTTGAACAGAGGAAAAGGAGAAAGGGAATTATTGTAACTAGTCCAAACTGTACTACCATTGGACTTGCCATTTCATTAAAGCCAATATTAGATAACTTTGGAATTAAAAGAGTTTTAGTATCAACAATGCAAGCACTATCTGGTGCGGGCTATTCTGGAGTTCCATCCATGGCTATATTGGATAATTTAATTCCTTATATTAAAAATGAGGAGGAAAAAGTTGTAAGAGAATTGCTTAAGATTTTGGGAAAATATGAAAATGGCTTTATACCAGCCAATATCAAGGTGGGAGCAAGCTGTCATAGGGTTTGTGTGCTTGATGGACATACTGAAGCAGTTTTTATTGAAACTATAGATAAAGCAACATCCAATGAAATAAAGGAATGTATGAAGAAGTTTAAAGGAGATCCTCAACACCTCTCCTTGCCCACAGCTCCAATAAATCCAATAATTGTTAGAGAAGAATTAGATAGGCCTCAGCCAAGATTAGATAGATTGGCAGGAGAGCCAGAAAGAGCGAGAGGAATGGCTGTGGTTGTAGGGAGAATTAGAGAGGAGCAAGCATTAGATAATGGAATAAAGTATGTACTTTTGAGTCATAATACGATTAGAGGAGCTGCAGGTAATGCTATTCTAATAGCTGAACTTTTAAAAGCAAAGAATATTATATGAATTGGGTGATTTAAAATGCGCATTGTAATGAAATTCGGCGGAGCGCTCATGGATGGTGCTGAGAGAATAAACAACTCAGCAAGTTTAGTTGCTGAAAGCATTATAAAAGGTGATGAAGTTATAGTTGTAGTTTCTGCTATGTCAAATGTAACTGATGAGCTAATTGACATGGCGGAGAGTGCTAAACTTGGTAATATGGAGAAAGTTAGAGAAAGAGTAAAAAAAATTGAGGAATATCATCTAGAAACTGCGAGAAAACTTTGCAGTGGTGAGGTTCTTACTGAGACGGAATCAAAAATAAAATCCTTAATAGAAATGCTCACACAATGTTTAACAGGTGTATTTCTACTTAGAGAACTTACTCCAAGATCAATGGACTTAATTCAATCCTTCGGAGAGCGATTATCCGCACCATTAATGAGAGCTGCATTAGTTGAAAGGGGGATAAAGGCTGTGGATTTAACTGGTGGAGATGCAGGAATAATAACTGATAGCAATTATGGAAATGCAAAGCCTCTAATGAATCTTACAGAGATTATGGTTAGAGATAGAATCCTTCCAATGCTTAAAGCAGGAGTTACTCCTGTTGTGACTGGATTTATTGCTCAGGATAGCAATGGTGTAATTACTACTTTGGGTAGAGGTGGATCAGATTTTACTGCAACAATATTAGCTGCAGCACTTGATGCTGATGAAGTTTGGTTATGGAAAGATGTTGATGGAATAATGTCCGCGGATCCAAAACTTGTTCCAGAGGCTAAAACTATACCAATACTCTCATATAATGAAGTAATGGAAATGGCATATTTTGGTGCTAAGGTTCTTCATCCCCTAACAGTATCTCCAGTTCAAAATAAGCGTATTCCAATCAGAATTAGAAATGCCTTCAATAAATCCCATCCCGGTACTCTCATAAAGGAGAAGCCAGATATGACCAAGAAAGTCAAAGCAGTAACTGCAATAAATAATGTAAGTATAATAAATGTTGGAGGAGCTGGTATGATTGGCGTTCCTAGTGTTGTAGCTAGAGTATTTGATGCGCTTGCGGCAAATAATGTGAATGTTATTATGATATCTCAAAGCTCATCTCAAGCTGATATATCCATGGTGGTTAAGAAGTCCGACTTAGAGAAAGCTCTAAAAGTGCTCAAGCTGGAATTCAGAAATGGAGAAATGATAAGAGATATATATAGCATTCCAAATGCTGCAGTAATTGCTATAGTTGGTGAGGGTATGAGAGGTATGAAGGGCATAGCTGCTAAAACTTTTACAGCTGTTGCTGAGGCTGGAGTAAATATACTTATGATTGCTCAAGGATCCTCAGAATTCAATATTTCCTTTGCCGTGCTAGAAGAAGATATGAAGAAATCCGTTGAAGCTATACATAAGGCGTTTGAATTAGATAAATAACTCTTTTTATTGTACTTCACCAGAAATCTTTATGAATTATTACCAAGGAAGTTTTTTAGTAAATATTTTTAGTAAATATTGCATTCATATTTAAAGCTAAATAAAACTTAATTACTATTTTGAATTTTCATTTATTATGAGTGATCGAGTAGACGTAGGAATTCCTGGAATGAATGAAATTTTACATGGAGGATTACCAATTAGAAATATAGTATTATTATCTGGAGGTCCTGGTACTGGAAAATCCATATTTGGTCAGCAGTTTCTTTATGCTGGTTTTAAATTAGGTGAAGCTGGTATTTTAGTTACTTTAGAAGAACATCCTGTTCAATTAAGAATAAATATGGATAGATTTGGCTGGGAGCCTAAGAAATTTGAACAAGAGGGAAAGTTTGCAATAGTTGATGCCTTTACATCAGGCATTGGAGAATCTGCCAAGAGGGAGCGATATGTAGTAAAAGATCCTGATGATATTCCAAGCTTTTTAGATGTTTTGAAACAAGCTATTATAGATATTAATGCTAAGCGCATTGTAATAGATTCCATATCTACATTGTACATGACAAAGCCTATGATGGCTAGATCTACAATAATGCTCATCAAGAAGGTTCTTGCAGGATTAGGATGTACTGGATTCTTAATATCTCAAGTGAGTGTAACTGATAGAGGATTCGGCGGCCCTGGAGTAGAACATGCTGCAGATGGAATAATAAGATTAGATCTTGATGAATACGAAGGAGAATTGAAGCGTTCTATAATTGTATGGAAAATGAGGGGGACGAGCCACTCTATGAGAAGACATCCCTTTGATATTACCAGCAAAGGTATAATTGTTCATCCGAATAAGGTAATAAAGCTTACAGCGAGAGGCATTATTGAGGGTTGATAATTTATGAATGAAATAGAAGTTCCTCTTAAACCAATGGGAAGGGAAGATATTCAAAAGCTCGAGGCTTTGCTATTATTAGCCACAGTCTCTAGAAGGGATGTTATAGAGAAAATGAGGGAAGCAAATGCTAAGGATAGATTAACTTGGATAGATTCTTTGGCCATTGCTGCTGGAGCTTTAGCAAGAGAGAAGGCAGGTATGAGTGCTATAAAAATTGCTGAGGAGCTTGGAAGAGGAGAACAAACCATAAGAGCTCATCTCACTAAGAGGACTGAGGCTGGAAGGCTTGTTAGAGAAACTTATGAAATGTTGCTGAAAGGAGAGAATATGTTTCCCTTCCTTGTTGAGAGCAACCTTAAAGAAGAGAATGAAAAATTAAAGCAAGAGTTGAAGAAAGAGCAAGAGGAAAGAGCTAAAGTTCAAGAAGAATTAAACAAATTGAAGGAAAAAATGAAAAAAGTAATAAACATCATGGAGGAGCTTTTAGTTACATTAAAGAAGTGACATAGGTGTTAAAAATAAAATGCAATGGTTGGTGGTGACTGAAAAAGCTTCAGTTGCAAGCAATATTCGTAAGTTCATAAAACCTCCTCCAACAACCCTAGCACTAAGAGGACATTTTCTTGAGTTGGATTTTCCAAAGGAGTATAATTATTGGAGAAATGTAGAGCCTAAAACTTTATTTGAAGCTCCAATAATATGGGTTACTAGAGATTATAAAATATATAATGCATTGGAAAAAGCACTTCGAAGAACAAATAGAATTATCATTGCTACTGACAATGATCCAGAGGGAGAACTTATAGGATATGAAGTTTTACTAGTGGGGAAGAGGATCCTTGGAAGATTTCCATTTTTTAAGCGAATGAGATTTAATGCAGCTACTCCGTCTGGATTGATGGAAGCTTGGCACAAACTTGAATCAGACTTGAAATGGGGATGGGTTTGGAAGGCTCTACTTAGACATAAATTTGATCTCATTACTGGCGCTGCATATACAAGATTATTAACACTTTCGAGAAAATTTGGTAATGGTAATCTAATATCTTGGGGCTCTTGTCAATCTCCTACTTTATGGTTTGTCTATCAAAGGGAAATGGAGATAAGGAATTTTAAGCCAGAGAAGTATTGGCTAATATCTGCGTTAATTGATTTAAATGGTACAAAAATAAAGGTATCTACAGAACCCTTTAATGATAGGGCATTAGCACAAAAATTCTACTCTGATGCTAAGAGTGCTAGATTTGCAATTGTAGAAGGTTTCGAATTGAAGGATGAAACCATTCATAAACCTATGCCTACTGATACTGATTCAATGCTTCAAGAAATTGCTAGAATATATGGTATGAGTGGATCTAGAATAATGAATATCGCTGAAGAGTTATATGCTGAAGGATTCATAAGCTATCCTAGAACTGAGACCAATGTATGGATTAATGTGAATCATGAAGAAATTTTAGAGATGCTCTCAAGAACTCACCTTGGAAAATTTATCAATATAGAGAACTATAATCCAAGAAATGGGCGAAAAAACGATGGCGCCCATCCTCCAATCTATCCTACTAACTATTATAATTTAAGCGATTTAAAGGAAAAGGTTTGGGGATATATTGCTAGACGCTATTTAGCTAATGTTATTGGTAAAGATGCTAAATTGAAGAAATGGAAATTAAAAGTGAAATTAAATGGAGTAATAATGGATGCAACTGGTAAATACTTCATTGATAGAGGATTTTTCAATATTTTTCCATATTTTGAGCCAAAGGAATTAATCTATATACCAAAGTTAGAATCTAATCAAATTTTACCAGTGATTGATGTAAAACTTGAGGAGAAGGAAACAAAGCCCCCTCAACGTTTAACAGAGGCTGAGCTTCTTAAGCTATTGGAAGCCAATTCAATAGGAACAGATGCAACTAGGGCAGATTATCCAAATATTATCATTAGAAGGGGGTATGTCATTAAGAAAAATAGGAGATTTCATTTATGTAAAATTGGGGAGGAGCTCATAAGGCTTCTTGAGGGAGTGGATAGGCGCTTAGTTACTCCAGAGACTAGACGCTATGTAGAAGGATTGATGGCTGAAGTTGAAAATGGAAAACTCAAAATGGAAGAAGCTCTTAATAAATCGTTGGAAGTTTATAAAACTCTCTATGAAGAGCTCTATAAAGTTCTATTACAATAGTCTTCCACTTGCCATTTTATAGACTTTATCAGCTATCTTTAATAATTCTGAATCATGAGTTGATATCACTATGGTTTTGCCTCTATCTCTAAGCTCTTGTATTAAGCCGTGAATTATTCGAGAGGTCTCTTCATCCACAAATACTGTGGGCTCATCCGCAAATATATAATCTGGATCCTTAATTAATGCTCTAATAAAAGCCACCCTTTGCTGCTCTCCACCTGATAATTGTTCAACTCTATATTTTGCTCTTTCAAGGATTCTAAGCCTTGAAAGTAACTCTATTGCTCTTTCCATATATTGTGAAGGATTTACATTCATTGAATATAATGGAAGAAGTATATTTTCTATAGCAGTATATTGGGGAAGCAAATTTATATGCTGGAAAATGAATCCTATTTTACTCCTTCTAAAATTTGTCTTCCAATTATCAGAGAACTTCAATACACTCTCTCCATCATAAATTATCTCACCATAGGTTGGTGTTAAAATTAATCCAATGATGCTTAAGAGTGTGGTTTTTCCACATCCACTTGGTCCTGTAATAGCCACTATGCTTCCATCTTCAATTTTCATGTTAATTTCTCTAATTGCTACAATTTCATTTGGCTTTCCTTTATTATAGATTTTTGTAATATTCCTTACCTCTATCATGCTGTAGCCCTCCTCATAGCTAGCTCAGGATCAGTAATTGCATTGAGCCATGCTGGAACAATAGTTGTTATAAGAAGAGGAATTATAGTTATTGCATATATTGAAAAAATAGAAGACCAACTGACATAAACTGGTATTTTGAATTGCTTTGGCAAAAATGCCCAACCCAAGAGTATATCCACTAAACCAGGGGCATTGAAGTATGCTACATAGAGGTATCCAAGCAACATACCAAGAGATGATGCAAAAAAGCCAAGCACAAGGCTTTCTATTAATCTCACCTCAATAATATCAAGTGTAGAAAATCCAAAGGCTTTAAGAAGCCCTACTTCAAATCTTGACTCTTGTCCTACAATCATCATTTGGCTTAACGATATGAGGGCTGCAGCAATAAGTAATATCACCCAAAGAGTGACAAAAATACCTCCTCTGCTTGCATATGCTGTTTTATATCCTCTGAGAAGAAGATCTTGATCAAGAACTCTTAAGTTTGGTATTGATGACATTTTAGCTGCAACTTCTGATGGAATATAGTTTGAATTTACATAAACCAAGAGATCACTTGCATAATCGCTTGGAATTTTGAAGAAGTCTCTAGCGTCTTCTATTAACATTATAATCATGTCTGCAGTATAAATTGATGATTGATCTGAAAATATTCCAATCACTTGATATCTTTTCGCTTCTATTGATTCACTGAGAAATATTATAGTATCTCCAACCTTAAGATCAAGGAGACCAGCAAGAAGTTTTCCTACAACTACACATTTTTTATCTTCCTTTGCAAGAAATCTTCCTTCTTCAATTGCAAATCCTTCAAGGCCCGATATTTGCGATGGATCAATGCCTATTACTGTGAAAACATAATTTGAAATTCCAATATAACCCCAAACTCTTGGGACAATTTTTTCAATGCCTTCAATATTAGATATAACTTCAATATAAGAAATGGGGATAAGCTCTATTCTTCCACCTCTTATAAATTGCAATGTTAAATCTGGAGCAGCTCTTACACTTATTTCTGCTTCCCTTTCCAAACCATCCTTTGCAAATAGAACAGAGGATACCATCATTGTTGCTATTAAAAATGTAACTATAACCACTATACTTCTCATTTTATATCTTGCTATACAATCAAAGGAATATCTGAATAGATTTATTTGCTTTCTCAACAACCTCATCCCTTCCTTATACTAATATTGAATTCAGGAATACGCTCAAAAAATTCCCTTAATTTCAATGGTGTATCTATGAAACTTGAAGCAACTACATAGTCGTATCCTCCAGGCACATCATAAAGCGATCTTACAAAGATATCAAGTAATGGATTTCTAGTCCCCTCATAATTTGTACCAATAGCTATGCTTGGAATTCCAATGCTTCTTCTTAATTCATAATAATATTCATGCCTTTCCCATGAAATTTGATTTAGGATAGTGAATGCAATTAATAATATTGTGGAAATTAATGCCATTATTGGAATAAAGTCTACTTTTTTCATTCCATCACCTCGTGGGTATTATTATTAAATATCTAATTTTTCCCTCAAATCCATAGGAAGTAATTTCCACAATATTATCTATTCCAGCTTGAATTAATGTTATAAAACAACAAGAAGCTATGGATGTATTGGCCACAAGCGTAGTCTCAATATATGTTTCTCCTAATTGAATTCCATTAAATGTAATGAAAATATTGCCCTTTCTCTCTATGCTTAATGGTTGAATACCAAGAATTAGTATGGATTGTCCACTTCTTCCGAAATATTGAAAAAAATCTTTAAT
>JANXER010000014.1 GCA_025057955.1 Candidatus Methanomethylicaceae archaeon | reverse complement strand
AGCATAGTGCTTACAAAGAATGGAATACCAACACCTAAAACGATTATTGCCTTTACTAGGGAGGAGGCTATGAAGGCTATTGAGGAACTTGGCTTTCCATCTATAATTAAGCCAATTTTTGGTAGTTGGGGAAGATTAATTGCACAAATAAAGGATAGAGATGTAGCTCAAGCAATTCTTGAGCATAGAGAGGAAATGAATAATCCCCTCTATCAAATATACTATATACAAGAGATGGTGAAAAGGCCGCCAAGAGATATAAGATGCGTTGTTGTAGGAGATGAAATTGTTGCTTCCATCTATAGATATTCAGCAGAGGAAGATTGGAGGACTAATATTGCAAGAGGAGGAAGAGCAGAAATCTGTCATCTTGATGATGATGCTAAGGAAATTATATTAAAAGCAGCAAAAGCTGTAGGAGGAGGAGTTCTTGGCGTAGATGCCATGGAGAGCGAAAATGGAATTTTGGTTCATGAGGTCAATGCCACCGTTGAATTCAAAGGAGCTATGTCAGCGACTGGAGCCGACATTCCCGGCAAAATTATAGAATATGCAATAAAATTAATAAAGAGATAGAATTCTCTTTTTTTATTTCATGGTGATCTCAATGGGAATGACCATTTCAGAGAAAATTTTGGCAAAAGCTTCTGGTAGGAAATATGTAACTCCAGGCGAGTATGTAGTTGGGAAGATAGACTTAGCAATGATTCATGATTTGACTGGCCCACTAACATTGAATGTTCTAAAGCAAGTAGGATATGAGAAGCCCTGGAATTCTGATAAGATTGTTATAATATTCGATCATCAAGTACCAGCCAATTCCACTATAACTGCTGAATTACAAAAGCAATTGAGAAAATATGCGAAGAAATATGGTATAAAACTACATGATGTAGGTAGACAGGGAATATGCCATCAAATATTAGCTGAGGAATATGTAAAGCCTGGAATGTTGGTGGTTGGAGCAGATTCACATACTT
Source organism: Candidatus Methanomethylicaceae archaeon (assembly GCA_025057955.1). Classification (GTDB taxonomy): domain Archaea; phylum Thermoproteota; class Methanomethylicia; order Methanomethylicales; family Methanomethylicaceae; genus JANXER01. The sequence continues at coordinate 29,619 of JANXER010000014.1, read as the reverse complement.
GTACCTTGGGCGCTTTAGGGGCTTTTGCCACTGGAATAGGATCAACTGATATGGCAGCAGTAATATTAACAGGTGAACTTTGGTTTAGAGTTCCAGAGAGCATAAGATTTGAACTTAAAGGGGATTTAAAATTAGGAGTTTCTGCAAAGGATGTAATATTATACATAATTGGAATGGTGGGTGCAGATGGAGCTCTTTATTGTGCTGTAGAATTTTCTGGCGATGGTATAAGGAAAATGAGCATAGATAGTAGACTTACAATTTGTAATATGGCTGTGGAAATGGGTGCTAAGACTGGTATAGTTGATCCGGATGAAAAAACAATGGAATATTGTGGCACTGGTGAAATTATTGAAAGTGATAAAGATGCTGAATATTATAAAGAGTTTGAAATTAATCTCAATGAAATAATACCACAAGTTGCTCTTCCACATTCAGTGGATAATGTAAAGCCAGTCTCAGAAGTTGAGGGGATTGAAGTTGATCAAGTATTCATAGGCTCTTGTACTAATGGAAGACTTGAAGATCTTGAGGCTGCAGCAGAAATACTTAAAGGAAGAAAAGTATGGAAAGATACTAGACTCATAATAATTCCAGCCTCACCAAGAGTTTACATGGAAGCTGAGAGAAGAGGATATATAAGAACTTTCATTGAGGCGGGTGCAGTGGTTTGCAATCCAAATTGTGGACCATGTTTAGGAGGGCACATGGGAATTTTGGCTGATGATGAGGTTTGTGTAAGTACATCCAATAGAAATTTCGTAGGAAGAATGGGAAGTCCGAAGTCTAAAGTCTACTTAGTTTCCCCTCAAACGGCCGCAGCTACAGCTGTAGAAGGAAAATTAGTAGATCCACGAAGATATATGGGTGATATGAAATGATAATTAGAGGAAGAGTTTGGCTTTTTGGAGATAATATAGATACAGATCTAATATTGCCAGGAAAATACTTGATTTTAACCGATCCTAATGAGCTTGCAAAACATGCTTTCGAAAACATAATTGAAGGATTTTATTCCAAGATCTCAAAAGGAGATATTATTGTGGCTGGAAAGAATTTTGGCTGTGGCTCAAGTAGAGAACATGCACCTATAGCTCTCAAATATGCTGGCATTGGTGCTATAGTAGCAAAGTCCTTTTCAAGAATTTTCTTTAGAAATGCAATAAATATAGGGCTTCCAGTAGTTCCATCAAAGGAAGCAAGAGATCTTCTCAGAGAAGGAGAGTTAATAACGATAAATCTTGAGGATGGATATATAGAAGAAGAAAATGGAAGAAGAATAGCCATTGAGAAATATCCTGAATTTCTTTTGGAAATATTGAAGGATGGTGGACTCATAGAGAATTTAAAGAGGAAGCTTGGGAGGCTTAACCATGGGAAAAACCTATAGAATTGCATTAATGAAGGGTGATGGCATAGGGCCTGAGCAAACGGAAGCTACATTAAAAGTTTTATCCACATTGGAGGAAATTGTAAATTTCAAGCTGGAGTTTTTGGAAATAGAAGGTGGAGATGAATGTCAGAAGAAAAAAGGCACCCCTCTACCTGAGGAGAGCATAGATATCATAAGAAAAACAGATGCTTGCTTAAAGGGACCTGTGGGAGAAAGTGCTGCAGATGTTATTGTAAAGCTGAGATTAATGCTTGACTTATATGCAAATCTCAGACCTGTGAAATCCTATCCCGGAGTACCTGCTATTAGACCAGATATAGATATGCTAATAGTTAGAGAGAACACAGAGGATTTATACAAAGGTTATGAGTTTAGAATTGGAGATGGAGCTATAGCATTAAGAGTAATAACGAGAAAGGGTTGTAAGAGAATTGCAGAAATGGCTTTTAAATATGCAATGTTAAGAAGAAAGAAGGTTACTATTGTTCATAAAGCTAATGTTTTAAGGATAACTGATGGAATATTTCGCGAAGTTTGTAGAGAAGTAGCAAAGAACTTTCCAGAGGTTGAATTCGAGGAGCTATATGTGGATGCTGCTGCTATGCATTTAATAAAAAGGCCGCATGAGTTTGATGTAATAGTAACTACTAATCTCTTTGGTGATATACTATCTGATGAAGCTGCTCAAATAGGCGGAAGCCTTGGTATGGCTCCTGGTGCAAATATTGGAGATAATTATGGGCTTTTTGAGCCAATACATGGATCAGCTCCATCCATTGCAGGAAAAAGAATTGCAAACCCAATATCCATGATATTAGCAGCTAAAATGATGTTGGAGTGGTTGGGGGAGAAGAGTGGTGCAAATATTATTGAAAGAGCAGTTATTAAAACACTTTCAGAAGGGAAAAAATTAACTCAAGATCTAGGTGGAAATTCTACAACAGATGAAATTGCTGAAGAAATTGCAAAAAATATTTTAAAGGTTTAATTTTTCAACCACTGCTTTAGCAAAATCCATTGTTCCAGCGCTTCCACCCAAATCTTTTGTGGTATATTTTCCTTCTGCAATAACTGAATCTATTGCTGCTTCAATTCTCTTTCCAACATCTACTTCTCCAAGATATTTTAGCATCATTGTAGCAGAAAGAATCATAGCAGATGGATTGGCAATCCCCTTACCGGCAATATCTGGAGCACTTCCATGTACAGCTTCAAATAGCGCATATTTATCTCCTATATTTGCGCTTGGAGCAAGTCCAAGCCCTCCTGTGATTCCAGCAGCTTCATCAGATAGTATATCACCAAAGAGATTAGTAGTTACTATTACATCAAATATTTGAGGGATCATGGCAATCTTCATAGCTGCAGTATCAACAAGCATCTCCTCACATAAAACATCTGGATATTCCTTAGAGATTTCTAAGCAAATGCCTCTGAACAATCCACAAGTCTCCTTTAAAACATTGGCTTTATGAACAATGGTAACCTTCTTTCTTCCCTCTCTTCTAGCAAAATTAAATGCAAATCTTGCAATTCTTTCTGAGGCTCTTTTGCTTATGATCCTTATGGCCATTGCTGCATCTCCTATGATATATTCCAAGCCAGTGTATAGCCCTTCAGTATTCTCTCTAATGATAACCATATCTACATTATTATGAATTGAGGGGACACCTTTTCTACTTTTGAAGGGTCTAACATTAGCATATAGCTCAAGCATCTGCCTCAATATAACTGTTGGACTTCTGAATGTTCCAGGGCCTGGTGGAGTTTGTGTAGGCCCCTTTAAACATGCATTTGTATTTACTATAGTGTTAATCGTCTCCTGAGGTAGAGGGTTTCCATATTTCTTCCATGCACTCAAACCGGCCTCTGCTTTTATAAATTCAAGATTTAGATTAGTATTATTCAGAACATAAAGAGTTGCTTCCATTACTTCTGGCCCTATACCATCGCCGGGTATTACTGCTATTTTATATTTTGTCAAAAATATCACCAATGAGCTTGGGAAAAAAGGGTAATTTAAATATTATTCATGCATAAGGATTGTTTAATTGCTCTATAGAAGCCTTCTTCAACCCTTCTATTAATGTATTTAGTTATAAGTTTAACTACGCTCATCATTACTAATTTTACTAGAGAATTATTATTCTTTGAGTAATCACGAGCTAGCTCATTTAACCAATACATATTGTGTCTCCAAAGCACTCTATATAATTCTAAGTGATAGAGCTTAGCATCCTCAAGAAATCTCATAGGCTTACAACTATTGTCAAATAATGGCACATATAACAGAGGGACTATAAAGCTACGATAGGGTTTTAGATTTTCAATAAGTTCTATCGTCTGAATAACATCATCCTCTCTCTCTCCTGGTAAATTAACTATTAAAGTTGCAGCAGGTACCCAATTATTATCACTACATATGGAAAATGCACTTTCAACAACATTTCTCCACTCATTTGGTTTGAAAGGAGCTGGCTTAAATTTCATGTATTTTTCAATTAAAGAAATACTACCAGTTTCTATTCCAGTTTGAAATCCAAGCCAATTATGCTTATCCAATTCTAAAATTTCAGTTATTTCTTTCACTGTTGAAGGACTTGAAGTAATAGAGGCCAGTTCAGCATGGCTTATACCTATGCTTTTAACCTCTCTAATTGATTTAACACTCTTAAATAGCTCTACAACTTTATCATGATTTGGTATAAAAGAGTGGGTGCCATATCTTAGAATGTCTTCTGCATGTAAGCATATGTTTCTTTGATCACAGAGCACATTAGTTTCCACATCCTTTAAAATATTTTCTATGGATCTATGGCGAAGCCTTCTCATATTAGGAGAACAAAAGCCGCATCCTCTGCCACATCCCCTTGAAACTTCCACAAGTCCACCCACAGTTCCGCCTAGTAGAGGAGGAATTTCATCAGCAGATGGAATTTCATCATTCCTAGTCTTAATCCTTATTGGAGTCGAAAGAGAGTCATCAAGAATGGACTTTACAATTCTCGGAAAAATAAGCTCCCCCTCTCCCTCCACAACCACATCTATACCAAGCTCTTCCATTTCACTATAGCCCAATTGCCAAGCCCCTGGACCTCCAATAATAACCTTTACATTATTTCTTCGTGCACCTTGAATTATTTCTGAAGTTATTAATTCTCTAAAGTAGTAGGAGTTAATTGATTCTCTATGCACAATTCCATAAGGACCGCATAGGGTTGTTGAGGCTGGACCTTTTCCAAGAGGATCAAAAGTAGTTATTCCAATAACCTTTGTTTTTTCAGATATAAAATTCTTTATATTTTCTAAAGTAGTAACAACAACTTCATCCTTACTTAATAAATTAGATTTTATTAGGGCAGCCTCAATTCTTCTAAGACCCTGAGGAGCAAGTATAGCTCTTCCATCATCATATAAACGAGGTTTATTGAAAGTAACTTTAAATAGAATTTCAGTTAAAAGAAGTCCCTTTGGGGCAGTGGAAATAAATCCATAGAAAAGTGAGTTACTATAGTTACTCATAAGGGTCCTATCACTTGTAAGGATTACCTTACAAGCGTAGGAGTCCATATGTCTAAAAATATAATGATAATATTAAATATTTTCTGCAATCCAAACCATTTCTTGTTTATAGGATTTTAAGGGCTCATAATTAAATCCTCCATAAACTGACCACTTTTTAAAACCAGCTACTCTTAGGAGAAGCTCAAATTCTCTCTTATATATTAAAGCGAATCTATAAGAGCCCCTCCAAAATAATTTTCCATCCTTATAAACAATAAGCGAAGTTTCAACAATTTGATTTATTTCATCCACAAAGTAAGATTTCTCCCTTACAACATATTTGCCCATATCTGTTACTATTAATTCCTCGCTCTCTTTGCTCATGCTCATCATTCTTTCAATATCCGGATAGAAGAAATTTAGAATTAAACGGCCATTATCAATCAAGTGTCTTTTGAAGTTCCTCAGTGTTTTAAGTTGATCCTCTGTTGTAAGATTATAGAGAAAGCTTCTAAATGGCACAATTATTAATGAAAATTTCTCTCTAAATCTAAAATTACGCATATCACCTAATCTTACTTTAGGCATTAATCCCATTCTTCTTGCTTTCTTTCTTAATTCCTCTAACATTTTCTTTGAGATATCAATGCCATATACATCAATACCATTCTTCAATAGTTCTAAATATATTCTTCCAGTTCCACAGCCAATCTCTAAAACCTTTCCCTTGGATTTCTTTGCTTCATTTCTATAGAATTCTATATCTTCTTTATATCCACCATAAATTATATCGTATACTCTTGCCCAAGCATCATATTCACTACTAATATGAATCACCACTTAAAAAATTATATGCCAAAGTGTAAAAAAAAGATTATTCCCAAGGAAATTTCCCCCTTTTCTTATAGTGCTCTACAAGACCACCATCTTCCAAGATTTTCATGAGAAAGTCAGGTATGGGTTTAAAATCGAAAATCATATCTTTAGCATATATTTTTCCATCAGTTAGAGAGATTTCTATTATATCTCCAGTATTTACATAGTCCACTAAATCCTTCGATTCTATAACAGGAAGGCCTATATTGAAGGAATTTCTATAGAAAATTCTTGCAAAGGACTTTGCAACTACTGCTGCAATTCCAGCATGCTTTATTATAAGTGGAGCTTGCTCTCTACTTGAGCCACAGCCAAAATTCTTTCCAGCCACAATAATATCTCCTTTTGAGATCTTGGAATAAAAATTCGGATCAACACCTTCCATTAAATGCTTGGATAGTTCATCCAAATCAATAGTTTTGAACTTATATTTTCCTGGAATTATGTGATCTGTAGATATATCATCTCCAAACTTCCAAACCCTTCCTTTTATTATCATTAAATCACCTCGGATAGATTATCTTTCCATTAAGTGCAGCATATGCTGCAATAATTGGAGAAGCTAAATAAATATATGCATCTGCTATTCCCATTCTTCCTTTGAAGTTTCTATTGGTAGTTGCAACTACAACATCTCCAGGAGAGGGAATTCCATGATGTCCTCCTACACAAGGTCCACAGCCAGGAACACCTAAAGCACATCCAGCCATAATTATATCCTCTATAATGCCTTCCTTTATTGCGTTTAATAGCACTTCTCTGGAGGCTGGCATTACAATTGTTCTAGCTTTAACTTTCTTTCCCTTCAATATCTTTGCTACCATTCTGAGATCTTCAAGTCTTCCATTAGTACAAGAGCCTATGAATACTTGATCAACTTCAATTCCCTCAACTTCTGAGACTGGCTTTACATTATCCACTGAATGTGGACATGAAACAACTGGCTCCAATTTATCTGCTTCTACTTCCAATTCATCAGAATAGTAAGCATTTTCATCAGCCTTAAGCTCTTTGAAAGGCACTTTTATTCTACCCTCTAAAAAAGCTCTCGTCTTTTCATCTGAGGGCATTAATCCAGTTTTTCCACCCATTTCTACCACCATATTAGTCATTACCATTCTACTATCCATGCTCATTTCCCTGATGGTATTTCCAGTGAATTCCACAGCCTTATAAGTAGCACCATCAGCCTTTATTTCTCCTATTATATGAAGTATTATATCCTTGGATGTAACATGCTCCTTCATCTTTCCATTTATATTTATCTTAATGGACTCTGGAACTTTAAACCATAATTTGCCAGAGGCAAAAACTGCTGCCATTTCGGTTGATCCTATTCCAGTGGCAAAAGCTGCAAAAGCACCATGAGTGCAAGTATGAGAGTCTGCTCCAACAACCACAGCACCAGGAAATACATAGCCCATCTCTGGAAGTATTTGATGGCAAACACCTTCTCCTACATCGTAAAGTTTAATTCCATGTTTCTTTGCAAAATCACGCATCATCTTATGTAGTGTTGAAGTGCCCTCATTTGAGCTTGGAGAAATATGATCTATTACAAATATGGCTTTTTCTCTATCCCAAACCTTCTTCGCTCCCATTTCCTCAAAGCTCTTTATCATTAGTGGAGCAGTTCCATCATGAGCCATTGCTGCATCTATGGGAAGTACTACAATTTCTCCAGGGCTAGAATGGCGCTCAATCTTTCCATATATAATCTTCTCAATCAAAGTCATACCCATTATCGATCACAAGACTTTAATAAAAAAGAAAATTAATTTTAAACTTTACTAAAATAGTTATTGAGGTGAAAAAAGATATCAAGTGTGAAAAGATTTAGCGTTTCTGTACCATCTGAGTTATTCTATGAGTTTGAAAAGTTAATCAAAAGGGTTGATCAAGATAGATCAAAAGCCATTCAGCAAGCCATGAGAATTTATATTTCAGAATACTCTTGGAAGGAGAATATCTCTGATGGTGGAGGGGCCATTGTAGTAGTGTATGATCATGAGGGCATAGAAGAGATTACAGATTTACAACATGAATTTAGAGATATAATAAATTCATCTCTTCATTTACACTTAGATGAACATAACTGTCTAGAAATACTAGCCATAAGAGGAAGAGTTGAAAAAATAAAGGGATTGATTGATAAAATTAAGATTTGTAATAAAGTGAGGCAGATAAGATATGCTATTGTGGAACTCAATGCATAACTAGATTTTTATTCCTTCCTTAGTGACATCCTCTGGAAGTTCTGGAAGCCTCTCCTTTATCTTCTGTTCAGCTACAGCTGCTGCTTCATTTAATATCTTCATGGCATCTTCATTGGCTGTTTCAAAGGATACGCTCAATCCAGAGGCTGCTCCAGCCTCTGTTATTATATTGTATAGAGAGTTGCTTAGATTCATAAATTCCTTCTCAGCCTCGGGTACAATTCTCAATACACCAGGCTGAATGCTTTTCACAATAGACATAGCGGGAGTTATAATATGTAAGAAGTCACCATAGTCTCTAACAGTAGTAAGTCTAAGAGCAATGGTTTCAAGAGCTAGCTTTATTTGAAGGAGCTTTTTCTCTATCTTCCTTATCTCTGCGAGTTCATTGGCATAAATTACTGCCTTCTGTCTATCATGTTTTGTAAAAGCATCCACAATTTTCGAAAATAGCATTTTATCCTTCTCTGCAAGTCTTGCATTTGCAAAATCAAGCTTCTGAGTTTGAGTTTGAATTAATTTAATGGCATTTTCTATATGTGGCTTCAATGGTCCAGATGGTGGAGGAGTTTTCTCCTTAGGCGCTTCCCAATTTTTTACAAATTTGCTCATTAATCAATTCACCTTTAAGAGTTACTTTGTTTAAAGGGTTAAAAAGAGTTTCGTACAATTTTTAGATTTCCACCAGAACTGGAATCCTTGATCTTCTAATAATGCTCTCGCTAACACTTCCCAAATTTTTAATAAAATCCCCCTTTTCCTTTTTACCAACTATAAGCAAATCAATTTTATTATTTTCTACAAAATTCAAAATCTCCTCTGCTGGATCTCCCTCTAATAAAATACACTCAGCCTTCACACCAGCCTCTTCAGCTACACTCTTTGCAAATTCAAGCTCCTCCTTACCCTCTTTCAAAAGAACTTCATAACTTTCGTATGACATTTCAATTCTTTGACTAGTAGCATATGGTAGCTTCTTTGGAATTACATGAATAATATAGAGATTTGAGTTAAATATTTTCGAAAGCATTATTGCTCTACAAAGAGCTGCAGCGGATCTCATGGATCTATCAATTGCCACTCCAATCTTTGAATATGGCTGCTTTTTACATAATTTAACATAATCACTGAATTTGCTCAATATAAACCCCAAAATATTTTTTTCACTTTATAAATTTATTTTTAGCGATGAGAGTATTATTTTTAGTCTCAAGTGGAATTGATTCACCAGTAGCAGCATATTTAGGAATAAGAAAAGGTTGGAAACCCACTTTTCTCTATTTCGATAATTATCCATTTTTAACGAAAGAATCGAAACATCTAGCAATAAAAAAGATTAAGCGCTTAATGGAAATCACAGGAATTCATGGAAAAATAATAATAGTTCCTCATGGTAAGGACTTAGAAATTATAACTGAAAATTGTAGAAGAAATCTCTCTTGTCTCCTTTGTAAGAGGATGATGTATAGAAAGGCGGAGATTATAGCAAACATACATGGATGTGATGTAATAGCCACTGGTGAAATTATAGGGGAGCAAGCAAGTCAAACCATTAGAAATCTTATCCTAAATGATAAAGTTGTAAGAATCCCAATAATTAGACCATTGTTAGGATTAAATAAGATTGAGGTGGAAAGCATAGCAATAAAAATTGGAACAATAGAGGTTTATGCTGATTCATGCAAAGCTGCAGCAATAAGAGCTAGAACAAAAGCTAAAGAGGAGGAATTAACTGAGGAAGAGAGAAAAATTCCAGTGGAAAATCTTATAGAGCATAGCATTAAGGAGCTTGAAATCTTATAATCTCATATACAAGATCATCCAATTCTACATCTTCAATCTTAACAAACTCCTCATCAGCAATATATTCTCCTAAACCCAAATATCTACACCAATCTTTTATCATATCATCCTCCAATGCAATTAGTGGAAAAAGAACAGATACATGAAATTTTGAAAGCTTTTTAATTGATTCAGCATCAATATTCCTAATTCCAGATACGACACCGTTAATTTTCTCTATTTTAGCCAATTTAATTGCAGCCAAGAGTTTATGGGACTTGGATTTATATACTATTTTAGATTTATAAACGTCAATTATGCCATCAGGTATCCAATTAAGTAAGCATTTGAGATTCATATTTTCTGAAGGATCATCAAAAATAAATGCTTTTATTCTAACACCTCTTCTCATAATACACCAAGAGGCTAAAACTGATTCCATGGTTTCATCTATTATGCTAATAAGAGGATCTTGTGTGTCCAATGGAAAACCATTTGGTCCTCTAATGCTTTCAAAGTATATGTAAGCTCTCTCATTTCTAATCTCTATGAATATTGTTTGATCTGGATTCTCAAGATTAACTTTTAAATCACTTCTATTTTCCAATATGGCTTTACCTAGAAGTTTTTCAACATCCTTGCTTCTATAGGAGTGCTCACCGCTTCTTCTACATCTAACAGCAAAGGTCCCTGGATTGAACTTTTTTGAAACAATTTTCAGCACTACATCTATGATTTCATTGATTTCCGAACTTGTTACAATACAATTAGAAGTTGAATATACACCAAATACTCTTGCTACAAGCTTTGCTGCTCTTTCACTCTCTTCAGTAAATATATAAGCTCTTCCGGGATATTTTAAAACTCTAAAGAATTGAATATTATTTCTCTTGAGAACTTTGATAATATCGCTTATAACCTTCTCTTCATACCATCGTCTTACGCGATTGCTCTTTACTCCTATTTCTCCACCCATTCTTACTATTACGGCTTTTTCCATACAATTCCAAAGCATTTTATATAATTCTATTAAAAAAAAGTTATTATGAAAGGTGGAAAAATGGAGGAATTTCTTAGGAAGGAACTAGTGAAATGCATGAAATATCTTCACACAAAAGGGCTAATTTCTGGGATTGGTGGAAATGCTAGTGTTAGATTGAGTGAAAATGAAGTTCTAATAACTCCAAGTGGATTGCTTAAGGCTGAACTTCATCCAAGCGATATTGTAAAGATTGATATGAATGGAAATGTATTATCCGGATTTTTAAAGCCTTCAAGAGAAGGAAAGCTACATATAGCAATATATAGAGCAAGACCAGATGTAAGTGCTATAATACATGCTCATAATCCTTTCACCGTTGGAATTACTCTTGCTGGAAAGAAGATAGAACCAGTTAACTATGAGGCTTGGACTATGTTTAAGGATGTACCAATATTAGAATTTAAATTGCCAGGATCAGAGGATCTTGCAAATCTCGTAGCTCAGAATATAAAGTCAAATTCAGCAGTAATACTTCAAAATCATGGAGTAGTTACAGTTGGAAAAACCTTAATGGAGGCCTTATATATCGCTGAAACCCTTGAAGAAGTATCGACTATGATCTTCGTGGCAAGTTGTCTAGGAGGAGCTAAGCTTATACCAAGGGAATATATGAAAGATTGAAGAGGGGAGAGCTTGCTCGATATTAAAATGATAAGAAAAGATCCAGATAAAATAAGAAGAAATCTTGCAAGAAGGGAAGATCCTAAGGTTCTTCAATCATTTGATGAACTTATTGAATGTGATAGAAATTGGAGAATTGCATTAAATCAATTGAATAAGCTTAGAAGCATTAGAAATAAGATTACTGAGGAAATTGCAAAATTGAAGAAGGAAGGCCTTGATGTATCACAGAAGATGAAGGAAGCTGATGAAATTGTTGAAAAGATAAAGGAGAAGGAAGTTGAAGTGAAAGAATATGAAAAAAGAATGGAATATTTATTAAAACTCATACCAAATATAATGGCTGAAGATGTACCAATAGGCAGGGATGAAAAGGACAATGTTGTAATAAGAACTTGGGGAGAGATAAGACAATTCAATTTTAAGGTGAAGGATCACATTGATCTTTCCATAGATTTAGATCTTGTGGACTTGGAAAGAGCTGCAAAGGTTGCAGGAGCAAGATTCTATTATTTAAAAAAGGACTTAGTAATGCTAAATTTAGCATTAATAAAATATGGATTGAACTTCATGATAAGAAAGGGGTTTATTCCGTTTCTAACTCCATATATGCTGAGAAGGGAAATAGTAGAAGGAGCTGTTGCACTCTCAGACTTTGAAGAAATGATATACAAGATTGAAGGCGAGGATCTTTATTTAGTGGCCACTTCAGAACATGCCCTCCTTGGACTTCATGCTAATGAAGTATTGGATGGAAATAAATTGCCTTTACGCTATTGTGGAATAAGTCCATGCTTTAGAAAGGAGGCAGGAGCTCATGGAAGAGATACAAAAGGAATATTTAGAGTTCATCAATTTGAGAAGGTTGAGCAATTTGTTTTCTGTAAGCCGGAGGATTCTCCAAAGGAACATGAATTACTCTTAAGAAATGCTGAGGAATTCATTCAAAGCCTTGGGCTTCCCTATAGAGTGGTAAACATATGTAGTGGGGAATTAGGAACGGTGGCTGCTAAAAAATATGATATAGAAGTTTGGCTTCCAGCTCAAGGAAGATATAGAGAGATGGTATCATGTAGCAATTGCTATTCATATCAAGCAGTAAGATCAAATATAAGATATAAGGATAAACCAGGCGAACCTCCAAATTATGTACATACATTAAATTCAACACTTGTAGCCACTGAAAGAACCATTGTAGCAATTCTAGAGAACTATCAGCAGGAGGATGGAAGTGTATTAATACCAAAGGTTCTTGTACCATATATGGATGGTCAAGAAATTATTAAAAGGATGTAAATTTAATATTTATCTTGTGGTAATTACTGCTGATTCAACTGCAGAGGAAATTGCACCAATAGCATTAGCAATTCATGAATTATGTGGATTACCAGTTACCATGAGGACAAAGAATAAGAAAGGAGTGCGCGTGGAAAATCATCAAGTAATAGATTATAATTACACTGGACCTGTGCTTGAGGAGGTTCTTGAAAAAGGAGTGGTTATTAGAAAAATTCCAGACTCTGGACCATACAAAGGAATACCTGTGGTGGTGGTTCCTGTTAAAATTAAAGGTGAAACTGTAGCAGCCATTGGAATAATTGATGAAACCTATGGAATATTTAGCGAAGCACCAATGATAGGAAGAAGAAGACCTAAACTCTAATTATTCTTCTTACAATCTCAAAAACTGTTATCCATGATAGAACTAAATCTACTATTCCTTGAGTTATATTCATTAATGAGACATAAGCAATAAAGCCATAAATAGATCCAAAGAAGAATAACTCTATGAGTTGTTCAATTGGCATTTTAAAGAATAAAGGAAGGGCAAAATAATAGTTAAGTAAACAAGCTACACCACATCTTGTTAATAGAGCTAGAATTGCAGCAAGAGAATATTTTATTCTCGATTTATAGGAGAACTCTGATTTAATCCATGGTAGGAAAACAGCAAGAACCACAATCATTGATATTGTAGTAGACGTCTTCATGATGGCTCCTATTATTCCACCATAACCAATAATGGTGAGAATTAACAACATGCCCAATGAAGAAATTATGCCATACTTAATTCCAAGAATAAAGAAGATCAATAATATGGGGACTGCCACAAAATCAATAGACATCCCCCATGGAACTCTCAAGGGCATTGCTCTATTTATTAGCTCCAATATGTACACAAGAGTAAGCATAAAAGAGATAAATGTTATTTTGAAAGCCTTTGTATGTATCATACTCATCCATTATATTTGAAAACTCTAGCTATTTAAGAGTATCTACTCAAAAAAGAGTAGATAAATTAATAAAAAAAAACAAAAATATCAAATTGGGATGCAAAATGATAATAGTAGAATTCACAGTAATACCTCTGGGAACAGGAAGTACAAGCTTAAGCGACTATGTTGCTGAAGTTTGTAAAGAGGTAAGGAATTCCGGTGTAAGATTTACCGTAACTCCAATGGGAACAATTATTGAAGGAGAGGATTTGGGAAATCTATTCGAAGTAATAAGAAAAGCACATGAAGCAGCTATAAGATCTGGGGTGAAAAGAGTAGTTACAGTAATAAAAATAGATGATCGAAGAGATAAGGAAAGGAAAATGGAGGATAAAGTGGAAGCTTTAAAGAAAAAGGGAGTCATTTAATCATAATCCCAATATAAAGGGAGTCACATATGTCTCAATAATAGCTGCAATGAAGATTAATGCTAAAGCGTAGAGGAATAAACGTACTCCATCCTTAAAGGCCTTCAAAATACTATAATTTTTTCTAAATATTTTCATTATTACACTAAATCCAAAATTCATTCCACCAGCCATTGCCAATACTAAGGCGCTTAGCTCGAATATCCCATGAGGTGCTAGAGCTTTTATTGTAAAATCTAGAGGTAGTGCACCAGCTATAAATCCAATTATAAATCCATTTAGGATTAAAATCATCATAGGAGGAATTATTAATATAGGGGAGAGAAAGAAGCCTATGGATAAAGTATATGAATTTTTAAAGAAGAGGAAAATGGCTGTAGATAGCTCATAAGGTCTATAAATTTCACGATATGGCTCAAGCATTTGATATAAAGGAGATTGCTCAAAGATTGTCTCTTCGTGAGGATATAGAAATCCAATCACCATACTTATTAATAGTAGAGCAATAGATAAATGAATCCACTTCATATGAAAATTAATTAAGCTAAGTTATAAAAACATATCCTATGAATAATATGAGAGAGAAAATTCTTTCAAATAGAGTTGAGGATGTTGCATTAAGTAAAGATATTAAGGTGTGCGATCTTATTAATCAATTCAAAAATATTGGAGGATTCATGGCTCCTAGATTATATAGAGCAGTAGAAATAATTAAGGAAATGAGCTCAAGAGAATGTACAAACTTCCTCTCCTTTACTGGAAACATTGTAGCAACAGGTGTAAGAGGAATTTTAGCTCAGCTCATAAAAAGGAGGGTTTTTCATGTCATAATAACTACATGTGGTGCTATAGATCATGATATTGCTAGATCCCTTGGTGGAAAATATGCGTGTGGAGAATTTGAAATGGATGATGTATTTTTGAATAATATGGAAATTCATAGGCTTGGAAATGTGCTTATTCCACTTGAGGATTATGGTCCTCTTATAGAGAAATTTACTAAGGATGTTCTACCAGAAATACTGAAGGGAAGAGATGAAATATCCCCAAGTGAGCTCATCAAAGAGATTGGAAGTAAAATAAAAGATGAAAACTCGATTATAAAAGCAGCATATGATGCTAATGTTCCAATTTTTGTGCCTGGAATTGTAGATGGATCCTTTGGAACAAATCTTTATTTTTATGCCAAGACAAATAGATTTAAGCTTAATCTATTCAAAGATATGGATTTTTTAATAAACATGGTTTTTGATGCTAAGGAAAGTGGCGCATTAATAATAGGAGGAGGGATAAGTAAACATCATGTAATTTGGTGGAATCAATTTAGAGGAGGATTGGATTATTGTGTTTATTTAACAACAGCTTTAGAATATGATGGTAGCCTCTCTGGTGCTATGCCAAGGGAGGCAATATCTTGGGGAAAATTGAAACCCACAGCAAAATATATTTCAGTAATAGGAGATGCTACAATAACATTACCATTGATTGCCTCAGCCATATTATAAGGTGGAAAAATGCCTCGCCTACGTCATTGCTATCCTCTTAATCACAGGCCTTCCAAAGTATTAGAAAGAAAAAAATATTATGAAAAATTGAACTTCAGCTTGATAGAGGCATGGTTTGCTAATAAGATAGATGCTCTTAAAAAGCCAATATTTCATGTTGATCCAGGCCATGAAACTGGATATTGTAGAAAGAAATATAGAAACAAACTCGGAAAGCTGTTATACTTTGACATAAAGGACTATAATGAATTGAGAAAAATGGTTCTTGAGTATTTGCCAGAGGATCTTTACTATGATAGAAACCTCTATAAGGATATTTCCAAGTGTATGGAGTGCATAAATAGGAAATGTCAAGAATGTCATAATTTAATTGGTCAAGAATTAATGTTTGATGTTGATCCAGAGAATATAGACTGTCCAAATTGTGGAACACTTAATGATAGAATTAATGAGGCTTCTATGTTCAAATTTTGCTATATATGCTTTAATAGAGCAATAGAACATACTATTAGACTTTATGAATTCTTGAAGGAAATTGGCTTCAATAAGCTGGAAGTAATTTACTCGGGAAGGGGATTTCATATTTATATCTATGAGAGGCAAGGCTATGAGATGACTCAAGATGATAGAAGAAAGCTTGCAAAAGATGTTTCTAATTATGGAATTGCCATTGATCCTTGGGTTACTGAAGGAGAGGCAAGGTTAGCTAGAGTTCCATATTCACTTAACGGGCTTGTGAGTAGAATATGTAAGCCAATAAAAATAGAGGACATAAAAAAGTTAGACTTTTGGAGATCTGAAGAATTTATACCTGAATTCATGACTATTTCTTAGCTTTTTCTTCCTCTTTCTTATATTCAGCTTTCTTCTTCTTTGCAGCCATTATCAATCACACTCCTTAATTTTCCCAAACATTTATTAGCTTTATTTGATATTTTAAATTAACTATTATGAGGGGTTTATCTAAAGAAAATGATGAAGGAAATATAGAGTATAAATTGAAAATAGCTCAAGCTACAGATGAGAGACTTGAGGGACTTGCATCTCAAATTAGATATAGATTGGCTGAAAAAGGAGGGGAGGCTTTCTACATACTTGGAGTGAGTGACTCAGGAGAGCCTCTGGGGCTAAGTGATGAGGAACTTAGAATTTCACTAAATTATATTAATAAGGCTGCAGCTCTAGCTGGAGCAAAGGTTACAATTGTAAGAGAGGCTGAGGGAAAGAGAGGTAAAATTCTAGAGCTTTTTCTCAGAAGATTCAGGGATCAATTACCAATACAAATTTCTATAATTGCAGTTGGTCAAGCAGATCATGGGAAAACTACGACAATAGGTGTTCTTGTTACAGGAGAAGAAGATGATGGAGATGGATTAATCATGGGAAAAATTGCTAGATTTAAACATGAAGTAATAATGAGAAGGACTTCATCAGTAGCTGAAAGAATAATTGGATTTGATGAAGAAGGAAACGTTGTAAATTACATATTACCATCTCCATTAGATGAAGCTCAAGTATATTTGAATAGCTCGAAAATAATATCCTTCATAGATGTTGGTGGACATGAGAGATATCTTAAAACTGCAGTGAGAGGTTTACTTTCACATAATCCAGATTATGCTATGCTTATTATTGCAGGAAATGTTGGAGTTTCCTCTATGACAAAAGAGCATTTGGGAATTGCTCTAAGCTTAAAAATCCCAGTATTTGTTGTAATAACAAAAAAGGATCTAGCCCCAGAGCAAATACTTTCAAAGACAATAGATGATCTCTTAATGCTCCTCAAATCCCCTGGAATAAATAAGATACCAATAATAGTGAGGGATTTTGATGATGTTGCCATTTCAGCTAAAAATATAATTTGTGGAAGAATTGTGCCAATATTTACAATTTCAAATAGAAACAAAGATGGTTTTGATCTTCTGAAGAAATTCCTCAACCTCCTTCCGCCTAGGCTCAGATGGCATGAAGAATACTCAAAGCCATTCTTGGTATATATAGATGATAAATTTAATGTTCCAGGGGTTGGAGTTGTTGTCTCTGGATTAATATTACAGGGTTGGATTAAGACGAATGAAAGGATTTGGATAGGTCCATTTAATGATGGATCCTTCAGAGAGACAAGAATAAAGAGTATGCATGCGAAGAGAGGTGTATATATAGATAGAGCACAAGCAGGAAGTAGTGTTACTTTTGCAATAACAGATGTATCTTATGATGAGATTGAAAAGGGGATGGTGCTTCTAGGAGAGGGATTGCCATTGAAGGCTTGTAGAGCATTTGAAGGAGAGGTCTTCATTCTCCATCACCCAACCACTATAAGGCCGGGATATGAGGCAGTATATCACATTCATTCCATAAGAGAGACTTGTAGGCTTACTTGGAGCTCTAAGGTTCCATTGAGAACAGGAGATAGAGCCAAAATAAGAGCAGAGGTTAGATTTCATCCAATTTACATAAGAGAAGGAGATAGATTCTTATTCAGAGAGGGAAGATCTAGGGGCATTGGAATTATAACAAAAATTATTTGAATAAATTTCTATAATTAACTTTAAAACAATCTTATAGATTAGAAAATAGGGTATTCCCAAAGCTTATAGAGGCGATATAGTTAATTTAAAAAAGTAGTGCATATGAGTACCATTAATATAAAGCAAATTACTTCTGTGGTGGCGGTCTCATGGTCTGGTGCCTTTCTTGAGTGGGTCGACTTTTATACATATGCGCTACTAGCTGGAACGATAGCTAAAATCTTCTTTCCACCAGGCGATCCCATAGCATCTCTTATGGCTTCTTTTGCAGCTTTAGCCGTAGGCTTTATATTTAGACCTCTTGGTGCCATAATATTTGGAAAGATAGGAGATCAATTAGGCAGAAAAACAGCCTTTATAGCAGCCATGATATTGATGTTAATTGGAACCATTGGAATAGGAGTACTTCCCGAATATGAAAGAGTGGGAATTTTGGCATCTTTAGGAGTTTTCATGCTAAGAATACTTCAAGGTCTTGCCTTAGGTGGAGGGTTTGGAGCAGCTATAACTTACTTAGGTAAATTTGTACCAGAACATAGAAGAGGATTATTCACAGGACTTCTATTTACAACAGCTCCAGCTGGAATGGCAACAGTAGGAGCTATGATTTGGACTTTTTCAACAATCATTGGACCACAATTCTATGAATGGGGGTGGAGGCTTAACTTCATAGTAGCAGGACTAATTGTATTTTCAGTTGTAGTAATAATGCATTTATTCTATGAGGAAACTCCAATATTTTCCATGCTCAAGAGTGTGAGAAGAATAACATCAGCCCCCGTCAAAGAACTTTTTTCTCGTCAATATTTACCCATAGTGCTTCTTGCATGGATAGGAGTTGTAGGAGCTCATGGACCAATTTGGTACACTAATCAGCTTTTTAATTCTTACTATATAGGACCAAACTTTAAAGACTATGTGAGTTCAACTCTTGCTAGTTCAATGCTATCCACTGCTACTTATGCTTCGCTTTGGATGTATCCTCTTTTTGGATACATATCAGATAGAATTGGAAGAAAACCAATACTACTCCTTGGAATATACGGAAATGCACTTTGGCTTCCTTTCGCTTTTTGGATGATTGACCAATTAGGTCCACGTGGAGATGTAAATATGCTTTGGCTCTTAATATGGTCCATGACCATGATGAATGGAGTAGGCTATAGTGGCGCTATGTCGGCTTTTCTACTTGAACTCTTTCCAGCTAGAATAAGGCTTTCCGCAGTTGGATTTGCCTATAATTTAGGCTATGGAATAACAGGGGGCATTACGCCTTTCATAATAACATGGATTTACTCCATTAATAGAGACATCTATCTTTCTACAGTTATATGGGCTACTATAGTTCCAATGGTAATGGCTCTTTGGTACGCAGTAAAAGGACCTGAGACCTTAGGTATAAGAATTTGGTCAGAGTTTATTGCGAAGAAGTTTGCTAAAGAGGCCATAGTTCTACCTTCTAATATGCCCATTAGGGAAGTTGTTAAGCATATGATGAAGTCGAATAGTAAGCAAGTCATATTAACTAATGGATCCATAAGAATATTTGATAAGCGCAGTCTCATAAAGGCACTATCATCAGGGGCTAAAATAGATGAGGAAGTAGGAAAATATTCACTAGAAGTTCCATGTATAGAAGCTAATGAACCTGTAACAAAGGTATTTCTAATCTTAGAAAACTTCAATGTTAGGGCTGTGCCTATATGTAATGAAGGGAAACCTTTAGGAATAATCGATGTAAGAGAGCTTATTAACGAAGCAATTACATTAAGAGGAATCCTAAGGAAAAAAATAGCACTACATCGTACTGTCTATGATGTAATTTATAGAGAGTTAATATCCATCAGTCCAAATACGAGCCTTGGAGAGGCTATAAAAATTATGGCATATCATAATATAGGATTCCTTCCCATAGTTGAGAATGAAAAGTTGATTGGCGTAATATCTGAGACAGACATTATTAAGATTATAGCAAACGATGGTAATCTTAATGATTCCATATACAAATATGCAAATAAGAGTCCAATAACGGTAAGCAAGGAGACAACTGTAAGAGATGCAGTTGAGCTAATGATAAAAAATAACATAAGGCATTTGCCTATAGTCGATAATTCAGGGAAATTGATTGGCGTAATATCAGTGAAGGATATAATAAAAGCAATAAGCTAATTTCTTATAAAATCTTCAAAAATTTTTTTGGCTTGACTTATTGGATATTTTTTAGGAGGATTCTTAAATCCATAACTAGAGATTTCAATTATAGCTCCAGACATACCCCTTTCAATAGCTAACTTTGTAGCCCTTATGACATCAAGTAAAATACCAGCACCATTCGGTCCATCATTTGTCCTCAAATAGATGTCTAATATCAAGTTTGATCCTAGACAATATTTTCCCTCAATATAGAAATAGCTTGTTCTTCTATCATTCATAAATTTAACAAAATCCGATGTTCCAGTGGTTACCTTTGATCCTTCAGGTAGTAAAGATTCTATGAGTTGTGATTTAATCCTTCTTTTCTCTTCTCTTCTAAAGTCTTCTAATATTCCATATGCTTCCATGGATCCGCTTATATCCAGTTGATAGGTTTTCTCTATATGTACACCTCTTGATTTTAAAAACTCTATTATTCCTAAGTGAAGAGCTGTTCCTCCTATTTGACTCATCAAATCATCACCAATCAACGGTAATCCAAACTCCTTGAATTTTTTAGACCAAAATTCATTAGATGCAATGCTTGTTGGAGTGCAGTTTATAAAGGCGCATTTGCTCCTAAGTGCAGATTCCGCATAGAATTCTGTGGCCTTTTTAGCACCTGTAGGAAGTAAATTTATTAGAATTTCAGCATTAATACTCTTCAAGTATTCCTCAATATTTACGGGCTGAGAGTCGCTTATCAATATTAAATCTTTAAGGATTCCATCAGCTCCATCCAGTGTTGGACCTTTTACCACTTCCACATTAAGATATGGAACTTCACATAGCTTTTGCACAACATTTGGCTCTATGAATATAGCTTCAGATAAATCTTTACCAACTTTCCTAGCATCAATATCTATTGCACCAACAATTTCAATATCAGAGGGTTTATAGCCACCAATATCTTCATGCATTAATCCTACTTTGTTCTCTCTATAGTATACTATGGATTGAACAAGAGCTGAGGCACAATTACCTATACCTGCTATAGCAACTTTAATTCCCATCTTCGTCACCGAATTCTAATAGGTAATATATCTATAATAAACTTTTTATATTTGTATTAATGTTTAACATAAATAATATTTACATTCAAGTGGAAAAAATGAGTTTGGAAAAAATAGAACATGAGCTATCTGCAATAAAGGAACGCTTAGATGAAATTATAATACTACAAAGGGAAATTCTAGCAAGATTAGAGGGAAGAGAGCCATTGAAGGAAGGACTGGAAATCGATGCTTCTCTTCTTTTGAGACTTCCAGATCACTTGAGAAAGACGATGATGGCATTAGCAAAGCTTGTAAGAGCAAGGGCTGAGGATATTGCGAAGATTACAGGAAGAGCAAGAGCGGTGGAAAGTGGTTATTTAAATCAATTAGTGAGAATGGGTTATGTTAGAAAGGAAAGGGAGGGACATGAAGTTTACTTCTCAATTGGGTGAGTTTTTATGGGAAAGATGATAACAATACACTCATATAAGGGAGGAACAGGAAAGAGTCAGCTTTCAGTAAATCTTGCAACTGTATACGCTCTAAGGGATAAGAAGGTAGCTCTTTTAGATTTAGATTTTAGAGCTCCTACGCTACATGAAGTATTTAAGCCTAAAAATTTGAAATGCTTCATGAATAATATCTTAGATGGAAGATCAAGCATTGATGAATGCCTTGTAGATTGTTCAAGTAAAATAGGTAAGGAAAATAAGCTCTATGTTGGCTTTGCAGATTTTTCAACAGAAGCAATAAAGGAAATGGTCTCTAGAGGTAGAAAATGGGAAATAGAAGCTCTTAAGAGGCTTTTAAACAGCAGAAAGAAGCTCTTAAATGAAATGGAATTTGACTACATAATAGCAGATACGAGTCCAGGAATAGCATATCTATCAATAAATGCAGCCGTTGCCGCTGACTTGGTAATTTTAGTAACAACACTCGATGAATCTGATATAAGTGGTACAATAAAAATGATAGAGGAACTCTATGATATATTCGAAACCAAGACTCTAATAGCTATAAATAAAGCAATAGGCAAAAGGGATGTGTTAAATAAGATTAAGGAGATGTATGGCGAAAAAATTATCGAAGTATTGCCATGTTCATGTGAGATAGTAGAAATGAGCAGATCCTCCATATTAGTGCTTGAAAAACCAGATCATCCTATTACGAAAATAATTGAACGTATAGCAGAGAAAATATCTTAGTATTCTTCCTTTATTTTCTTCGCTTTTTTAATATAGGAGCAAAGTTCCCTTCTCTTTTTCACACTTTCTGGCAAAGTCTCTGGAAGTATTAAAATTATAAATGCAGAGAGGAAAAGAAAGAGGCTTATAAATGAGAAAAGTTGTTGAATTGTAATTATAGGAGGTATAACCACCATAATCATTCTATCAATTAATACAATTGCAAGAGATAATGCAATGAAAATCGGTCTCTCTTTTGAGGAGCAAAGATCTCCCCAGATTACCATTAGAAATAGAAGCGTTAAAATCCCCCAGACTAATCCTTCTAGCGTAATAATATCTATGAATTCGGTTATTGAGATAAATGCATATATAACACCTAAATAGACGTAAGAGAAGAGAAGAAGCGTCTTTCTTCCAAAACGATCAATATAGTAGCCACCAATTATCATGAATATCAGAGATATTAAAATAGAGATATTATGAATTATGGAAGTTGCACCGCCCAAAGTTAACAGAATATGTGTTGAAAATGTATCAATAAATATAAAGACGAACCATATTACTAGGAAGCTAATTTTTACTAAAAGTCTGCTTCTAACATAATCTTCATAAACCTCATTATCTTTCGTGTCGATAATAAATGAAAGAAGCTTCAGCACAAACAATGATAAAAGCACATCATAGAAATTTCTTATGAAAATGAATGAAATAATAATAATCAAGTATATTATGAAGACAACAATAGCACTATTAAACCCTCTATTATCAAATCTCGTCCTATTTATAATTTCAGCCAATGATCTTGATGCGTTCAGACCTATGAAGGCAGAAATCATTAGTAGAGCGAGGTGAAGACTAAAGAAGGCAGTTATTATGAATAGGATTGTTAAGAAATCCAAGATCCTCCTATTTATAGATTGAAATAATGCTCCCATGAGGATCGAAATTGAGGCAGTTAGATTTATTGTAAAAAAATAATTAGCTCCTAAATCATCTAATTTTATGCTAGAGATGAAGAGATATAGGGCTACGATATTTAATATGGAGTAAATTGATGACCTATATTTGAGCATTAATTTTTTATCCATCATGTATACTATGCCTGAGGATCATAATATTAAACATTATTATTACTTATTGGTTATTAATTAATCAATAATACAATAATAGAAAAGCATTTATACAAGTTTTACTAGTTATATTTCTGTAGAACACAAATACAGGTGGTAGTATGAAGAAATATAATCCAACCCCTGTAAGATTTTGGGTTCCACCACCATAGTAAATTAATGCTTAAAAAGAGCAAGAAGAAGTTCAGAATTCTTTACTTTATTTGCTTCTATTTTTGCTTTTTTGATTAATGAATTGATTACTTTTTTCGTTTTCTCAAAGCTTTTATTTCTCCTCAGGAGCAATTTCAAATTCTTAATATCTTGCTCTTCCATATTATTTAACATTTTATTTATTATATCCCTACACTCAAGATTTTTAAGAGAGCATATAATGGGATATGGTAAGCTCTCTTTAGTAATCCTTGATATAAGCTCATAATCATCGTAAAATGTATCCTCAACATCATCTCTAAGGATTGCAATCATTCCCAAATATCTTCCAAATTTAGCTAATGCTTCTATTTCTTCATTTGTACCATTTCCTATAATTCCTCCAATTTTAGTATAGGCTTCTACATCCGCAGCCTTCATATAAACAATTCTGAGATACTGTCTCTCTGTTACGTTAACATTTCTAACAAATTTCAATTCCTCAAACTCTGCTGATCCAAGTTCAAATAAACCTTGCTTAATTGCTTCTAAAACAACATTAGCCTTCTCTCTAGGTAAAATTGACCATAATTTATGAGAAATAAGTAGGCCTCCCATTAAAAGCGCATCACCAATCAAAAGAGCTCTTGCAATTCCATATTTTCCCAATAATGTCCTCTTATGTTTCTTTGTTCTAAAAAAAGATGAATCCACTATATCATCATGAATATCAATACCTCCTCCTATTAGCACCAAAGATTTTGCAATCTCATTAATTAAACCTGAGTCTCCTCCAACTGACTGACATGATAATGCCATGAGGGCTACTCTGGAATAATCCTTCCACTTCTTTGAAAAAGCTCTAATAATTTTTCTTGCTTCATTAGATGGAATTTCCTTTAGTAATTCATTGAAGGCATTTTCCACTATTGGTCTTCCAATATTTTCAATAATTTCTTCAATTTTGCTCATTTTCATCCCAATAATTTTTGATTTGCTAAGGAAATAAAGTATATGGCAAGTATTATTACAGTATAAAGTGCTAAAGCGAAGGAGAAATTGAAAAGCTCTAAATCATAGCCTAGCTTTTTAGGTAATAGCATGACATACCAATAGTAATTGAAGTACCAATGAATTAAAATAGCAGCATCAAAGCCATATCTCACTGCGCAAAAGCCTATTACAATTCCTGCAATAAAGGATGAGGGAATTTTTCCAATATTCCATACTTCAAAAGCTATATGAGCGTATGAAAATTGAAGAGCTGAAATAAATATTAATGAAAATTGAAGAATATTTAATGTTCCATCTTTGGAATAAATCATTCTTGGCTTAAGAATGGCTAATATAAAATGGCTTGGCTTAGCCTTAGATTTGAAGAATACGTATATTCCAATTGGTATTAATATTGGAATCAATCTAAATCCTATCTCTTCTGAAATTGTAGCATAGGAAAGTGAAATTAGAGCAAATAAAGGATCCTCATAGGAAGGGCCACCTACTTCAATTCCTACTCTTTCAAAAATGGAATGTAATATCAAAGTCATTATGAATAAAGATGATGAAATGGCAGGCATTAAAATTAGAAAATTTTCCTTTATATGCTTAAAATTTCCATTCCAAATCAAGTCAAATATAGGATATCTTCTATATGAGAAAAAGCATGATAAAAAAGAAATTGCAAAAATCAAGTGAAGTATTAAAAATATTTGTAATGCATTAATTTCAGTTGATATTCTTATGGATTGAAAATATAGAATATTTAATCTTAAACTTTGGAAAATTTTAGATTGAAATAATATACCTTGTGGTGTAAGGAAAATGCAAAATATACCAACTATAAATGAAACTATATATGTTATGAAAATAATGAGAGCCAATACTCCATAGATTTTGACTAATGCTTTTATAAATTTAGAAGTGTACCCTTCCAATTATTACCCTCTTCTTTTCTGAATCCATGATAAATTCCACACCACTTAAATTTGGTATTTTTGTTAGAAAATCACGCTCAGTTATGATTCCTATTGGCTTATCTTCTGATACAACTATGAGTGAACCAATATCATTCTCCTTCATAATCTTGACGGCTATGGAGAGATCTGCTTCAGGATTTATAGTCTTTGGATTTTGTTTAGCAATTTTACAAACATTCGTATATAAAATGTAACTACTTAGCTCTTGACTTATTATATTCTCCACATAACTACTTGAAAAGAACTTTATCAAATCTTTTATAGTAATTATTCCCCAAAGCTCATTGTTACTAATTAATGGAACTCTCCTTATATTTTCATATATCATTAAATTTATGACATCCATTAATGTGGCCTTTATATCAAGTCCTATCAAAGGCTTTGACATTATTTCAGATACTCTGATGAAGGTTGGATAATCTGAGAAAAGTTTAAATAAATGTCTCTCTGAAAGAGAGCCCCAAATTCTTGATTCTTCATCCAGTAGAGGCAAAAAACCTATATCATTTTTTATCATTAAGTGAATTAAATCAGGAATTTCATCAGTAATTCTAGCTACTATAGGATTTCTATTCATTATTTGTTCTATAGGGGATTCAAAAGCTTTGGAAATTTGTTGATAGTTTTTTCTAATGTATTTAATTATATTTTTTGCTGATATCACACCATCAACTCTAATACCATCATTAGAAATTATTGCATGTCTAACATTCTTAGCACTAAGCATCCTTATTGCTTCAGAAATTTTTACACTTGAATTTAATACTATTGATGGAGGATGGCGAGCAATGGAGGCAACCTGCATCTAAGATCACGCTTAAGTTAAATTCTAATTTTTTTCATATATTAATTTATGTATTTACTTCTATATGATATTGAGGGAAGAAGAGATCCACATGGAATTAGAATAAGGCTCGTAAGAGCGCTTAGAAAAGCAAATGCCTTTCAACTTCAAAAATCATCGTGGATTTTAGAGGAGTTTGATAAAGATTTGATATCATTAATAGAGGAGTTTAGAAGAGCTGGTGGATGTATAAAAATCATAGAGTGGATTCCAAGAACCATTAATGAAGTTCTTGGAAGAGATGAAATTAATAGAGTTGCAATAGCTCCAATATCAATTGAACCTCTTCTAGAGAAATGGCATGAGAAAATAGCTTTAGCACTTAAGGAAAATGGGATTGAGAGCATAGTGGTGCCAGTAGGAAGAAAAATAAGAGAGCTACTATTGGATGAAGAATGTGAGAAAAGAATTAGTAGAGTATTGGATGAAATCGCTCTTATGGATATAGATGGAATAATAGCATTGAATTGTGGAAGAAGCGCAAAAAGTGGCATAGTTTTCATGTCTCAAATTCTCTCAAATACAAAAATTTTGAAGAATATGATGGCACTTCCTCTAATACATGTGGAAAGATTGGGAAGAGATGATGGGGTAATAATAGCTTGGAGCTCAAAGAATAAAAGGTTAATAGATATTATAAAGGGGGTTACAAGCTTAGATGTAATTAAGCCAACTCCTGAGTTAAAGGGAGTTCTAAAATCTGAGGATAAAGAGATTAGAAAAATTCATTATGTAGAGCCAGGAGATAAGATTATAGCTAATGAAATTTATATTGGAAAATGTTTATCCAATCAAGTTTACATAGTAGCTAAAGATGGTAAAATCATAGAAATCCTAGGAGGTAAAATTTTCAAGAGGAATATTGAAAAACTTAAGTTTAATTCCCTATCAGAATTGATTATAAAAACTATGAAGGACTAGGGATAAGATATTTTAAATCTTATTGCTGTTCCCTTATTTGTAAATATGTATAAGAAATAATCAGCCCCTTCCTTATCCAATGGATATGCAAGTGGAATCTTTGTTAAATTGCCTTTATAAAGTATAATTGGTGTAGAAAATTTTGAAGATATGATGGTGAGCATTGTTTGAATTTTCACAAGGCTTGCTCTTTCCAATATTAATGGCTCTCCTTCATTCAATAATGTTACGCTAGTAAGGATATGATTTCTTCTATCAATTTCCACACTTATTATACTAACATCCTGCTCAAGAACTATTGATTCTTGAAACCCCCTAATATAATAATATGCAAAGATTATTGTAATTGCTCCAATTATCAAAGGTATTATAATAATCGATAGACGCATTTTCCATCACCTAATGTATTGGTACTATTGGAGTCATCACTTGAAGTATTGCAGGTATTAAGGCAATAGTTCCAAGTATTGAGAATCCTAATGAAAAAACCATGAGCCTCCTTATAAAATTCACAGCCACTTCTTCTATTTCTGGATATTTTTTAATATAATGCCTTATTACTAAGCTCCATATACTTAAACAAATGGATAGACCATAGCTTGCAATAACAGTAATTAACATTGGTGCATCATGAAAGACAAAACAATATGGACAAGGCAATGGAATTTGAGGTACGAATATAACTCTACAGCAAGGAACTACCACTGGACTTATAGTAAAGTAAAATCCTAAATCAAGAAAGAGATCCAAGAATAGTAAAGGAGTAATTATTAGAAAAAGTTTTGAAAGAGAAATAATTAATGGAGCTCCATTCACCCTTCTATTTAATAAATCAAGCATTAACCAATTTCCATAGATTAGTACAATTATTAACTTCACACCATTATTTATCCAAGAGTAAGGAGATCCTGCTTGAT
The DNA here is from genome assembly GCA_025057955.1 of Candidatus Methanomethylicaceae archaeon. Lineage (GTDB taxonomy): Archaea > Thermoproteota > Methanomethylicia > Methanomethylicales > Methanomethylicaceae > JANXER01. Next base: position 1,210 of record JANXER010000014.1, on the reverse strand, counting down.
TCACACCGAATTGACACATAGCTCCAGGTATTATTGGAATTAAGCTTTCATTTGTTATCCAGAATAAAGCGCTTGCTACCAACCTTGTTATTAGAATGACCCAAACAACTGTAGAAAGAAGATAGAAGGATTTTTCAAGCTCATATTTTTCTTCCATTGATGCTTTAGCTGCTCTCTTAACTATAACATAGGCCTTAGGCACGGAATATAGCATAATAGCTATTCCAAAGAGGCCAAGTATAATCATTGTAGCAGTTAAGTGTGTCCATATCACTTTTTAGTTACCTCGGTTGATTCGCTTGGCATAATACTTGGTATCCTTCTCCATAATACAATGCTTATTATGAGTATTAATATGCCAATAATAATTATGCTTCCAAGGAATAATGGTGATGGAGGTATATACTCAACTCCTCTCTCCTTTAAGCCAGGGAGGGCCATGACAATTGTTGGCACAGGAGTTCCTTCAGGAAGTGAAGTCTTGAAAACTGTGAGTGGATTATTAGGATTCCAACCCCTCTCCAACAATAGTTTCACAGAAGTTTCATTAATTGCTATCCTATTATGAGCACAACTTCCAGTAATTCTTCCACCGAGCAATATTCTTGTACTTTCTGGCATTACACTAGCAACAGTTCCATTCCTTATTTCAATTTTGATTGATGGAGCCGCCTTACCATACCAGCTATCAAGCATTTCAATGCGAAGATCAGGATAAACTGCTACAAGCCTAAGTGCACAACCTGGACAGCAAACATAAATTCTCTGATTAGTCTTTAAATTCAAAATAATGAAGTTCTCCATCATTTCTGGTGTTATCATCATTCCACAGACTGGACATCTGGGTATTCCGAAATAGATGTAGTAATAATATGAGCCTATGCCTATCAAGACTATGGCTAATGCGGTAAATGTTATTATAGGAATATGCTTTTTTCTAATCATAATTTATCACCATAGTCTAAAATTAATTCTAAAATAGATAAATGCTGTGGAATTGCACTCCTACTAAAAAAATAAGTATAAAAAAGTGAGTCATCCTATTAAGAGTGAATATAAATGAGTGGACGATTTTCATTATTTACAATAATGATGGCAACTCTGATCGTATCAATAATTGGAATAGCCTCAATAATTGGAGTTTTTCTATACTATCATCCTTACTTTAATCCTCTTTCTAAATCACCACTTCCAAGAGGGTGGATTGATG
>JANXER010000013.1 GCA_025057955.1 Candidatus Methanomethylicaceae archaeon | reverse complement strand
CAACCAAGATTCTTGCCTAGTCTTCTTCCAATGAATATAGATAGAAATGCTACAATGACTGGGGCTATTACAACTTGAAGCAGTATATACTCCATATCATCCCACCCCAAGCAATAGCATTACCATAATTAAAGCTAAAAACAATGAAATTATGTAAATCATGTTCACTGAAAGAATGCCTGTTTGTAATTTTCTCATTCCTGCATTTATATAAGAGAATAATCTTGGAACTCCAACATTCAAAGCTAAATCCATGCTTCCTTCTATATACTTGGCTGTGGGCTCTCTGGATGCTAGAACAGATTCTGCAAATACTTTATTGAAGAAGGCATCCATATACCATCTATTCCAAAGGAATTTGTGGAAATATCTCATTATTGGATATTTATTTAGTATAGAGAAGACATCAAGCTTATAGGCTATGTAAGCCCTATATGCTGGAAAAGCTCCTAGCAATATCATGGCTATTGAAATAGCTATGGTAAGAAATTCTAAGTAAGTGGCTCCATGATGTGGTGATCCATATTTCAACAGACCTAAGTGCTTGAAGTTGCTTGAGAAGAGTTCGGATAACATTTCCTTCATAAAGGGTCCAATGAGTCCTATGAATATCGTAATTAATGCTAGAATTCCATAGGGAATTAACATTATGGGCGAGGCCTCTCCATGGTGTTCGTGATCATGACTTATATGGGAATTATGATTTTTATGGGAATTATTACTTGAATCAATTCCTCTATGAAATATTATTCCCATACATCTTATTACATAGAAGCTTGTAACAGAGACGGTTAAAGTGGCAAGAATGAAAAGTGCATATTGCCCACTCTCCAAACATGAAAGAAGAATACCATCCTTACTCCAAAATCCTGAGAGAGGAGGCACACCTATTAAAGCCAAGGAGGCAATCCACATGAATAGCCATGTTAATTTCATTTCCTTGCTTGAAAACCTCATATCTGTTATATATATGGAGCCAGATGCATGAATTAATACTCCAGCGCAAAGGAATAAAGCTGCTTTGAAAACACCATGATTTATTAAATGAAATATTCCCGATGTAAACCCTTCTATAAGCGCATATGGGCTTAGTCCAGCTGCACCTAATCCAAGCATCATATAACCAATTACACTCATAGTAGAATATGCTAAGACTTTCTTAAGTTCAATAGCAACCATTGCTTGAGAGCCAGCTAAAAAGGCAGTAAAGCATCCAATGAAGGCAACTATCATGAAGAAGTTCATGGCTTCATGAATCTTAATAAACCAAGTTGCAAGATAAAATATTGGAAATACTCTTGCTACTAAATATACTCCAGCTTTAACCATTGTGGCAGCATGTATTAGAGCAGATACGGGTGTTGGACCAGCCATGGCCTCTGGAAGCCATTCATGGAATGGAAATTGAGCAGATTTAGCAAAAGGTCCACAGAGGAAGAGCACTATGGTTATAGTTAAAAGGCCGGGGATTTTTGACATTTCACCCATCCAAGAGGAGGCACTGTGATAGAGCTCCATATAATTAAAGGTTCCAGAGAATACGTAGATTATTATTATGCTGGCTAGAAGAGCAACATCTCCAAGTGTGGTTACCCATAATGCCTTAAGTCCACATCTTGAGGGCTTTTGGAATGGATGAGGCTCTGGGCCTCCTATCCAATACTTTCTTTCATCACTATAATAATGAGCAATTAATCCAAAGCTACAAAGACCAACTATTTTCCAGCCTATGAAGAAGAATATGAAGTTATTTGCAAGTATTAATAGCAACATTCCACCAATGAAGAGGGACATGAAGAACCAATATCTATTCTCTCCTGGCTCCCCTTCCATATACTTAAATGAGTATATCAATATCAATAGGCTGAGAAAGGCTACAAGGTTTGCCAATACTATGCTCAATGGATCAAGTAGAACTCCAATATCAAGCAATCTTCCATCAGGAAGCGGGAACCATATTCCATGGATTTCTCTAACTTCATGAATATATCCAAGCGTTAAAAGGGCCATTATCCATGCTATGAAGGAAAAGGATATGGTAACTAAATATCTAGTCCTTCCCATTCTTTTTGGTAAGAGATAATGACTTATTGATCCTATTGTTGGCATAATCCAACATAACCATGGAGCCAACTCCATAATAATCACCCCCTCAAAAGAACGTTAGCAGCAGATTTAGCAAATTCAATTAAACCATCAGGCCATATTCCAAATATAACAATCAAACACGCCAAAATCAACAATGGAGCTAACATTATAATTGGTCCCTCTCTAGCTTCTTCAACTTTTTTAGAGGATATTGGTTGTAGAAGAGCCTTTATTGTTCTCAAGTAGTAAGCAGCAGAGATAGCGCTATTAATAATTATAGCTGCTCCAAGCCAAGCCATATTTGCCTCTATGGTTGCCATTACAAGCAATAGCTTGCTTATGAAACCATTTAAAGGAGGCATTCCAATTAATGAAAACAGCGAAAGTGAAAAAATTGCTGCAGTTATTGGCATTTTTCTTCCAATACCTGCCATCTCCTTCATCTCCCTTGTCTCCAATCTATATAATATCATTCCCGAGCAAAGGAATGCCGATCCCTTCATTATGGCATGATTGAATATATGTAGTAATGCAGCCGTTAGTCCTAATATTGTTCCAGTGGAAACACCAGCCAACATATAGCCTATATGAGCAATACTTGAATAAGCGAGCAGCCTCTTTATATCAGTTTGAAGAAGGGGCGTTAAATTGCCCACAAGCATTGTGAAAATGCTTAAAATAGCAATTATTTCCATCCATTGATTATAAATACCATAGAAAACTGTGAATCCAATTCTACATATTGCATAAATTCCAGTTTCTACAACCACACCAGATAACATGGCTGAAATGGAAGAAGGAGCTGCTGAATGAGCATCAGGAAGCCAAGTATGAAGGGGAAAAATAGCGCTCTTTATGCCAAGCCCTATGAATATAAATACTGCAGCAACATAAATCCATACATTTGAAACATTAGAAAGTATTTTGTACAAATCATTAAATATTAAAGTGCCACACATTCCATAAACAAGGGACATTCCAAATAGAATAGAAGCTGAACCTGCAGAACTCATTATTAGATATTTAAATGCAGCTTCAACAGGCTCCCACTTCTCCCTTCTAAATGCTACTAAGGTATAAGAGGCAATACACATCATTTCCCAAAAGACGAAGAAGGAAAACATATCTCCTGCAAAAACACAACCAATCATACCAGCAATCATCAAGAGAAGAAGAGAATAAAATAGCGGTATAGCTTCATCCCTTTCCATATACTTTATGGAATATATGCATGCCATGAGGCCTAATATGGAAAAAGCAAGTGCCATGAAAACTCCAAGCTGATCTATAAACATTAATCCTGAGTTTAATGGAACTTTCATATATAATATTTCCCATGTGACAATTGCTAGTCCTATTGCAGCATAAATTCCACAGAGGTTTGCCCTTTTGACTCTTTCCAAAAGCCAGCCTAGAGCGGGGGTGGTTATTGCAAAAATTAATAGAGTATCGATGGGTAGAGAGAACATTCCAAATCACCTATCCTCTTAATCTCTTAAGCACACGAACATCTAGCGTTCCATAATGTCTATGAGCATAGACCAATATAATTACTCCAACAGCAGTTACCGATGCAGCAAGACCTATGGATACTGTAACAATGGAGTATGCTAATGGATCAATAAAGCCAGGGATAGCTCTTGAGAAACTTATAAAGTTTATATTTGCAGCATTTATTAATATTTCAATGCCTAAGAGAAGCCTAATCATATTCCTTTTAGTAGCTAAGCAATACATACCCAAGGCATAGAGAACCAATGAAAGAATAATGTATTCATTCATTCCTTCGATCCTCTCCTAGGCGTAAATATAGCTAGACAAGATGCTGCAGCTGTAAACATAACAAAAGCTTGTGCTATTAAGTCCTGCCAGCGCTCTCCCCACATAAATTCACTATAACGCTTCCCTATATCAGATTCAACATCAACAAGATTAATATTTTCGGCATATTGAAAGGCAGGAAAGGGCTTGCTAAATATGGTAAATACTAAAGTTAATACCACAATGGCTGTTAAAATCAATCCAAATATCGATATTTTTTCCATTTATTTCCTCTCCTCCTTTAATGAAGTGAGAGTAATTGCAGCTATGAATAATGTAACTATTCCCCCAGCGTAGAGTAATAATTGATAAACTGCAATATAATGAGCATCTAGGAGCCAATAGAGAGCACCTATGGTTATACACATGGCACAAAAAGATATAACGGCATAGATAAGTTTCTTAATTTCTATCGTTCCAATGGCAAATATTATAGTTAATATAATAAGAGTAAGCTGTAGTAAGTCCGTCTTGGTCATCCTCCTACAAAAGACTTATATTAATCGTTTATATATATAAATGTTGGCCTCATAGTGATAGTATATGGTGATGGAAAATCTAATGCTACCGATGGTAGTTCTCTCTGCGATTTTACTAGTGGTGTTCATCTTCTTAATAGGTGGAAATATCTCTCAAAAGAGCCAAAAAGATCCTGAAAAATTAACACCTTATGCTTGTGGTGAAGATTTATCAGTTGAAGAGGCAAGAATAAATCTGGAGAAGTTCTTAATATTTGCGCTCTATTTTCTAATCTTTGATGTAATAACTTACATGATGGCAATATCATTCTTCGAAAGAGGAATTATTCCAGGCATATACTCCATAGTGGCTTTTGCCTCTATTTTAATATTAGTCCTTGGAGGTTTGCATAAATAATGTCCATAATAAAATGGGCAAGATTAAAATCTCCATGGCTTATACACTTCAATACTGGAGGATGTAATGGATGTGATATAGAGTTCGTTGCTGCCATCACTCCTAGATATGATGTTGAAAGGTTTGGAATTCTATTAAAGGGAAGCCCAAGACATGCAGATATTCTTGGTGTTACTGGTCCTATAACCGTACAAGTGGCTAAAAGGGTTCTAAGGGTATATAAGCAAATGCCTGATCCAAAGTTTGTTGTAGCCATAGGAACTTGTGCCATTAGTGGAGGACCATTCAAAGATAGCTATAGCGTATATGGAGGGGTGGATAGCATTATACCTGTAGATGTTTATATACCAGGTTGTCCGCCTAAGCCTGAGGCTATAATAAATGGAATTGCTAAACTTTTTGAGAAAATAGGTGGTGGTAATGGAGGATCCAATAAAAAGAATTGAGCAAATGAAGGATGAATATTTAGAATTCAAAAAACCAAGGGATAGAAGAATATTCATTAAAATAAAAAGAGAGGATATGAAGAAATTTTTATCATTCTTAGTTAATGATCTTAATATAAAACATCTATCAACCATAACTGGGATAGATACAGGAAAGGAAATGGAGCTACTATATCATTTTGCTTATAATAATTCTGTGGCCATTACTATTAAGATAAGTATACCTAGGGAGGACTTAAGGGTGCCAACCATAACAGATATAGTACCTGGTGCAATATTCTATGAGCAAGAGGTTCACGATATGTTTGGAATAGTATTTGAAGGTCATCCAGATTTATCTCCATTAATATTGCCAGAGGGATGGCCTGAGGGAATTTATCCTCTTAGAAAGGAATATACTATAGAGCAGTTGAGGGAGGGTCTTAAGAAATGAGCTATGGAAGCACAATAAAAATACCAGTAGGACCACAACATCCTGCACTTAAAGAGCCAGAGTATTTTCTACTAGAGGTTGATGGAGATTTTGTAGTTAATGTTAAGCCAAGGATAGGATATGTACATAGAGGCCTTGAAAAAGCCTTTGAGAATAATACCTATCTTCACGATTTATACTTAGCAGAGAGAATCTGTGGTATATGCTCTCATGCGCATACCACATGCTATACTCAAGCTGTGGAAGGATTAACACCATTAGAAATACCTCCTAGGGCAAAACATATTAGAGTAATAATGGCTGAGTTGGAGAGATTACATAGCCATTCCCTATGGGTTGGAATTGCAGCACATGAAGCTGGATATGATACTATGTTCATGTATATGTGGAAGGAGCGAGAAATAATAATGGACTTGATGGAGGAAATCTCTGGAAATAGAGTAACCCATGCTATTAATACCATAGGAGGAGTGAGAAGGGATATAACAGATGAACAAGCTAATAAAATTAGAAAATTCTTGGATAGATTCGAAAGCGATATGAAGGGTTATATAAAAGCTCTGGAAAATGAGCCCACCTTTATAAAGAGAACAAGAGGCGTAGGCATCTTGAAGCCAAGTGATGCTATTGCAACTTGTGCAATTGGTCCAACCTTAAGAGCGAGTGGAATAAAGAATGATGTTAGAAAGGATGATCCTTATCTTGTATATGATGAAATACCTTTCAATGTTATTGTTAATGATGGTTGTGATGTATTCGCTAGAACAATAGTTAGATGTGAAGAAATGATAGAGAGTGCAAATATAATTAGATATTGCTTAGATCATATGCCCTCTGGAGAAATAAGGATAAAAGCTCCTAGAACATTTCCTCCAAATGAGTCGCTTGGAAGAGTGGAGGCACCAAGAGGAGAGCTCATACATTATACAAAATCCAATGGAACAGTAAAACCAGAGCGCCATAAAGTTAGAGCGCCTACTCTTGGAAATCTTCTTTCAGTTTGTAAGACATTAATAGGCGCACATATTGCTGATGTACCATTAATATTAGCTGGAATTGATCCTTGTTTCTCATGTATGGATAGAATATTAGTAAAGAGGGTTTGAAATTGCTTGGAGAATTAATAAACCTTTTAATATTTCCTGGCTTTTTATTTCTAATTACCATTTCCTTCATATATGAATGGATTGATAGAAAGTTCTTTGCAAGAATTCAAGGACGTTATGGTCCATTATATACTGGACCTTCTGGAGTATTACAACCATTTGCCGACTTTCTCAAGCTATTATCCAAGGAAGATATAACTCCTGCAGCATGTGAGAGGACAATTTTCTCCATAACTCCAATCGTCTATACAGCCATTCCTCTGATAATGCTTAGTGTAATCCCATTGAACGGAAGAGCAATTATTAGCTTTGAAGGGGATATTATATTCTTAATGTTTCTATCAGCAATGGTAACTCTCTCTGTATTTTTAGCTGGATGGAGTTCAGCAAATAATTTTAGTAGGGTTGGCAGTGTTAGAGCAGCGCTTCAAATGCTTAGCTATGAAATACCTCTTGGACTTTCCATGATAGGCCCTGCAATTGTTGTGGGTTCTCTTTCGCTATCGAAAATAGTAGAGTGGCAAATAGAGCATTCTGCATGGTTCCTTTGGCTTCAGCCAATAGGCTTTGCAGTAATGTTAATAAGCCTTATAGCTGAATTGGAGAGAATACCATTTGATATACCAGAGGCTGAGACTGAAATAGTCGCAGGATGGATGACGGAATATGGAGGTAGAAAGTTAGCATTATTGAGATTAGGAAAGAATCTTGAGCTATTAATGGCATCCATGCTAATATCTTCAATATATTTAGGCGGAGGAGTGCAAATATATTTCCTGCCACCCTTAGTTGTTCTATTAATAAAGAGTGTGATTATCTTATTAATAATGTCACTCATAAGAGGAATTTTTGCAAGATTTAGAATAGATCAAGTTACCTCAGGCATGTGGAGTTATTTACTTCCACTAATGATATTTCAAATAATGCTAATACAATTTGGGGTGGATTAATATGAGTCTTCTAAAAGAAGCTATTAAGCAAGTTTTAAAAAAGCCAGTAACAATAAAATATCCATTTGAGCCAGGCATTGTTCCACCGGGATTAAGAGGGAAGCCAATATGGGATATGAGTAAATGCGTCTTATGCGTCCTCTGTCAAAATGCTTGTCCAACCTCTGCCATAAAGATGATTCCCAAAGGTCCAGATGCAGGGATTATATATTGGCTTGATAGATGCATATTCTGTGCTGAATGTGCAGATGCATGCCCAAAAAAAGCAATCATAATTACAAATGAGTTTGAGCTTGCTGATTTCTCGAGGGCAAACATGATCTATCACTATAAGAAGGGCGAGGCTTCTCAAAAGAAGTAATTTTCAGTGAGCTATTTTCCAATTCAGAAGGAACTATAAGCTTTATGGGAATATTATAATTAAGCTTTGGCTTCTTTCCATATGAGCAAAAGTAAGCTATATATCTATTTGAATAATCCCAAACGTATGGATCTATTCTACCTTCATTAAGATATCTTGGAGGATAAACTATAACATAAGGCTTCATGGTATTTACAATGCAATAACATCCCTTCATCCTTTCCCTTCTAACAAAACTTCCAATGGCTTGAATTGTTATGAAATCTCCCATGGGAAATTCCTTGAATTTATAGTAGGATGTTGCTGTTAGAGCAAGCTCTTTTCCTGAAATATAAATCATTCCATCATACAATAGCTCATTTATGGCATTTCTTATTTCTCGTTTGAAAAAATGCTTTAGCTCATTCTCTATTACATTAATTGGTGTTGGTTCTCTCCTATAGTAAATGAAGGATAGAATTGAGAAGCATATAGGGCTTATATCTGGCGAAGGAATGGAATCGTTTACTTCCATGAAAATTTGCTTACCATATATGGAAAGAGAATGCTTAATTACTTCATCTGGCTTTGAAATTTTTTTATTGGAAATATCTATACACATTCCAGTATTAACGTATCTTTCATTTCCTCTCCTTATGGAAAAGGCCATTTGATGTCTCATTAAAGTCATCAATGTATCCCTTGTTATATAGCGAAATATGGGTTTGAAATATTGCTCTAATTCCTCTGCAGTCTCTCCTCCAACTGAGAAGGAAATTATGGCATCACATAATTGAGGTATGGCTTTTGTTAATGTTTTATCCTTCCCTCCTTCTCTATCAAATTGGCTCAAATATTGAGCTGCTAATGTTATGTATATTTTATATTTTCTTAAAGCTTGAAGCATATCTTTAATGGAATCAGTAACAAATCTATAAGCTTCATCAACATATACATAAAAGGGTTTTCTACTTTCCTCTGGAATTTCCTCTCTAGTCATGCCTTCTTGATATATTTTATTCAATATTAAAGCTCCTAGGAAATTAGCTACTTCTGTTGTTAAATTGCCCTCTGAAAGATTTATCAATATAATTTTTCCAGCATCCATACATTCTCTGAAATTTATGGATGATTTAGAACAATCAAACATAGGAGCAAGTAGCTTCTCTTGAACAAGTCTATATACTTTATTAGTAACGACAGTTGGAGCTTCATCTTTTAGAAGCGGAAATTCATTCATCCAATATTTTATGACTTTTTCATCCTTCACATTTGAGAGAAGCTTATCTCTTTTCCGAGAATCTATGAGCATATCATATAAATAGCTAAGCCTTGAATCTGGTTGATCCATAACAGCATATATGGCATTCAACAAAATTCTCTCAAGCCTTGGACCCCAGAATTCTCCATAAAGCTTCTTCATTGAATCCACAAAACCCATGGCAATTAGAGGCTTTTTTAATGGATCTTTACACTCTAAAAGAGCAATTTTAATAACTCTTCCATACTTGAAGGCAGTTATTGGATCAATGTAAACTACATTATTCCATTTCTCTTTAGGTATAATGGAAAGGGTTTTCTTAATTAAATCCCCATGAGGATCTATAACACAAATTCCATCTCCTTTTTCTATATGCTGATATATCTGAAAGAGCATGAATGTGGATTTTCCAGATCCAGGCATGCCAAATATAGCCATGTGAACTCTATCTTCCCTCTTAATTGAGATGAGCTTCTCCCCTTCGCCTTTGCATATTATAAATTCATCGTCCATTTCTAACTACCGCCATAATGGGCTTCTTAACTGGTATGCTAGGACTTGGAAAGGAAAATATAGAGGCAAGCTCATAATCGCAAAGAGCTATAGCTCTATAGTCCTTGATTAGCAAGATTATTAATGGTAGGATTAATATTATTAGAGAATCGAATGAAAATGATAGCATTAAAATTGATTTAATATTGAAATTCTTTAAAAATATTAAACCTAAGGCTAGAGCTAAAACTTTCAATATAAGTAATTTATTACTAGCTAATATATGCTTTGATAATCCTTTAAATTTCCAACCCTCTTGCTTTTTTATTTTATATTCCACTAGCCAATTTTTCGAAGTCTTAGGAAAGGATGATAATGTTGCTCTAACCCATTCCTTTCTATTTCCGTATATGTATATATTACACTCAAATATTCTTGATAATGATTTTTCATCAATTACTCCACTTAAATTATTTTTAGGCTTGGAAATAATTTCAACTGCTGTTCCCAATGCTAAAATTGAGGAAATAATAGAATCAGCTGGAATGGGAGGATGAAATATCCACTGTTGATCCTCTGACCATTTTTTAGTTATTGGAAATCTATAGTGCTTAGCCATCATAGCCTCTAATCTATATTTATAATTTAGCATGGGAGGATCGCATTGATGTATGGAGCACTTCAATAACGTACTTATATATTCAGAAATTGAAAGGGCTATTTCATCATTTACTTCCATCAAAAATCTCACTACGCCACTTTTATCTCTCTCAATGAATAATCTAAATTGATTTGTCATAATTGAGAAAAGTTGAGAAAAGTACCTTGGTGAAAAATACGCTGGATCATTCAATATTGTGGGATTTGGAAGAAGTTCCAACCACATAATTTACCACCAATTTTGTATTGCTGCAGAAGAGTGACAAATGGCTAGTAAAGTGAGGACTATTGCTAATGCACATTCTAAGCCAAAGAATATAGATAAATCCTTAGAGAGAATTAATAAGCCAGGAATTTCCCAAAGTAAAATTACTAGAAGTGAGGCCTTTATAAAATCAAATCTATTCAAGAAATATTTCATAATTGGATTTCCTTCTTTTCCGCCTCTTCTTATCAAAATTCTAGTTGAGATTAAATCTAATGATAATGCCAGCGTATAGAATATAAACGAATATATTAAGTTCAATATATTGACTGAGAGAATTGAGAATACAATGGCAAGAGAATTTATAATTTTATTATTTTGCATGCTATATTGATAGCCTCCATAGATTAATCCAAGCATTATAAGCACAGCTCCCAAAGTTTGAATCATTAATATTATCTTCTCCAAAATAGCTCCAAGCCCCGAGGGGAGAAAAGGGTTTGTTGAAAGATTGGAAACATCTTGATTAGTTAGAAAGCTAACTATAGAAGGTGCTAGAGATAGCAGTATGCCAAATATAAAGCATCCCTTGATTATTTCCAATCCTCTTTCCTTTGCTGATTCATCCCCCTTCATTTAATCCCCGAATTATGAATTATTAAGTAAATTTATAAACTGGATAGAGAACCGAAAACTTTTTATTATATGAATAAGCTCTAGAAAAGCAAGTTGAATAAAAATGTCTGAAATAAGAAAAATTGAGGATTTAAATCCTGCCTCCAAGGGAATAGATCTTTTAGTAAAAGTTTTAGAAATAAATCCAGCAAAGGAAGTATCCACAAGAGATGGAAAAAAGCATAATGTAGCAGAAGTCTTGGTTGGAGATGATACCGGTTGTGTTCTTATGAGTCTTTGGGATGATAACATAAATAAGGTTCAAGTAGGTCAAACCATATCCATAAAGAACGCTTATATTACATTATTTAAAGGTTCAATGCGCTTGAATATAGGGAGATATGGTAGCTTAGAGCCTTCTTCCGAAGAGGTTACTGAAGTTAATACTGAGAACAATATATCCAATAGATCATATAATCAACAAATACCTAAATTCCGACCTCTATATAGAAATGATTATAAAAAATCGAGGAGAAGACGCTGATACTATTCTAAGCTGATACTATTCTTCATATAGTAAATGTGCTATGTATCTAGCATAGGGAAGGAAATATTTTCTTGTGAAAAGTGCTTCATAAATTTCTTTTAAGTCATTCTTATTCAATAATCCTAATTTAGCATAAATAAATAGAGATGCTCCAAGTATAGTAATAGCAGCAATAATCCAATGCATTGAGAATATATACATAATTGAACCAATTGAGATGGGAATAGCAGCAATAAGAGGATTGAATTCTATTCTATAGCGAATTCTTCTTGAGAGTATAATGGTTATTAATAACTCAGAAAGAAATCCGCTTGTATAAGAGATGGCTGCTCCAACATCGCCCAAGGATTGAACTAGTGGAAAATATAGTAAAACTCTTGTAATACTAGAGGAAATTCCATGAATGGTAGCAAGACTATATTTACCATAAGCATATATTAAACTTCCAAATCCAGCTGTTATAGGAATAATAAAAGCTCCAATTAATAGTATTCGTAATATTAATGTTGATTTCAAGTATTCTTCACCAAGAAATCCCAGTGGAACATTAGCATAAAATATTCCAAGCGCAGCAATGGGCATAGTAATAACATAGGAAATCCTAATAGCTCTATTCGTTGCCCTCTTTCTTCCATCCTCCATTCCACTCAGCAGAGGGAACATCAAGCCCAGAATAGTGAAGGATATATTATAGACGAAGGAAGCTATCATAAATGAAATGTAATAGGTTCCAGTGATGTTTTTTCCTACTATTCCATATATGGTTAATATTCCAAGATAATTTCCAGCAGTTCCTAAGATTATAGGAAGGTAAGAGGGCAATCCTGCCATCAAAATTTCCTTTATAATATTTCCATTGAGGCCCTTAATTTTCAACCAAGAGATTTTTCTAATCATGTAAATTAATACTAAATCTGAAATTAAAACAGATGCAATTATTCCACCAATGATTCCATAGAGCTCCATCCCCAAATAGAGAAGGGAGATTCCTACAATGAACTTGAAAATTTGAGATATTGAAGTTGAAAGTGCTATTACTTCAGTTTTAAGCAATGAGGTAAAGAATGTAGAAAAAATTACGTTCCAACTTCCCAATCCCATCAGGATGAAAATTGATGCAAAAATCATTTCAATTCTGCTATATCCCATAAATCCCTCAGGTAGAAATAATATTAGAATGGATGCAGCTGTGAAAATTAAAAGGCTAACAATTAGGGCATTTGTAAAGTAATAACTTATTCTTTCATAATCATTTGATCCCGCAGATTTACCTATCATTCTCGTTTCTCCTACGGAAATTCCCAAACCAAATATAGAGGCTATTAATGAAGAAAGAGCCATAATAGCAGAACTAGTGCCTATAATTGCTGGCTCTACAAATCTCGTTGCAATAATCCAATATAAATAACCAATGAAGTTATTTATCAGAGATGAAATATAAAGCCAAAGGCTTCCTCGAACTACTTTACCCACACTCATGAGATCACGCATTCTTCAATGTCAAACTTATAAATAAAATTTTTAGAGCTCGCTCAAAATGCTTTTAACACTTTCTATTAAGGCCTCCCTGCTATTCATCTTAGGCCTCCAACCTAAGGATTTTAGCTTTTCTATGGATAGAGCTATGCGCTTCACATCACCTAGCCATCCAACTCCATTCAAAATAGGCTTGTAAATAAATTTTGTATTTTTAAGCCCTAGAGTTTCCAATGTTATTCTTGCTACTTCATTAACACTTATCCAATCTTCATTTCCAACGTTATATACTTCAAAATTTCTCAAATTAATGCTCCAAGCCTTTATAGTTGCTTCCACAGCATCAGAAACATGAATATAGCTTCTTATTTGATTTCCATCGCCCAAAATTTCTAATACTTCAGGATTCTTAATTAACTTTAAAATGAAATCATATATGACACCATGCCTTAATCTTGGGCCAACAACATTAGCATAACGAAGAATTATAGCTCTAATTCCATAGAGGTTGCTATAAGCATGAATTAAATTCTCACAAGCTGCTTTACTAGCACCATAAATCGATATGGGTTTTACTGGGGCTTTTTCATCAATAGGTATGAATTCTGGCTCACCATACACACTGCTTGAGGATGCAAAGACAATTTCCTTCACATCCTTCTTCCTCATAGCTTCCAATAAATTGAAGGTAGCTAGTATATTTTCATCAAAGTGTATCTTAGGACTTATAGTACTAACTCTAACCTCAGGATTTGCTGCAAAATGAAATATGGTTTCTGCATCCTCAATTGCCTCTAAAGTTCTCTCAAAATCCTTTAAATCCAAAATTAGAAGCTTATGAGATTTAACATTTTCAATTCTTCCACTACTTAGATTATCCAAAATCTTAACATTACCTAGTCTATCTGCCAAATGGCTACCAATGAATCCAGCTCCTCCAGTTACTATTAGCAAGTTAACACCTTTATGAAAAAATAATCTCTTAAATATTAAGCTATCTCTGAGAGGATAATTCTATGATTCTACTTTCCTTCATTTTTTCGCTCAATATTTTTGCTTTCTTTATGCTTACCTTAGCCATCTCCTTTATTCTCTCAAAGTCCTTTTGGCTTAGAATTTTTTCATAATCCACAAGCATAATTACAGCAAGAGCTTCCTTAAGATTTCTCGGTCTTTCAACAATCTTTGAAGCCCTTTTAATTAAATAACTAGGAAAAAGTGTTGCTAATCTTTTCCAGTACCAATTAGATCTATCAGGAAGTTTTCCATAGGCATTGTATATATAACGAAGAATGGCCATTAATCTAACTGGTCTATGATATCCATTAGAAGCATTTCTTCCCGGTCTTCTTAAGTCCATTTTATTCAAAATTATTTCCCACTCCTCTGGTAGCCTAATATATACTCCATCCATATGCATGCTCACATATATGACCGCTGAAAGAACATGAATTTCGCTATTGGTCCCTCCCTTCCAATTCTTTATTGCAATTCTAACAGCCTCCTCTGCAACAATGCTAGGAAGTCTAGCCAATTGACATATCAAGCTGGCTATACTATAGAATTTTGCCCTCAGCCTCTCCTTATCTGAAGGATAATTTCCAATACAAGGAAGATCCCATGAAAGTTTGGAGCTCAATTTAATCTCAGCGTTCATAGATAGGTGGGGAATGAAATCGGGACAATGCTCAAGTCCACATCTCCTACACACAAATATTCCATTTATTAAGGAGCAATTGATCTTACATTCATCACATATCAAAATCTTCACCTCACTCAAATACCTCCTCTGATTTAACTTCCTCAGCTAAAACACCATGGCATTTTTTTAAGTGTATCATAAGTCCAATCCAAGAGGAGCATCTTTTTCCACAACCTCTGTATAAGCACTTGACTCTACCATTTGGCATTATTTTTCCCAACTCCTTAATTTGAGCCATAAAATCACCAAAATTTGATTCTCACCAGCAGTTAAAAGAATAATGCGAAAGTATGTTAGTGGAGAGAGTTGAGTGAAAGTGTAAATGAAAGATTATATTAAGAAATGGATTACTATTAATGCACTCTTGTATTATCTACAGTTAATATTTTCTTTACATTTTTTGAATCATAATTTATTATGAATATATAAGGAGTATTGGTATAATTTAAAATAGATTTTATTGTTTTAGATATATCTTCATGATATATTATTATTAAGTCTTTTCTTTTAGCAAGTTCATTGATTTCATTGTTTAAATGATTACTCACCAAGATTATTTTATTTAATCCATTAGATTTTATTTTATCAATAAATGACTCAATATCTTTAGTTTCATTCAAGGCAAATAATACAATGGTAATTTTATTGTATGGTATATTGAATAGGCGATGATTATTATAATAAATCTTACCTGTAATTATTGGAATTAGTATTAATATCATTGCAATTGGCAACATCATATTGATAAATAATGGGGCATTAAAGCTTGAAAATTGAGTAAAATTCGTTGGTGCAAATTTTAAAGTAGTAGTAAGATATGGTTTAATGCTTTGATCAATAATAATTCCAGCATTAATATTGATATGAATAGATTCTGAAATTAATGGATATAATATGGGAGTATAAGTTTGAAACATGTCCATTATAAGATGGCTTGTTAAAGCAAGAAAGGACATGAGTGTAAATTTATTTCGCTTGAATATCATTATTGGCAGGCATACACATAAAATGAAGATTATTGAATGAGTAAAAGATCTATGAATACGAAAAATAACATCAAAATCTGGTAATAATGCTATAGTTCCTATTATAAAGGCAGTTTTAACTCCGAAGAAAGGTGAGGCTAATGCAAAAGGAAGTGCAAAGTGTGTTAATGGATCTGGCATGTAAAAATCTCATTTTAAGGTACATGATAAGAGATTTTACCAAAAGCGATAAGAAAGCTCATTATCAGCGACTATTTGAAGCTATTCTTTGAATAAACTTAAATATCTTTATTTTAAGATTTTGAATTAAAGGGCCGGTCGTCTAGCTTGGTTAGGACACCGCCCTGACGCGGCGGGGGTCTCCGGTTCAAGTCCGGACCGGCCCACTAAATTTTATGAATATTCATTGATAATAGATAGATTAAAAATTTTGATTGAGAGAAAAAGAGTATTCTACATAATTCCCGCAGTCAACTCTCTATAGAGTTTTCTTTGCTTTCTCCAAAGATCGAATCGATCTATATGCATTACCTTAGTCCATGAGGCTATGAAGTCTTTTATAAATTTCTCTTTGCCATCTGAGGCAGCATAAACTTCACAGACAGATCTTAATTCTTCATGATGTCCAAGTATTAAATCAACACGAGTTGCTTTCCATTTAAGTTCACCAGTTTTTCTATCATATCCATCATAATAGTATTTAAATTCATCCACAGATCGCCACTCAGTAGACATATCAAGGAGATTAATGAAGAAGTCATTTGTTAATACTCCTGGTGTAGATGTGAAAACTCCCAGATTTTGATATTTATAAACAGCTCCAAGAACCCTCAATCCTCCAATAAGAGCTACTAATTCAGGAACAGTTAGCTTAAGCAATTGAGCCTTATCAATAAGAATTTCCTCAGCCTTCATAGTTTTATTAATTGATGGATCCTTAATGTAATTTCTGAAACCACAAGCAACTGGTTCCAATACAGAATAGAACTCCACATCAACATGCTCTTGAAGCGCATCCACTCTGCCAGGCACAAATGGCACCTTTACATTAAAACCAGCTCTTCTTGCAGCCTCTTCTATTGCTGCACAACCACCTAAAACTATTAAGTCAGCTAATGAAACTTTCTTTCCATCTTTACTTTTACCATCGAACTCCGACTTAATTTTTTCATAAATTGAAATAACCCTAGCGAGATCCTCTGGATGATTTACTTCCCAACTTCTCTGTGGCAAAAGTCTTATTCTTGCGCCATTTGCTCCTCCCTTTCTATCAGAATCCCTATATGTAACTGCAGAGGACCAAGCAGTGTATACAAGTTGAGATATAGTCAAACCAGAATTCAATATTATCTTCTTGAGCATCTCAACATCATTTTCATCTATTAAATTATAATCCCGTTCTGGAAGAGGATCCTGCCATATGAATGATTCCTTTGGAACCTCTGGGCCAAGGTAACATTCCTTTGGACCCATATCACGATGAGTTAATTTGAACCAAGCCCTTGCAAAAGCTTCCTCAAACTCCTTTGGATTTTCCAAGAATCTTCGAGCAATTTTTGAATATATTGGATCAAACCTTAAAGCGAGATCTGCAGTTAACATCATAGGAGGATGCTTTTTATTTGGATCATGAGCATCAGGAATAATGGCTGGAGCATCTTTTGCAACCCATTGGTGTTTTCCGGCTGGACTCTTGGTGAGAACCCATTCATGACCAAATAGAAATTTTAAGTAACTTATTCCAAACCTAGTAGGAGTGGAAGACCAAGCAAGTTCAAATCCACTTGTAAAGGTATCAGGACCTTTTCCTTTTCCATAGCTGTACTTCCAACCCAATCCTTGCTCACTTACATCAGAGGAGCTAGGATCTGGTCCAAGGAATTTATCTGGACCAGCTCCATGACATTTTCCAAAGGCATGTCCACCTGCTATTAAAGCCACAGTTTCCTCATCATTCATTCCCATTCTTGTGAATGCCACTCTTATCTGCTTAGCAGATTCCACAGGATCAGGATTGCCTCCTGGGCCTTCTGGATTGACATATATTAAACCCATTTCAGTTGCAGCAAAGGGTCTTTCAAGCTCCCCTTCCTTAAAGCGCTCTTTTCCTGAAAGCATTTCCAATTCAGGTCCCCAATATGCGCTTTCATCTGGCTCCCAAATGTCTTCCCTTCCTCCTCCAAAGCCAAAAGTTTTAACGCCCATGGACTCTAGAGCTACATTTCCAGCTAATATTATAAGATCAGCCCAAGATAGCTTTCTGCCATATTTTTGTTTTATTGGCCATAGCAATCTAATAGCTTTATCAAGATTTATATTATCTGGCCAATTTATCCTAGGAGGAAATCGAATTTCACCAGTTCTTGCTCCACCTCTTCCATCGAATATTCTATAGCTCCCTGCGCTATGCCATGCTAATCTTATCATTAGAGGGCCATAATGTCCAAAATCAGCAGGCCACCAATCCTGAGATTTTGTCATTATCTCCTTCAAGTCCTTTTTCACTTCATCAAGATTTAAGCTTTCAAATTCTGAGGCATAGTCATAGTTAGCTCCGTATGGATTAGTATGAGAACAGTTTTGGCGCAATATCCTCAGATTAAGACGCTCTGGCCACCAATCAGTAATCCATCTTTTTATCTTTTTACTCAATTTTTCACCCTAATAAATATGCTTTTCCATACTTAAATTTTTTATGTTGATTTCTAAAAAATAATTAAATAGTATTGTTTAATTTCTCAATTCTATTTACGAATTAAACCGAATGTCTCTAAATTTTTAACCAGTTCATCTATCATTTCTTTATATGATTCCATGGAGGAGGCAACTTGTTCAATTGATCCAGTTATTTCCTCTGTAGCTGAGGCATTTTCTTCTGCAGCAGATGCAACTTCACTTATTGATTCCCTAATTTTCTTTATCATTTCCATTATGGCTTGGGCCATGCCTCCTCTTCCTATTACAATATCAGAAATTTCAACTGTTACTGAAGAAAGTTTCTTTAGTGACTCTATACTAGTTAAAATTACGTTATTACTTTCACTCAATTTATTGGTTAATATTCTCATGTTTTCAATAGTGCTAATGGTTGCTTCTTGTACTTTTTTAATTAATTGTTGTGTAGTATCTACGGATTTTCTAGTTTCCTCTGCGAGCTTTCTTATTTCTCCTGCTACTACAGCAAATCCTCTTCCAGCATCTCCTGCTCTAGCTGCTTCTATAGCAGCATTTAATGCTAGAAGTGAAGTTTGATCAGCTATATCCTTTATAGTATCAATAACCTCACCTATTTTTTTACTAGCATCTTCTAGATAATTTAAGGAGGGCTTTACCTTATCTATTATTTGAGATGTGCTATTAACAACTTCCACTGATTTTTGAGCGCTTGTCATAGCCTCCTCAGATAGAGCTTTCCCCTTTTTTGCACTATCTACCAAGCCTTGTCTGGATTTCAAAAACTCTTGGACTATGGATTCACCCTTTCCAGTCTCAGATAGTATATTCTGTATAGCAGAGGATGTAGCTTGAGCGCCTTTTGCTATTTGTTGAACTGCTTGTGAAATTTGTTTTATTGCTACTCCTATAACATCATTATTTTCCTTAATCTTATTCAAAAGCTCATTAATCTTATCACTTAATGACTGTTTATTAGATCCAAGTTTAAATAAGACTCTCATAGACATAATTTCAATGTGGATTTTTCTAATTATAAAATTCTCAGTAAAAAGCGACTGCAAATACATTTAAAAAAGACTATTAGTCGCTAATATGGTAATTCCGAGGGATTTGTTGTAAATAATGCATATTCTTCTTCTGATGTTGCTATAAATTGAGTCCAAGCATGTGTAGTTTCAGTGATAAGTAATCCCTCTCCTTGCGATAGATCTACGACTATCTCCATTTCTTGTTCACTTAATCCAAAAACATCACCTACAATTTTTTTATTTGCGTCATCTTGTCGCATAATTATTTTAGTGGCAGAATTTTCAAGTATAGTTCTTCCAGAGGGCTTTTCAATCATATCAGCTGGCCTCTGAGTATTCACTATAAGAATACAATTTCTCTTTCTTCCAAGCCTTGCCACTTTTTCTAAAAAGGCTGCAGCTGAAGGAACTTCCATGAAAAGCCATGCTTCATCCACTATTACTAACCTAGGGGTTGCTTTTGTAATTCCAAATGTATCTGGATTTGATACTATTTGCCAAATTTTTCCAAATATTAATATTGAGGTCAATTGCTTAACAAGCTTCGATTCTATTTCCCTCATATCAAAGGACATCTTTGGGGAGAAGAGTTTGGGCTCTCCCTTGAATAAAAAAGCCTCTGGACCTTTAATCATGGATGCCAACTTTTCCTTCAAATCTTGAGGGAGTCCTTCATAAAGCTCGAAAAGTGAGGAGGAATTCATTATAATATCTCTTACCCTAGAAATATCCTTTCGCTCTATTAGCCCAGCGGCATCACATAATACATCAGCAGCATCCTCCTTTTCAAATAGAGTCAAAGGATCAAGTCCAAGAGCTTCATCTGAAGAAATACTTAAAACTTCACCCCCCAGCCATGCCATTAGTGGGCCGTATTCTCCTTCAGGATCTATAACATAAACGGGCATATCTGGATGTTTATCCAATAGCCTCTTTAGGAATATCTTTGCTAAGAAGGACTTTCCAGATCCACTAGTGCCCACTATGCTTACATTCAAGTTATGTCTAATTAAAGGATTATAAATTATAGGAGCACCAGATCTCAGATTTACTCCCAAAAATATACCTCCAGACTCTATAATCTCTCCCGCCATAAATGGATAGAATGCACTTACAGTTCCTCCTTCAGCATAAAGCCTCTTGCCACCATCATAGTATAAGCTTCCTTGAAAGAACTTGGGCGAATCAATGCGAATCAGTCTAGCAGCCAATCTATTCTGAAGAAGCTTGGTCTTTTCCTTCAATTCATTCATAGATGAAGCAAATATCACTAAAATAGTGGAAATTTTGAATAGCTTGGATATTCCTGCCATTACCGAACTTAAAGTTGCTTCAGCCATATTCCTCTTAATTAATAGACTCTGAGGAGGAGATTTCCTTTTGCTTATACTAGCTGAAATTAAAGCATTCAAAATCATCTTATATCTTTCAAGTTTTCTAGATGCTTCCTCCGATGGAATGGGTGTTATCTTGAATTGAATCATATCAGCAATATCATATACCTCACTTAAGAATCCCACAGGTAATATGGCTGGTAATTCATAGATTGTAAATACCTTCGCTAATCTTCCATCCTCGAGAATTAAATGATTCCACTTCTCCTCTTTTACCTTGGGAATGGGGATGGAGCTAATGGGTTGAAATAGGAATTTTGTAAACTCCAATATTTCATCCATGGGCTCTCTACAATCCAAATAGAATGTAGGATGTTCTATGGTAGCGATTCTTCCATTTCCAAGCTCTATGCCCCTCTTGCTTCTTAACATTACTATCTTTATGGTTGATGGTATGGAGTTAAGAAATCTTATAAAGCTAGAGAGCAGATCCTCTTGTTTTCTTTCAGGTAACATTGAAAAATTTGTAGGAAAGATCTCATAACAAGTCATAATACCACATTGACTAATATAGAATCAACTGGAATATCAAACCCTTGAACTGCAACAATCATATGATATGATCCTGGTGCTTTAGGATGAAAGCTTATTATATAATTTCCATTCTCATCAGAGGAGCTTGAGAAAACTCTATTGCCAATAAATGCATATAGCTTCGTATTTGGCATAGGTCTTCCTGTCTTAGGATTTCTGAGTGTACCAATTAGCTCTACTCTACCTAGGGCGTTTGGCTTTACTGATATTGCTCTAACTGGAGGCGTAAGCTGACTAAGCACTTGTCCTATCTCCTTGGGAATATGCTTCCATCTCAATTCTTGAGAAGAGAATTGGCTATTTGAATGCTTCCATCTCCTCAGCCTTCTTCTGAATATTAAATAAAATAAATAATTCTCAGGAGGTATAGTCTTCACCCTTCTGAGGGTTATAGTTATGCTAAGTATAAAGGGAATTGTTGCTAATCCAATTCTCATGTATTGATCTATAGAAGGAAATCTCTGAAGCAATTGAACATAAAATAAATAGCTGAAGAGTGC
The DNA here is from genome assembly GCA_025057955.1 of Candidatus Methanomethylicaceae archaeon. Taxonomy (GTDB): domain Archaea; phylum Thermoproteota; class Methanomethylicia; order Methanomethylicales; family Methanomethylicaceae; genus JANXER01. Next base: position 10,716 of record JANXER010000013.1, on the reverse strand, counting down.
TCCCACTCCCGCCATTATTATTTGTCTTGGTGTTAGCAATCCTAAGGGAGTTTCAATAAGAGGTTGTTGCAAGGGTGATAATGAATCAAACCATAGAGTTTGAACTACTTTTGACAAAATATCACCTCTTTTCGATGAGGTTTAATAAGAAAATTCCAATATCTTGATTTACAAAATAGAATTTTATTTAAATTCAAATTTAACACCTTCACACTCAAGAATAGGAAATATGAATTTAAAAAGAGGGATAATAAAACTCTATAGGAGATTATGCAAATGATAAAATCTAATTTGATTATTAATTTAGCCAAATGAATTTTACATAATTAATCCACAAATTGTATGATTGAATCATATGATTCTGAGCTACAGCCTCTAATGTAGCTCCTGGGATCCATTATTTTTGTTTTCCTTTTGCTTAAATCATTCACTATGTAAATATTATTAAATATTATTTTAATCGATAATTACACAATAAAAAGAGAAAATAATGGTGTCTTGAGAGGATAATATTAGAGAGAATGAATATGATGTAATTAATATATAAGAAAAACTTTGAAATTAAAATCATTATAAGTAGCTAGATCAATACTACCACATTTATTTTAAAAATATTATATAAAGATTATATTTTAGAATTATGGAATTAATATTAAAAAGGAAAAGAACATTTTAAAAGATTTGCTTTTAAGCTATAATAAGGAATTATCAAATTATATTCCTTAATGAAGTTCAAGATTTCTCAAGACTCTTAAAGAAGCTTTCAGCTTCATAGTCCTTGGTTAAAATCCCTCTTCTTTTAATTATAAAATCCGAAATTTTATCTGAATTAGATTTGCGTTCTCTTAAGGCTGAATATAGAGTTAATGGACTGAGGCCTACTATTCCCTTCCTCTTTGCCACCGTATTTCTAATATAATTTTTCATTTTCTGAATTTCTTCCTCATATCTATCGGCTGGTATATTCTTAGCCTCAAGGGCTTTTTTGGCAACTTTATCTACATATTCATCAAGTGAAATCATATTACCTTCATTATCTGGTATTAGAAGTTCAATGGTTCTCTCCTTCCATATACTATAGGCTCTTCCTATTCTTGAGAGCAATATTCTCTGAGTTAACAAATCCCCTTTAGTGGCATCCATTATTTCATATATTCTCTCTTGAACTCTTCTGCCTATAGCCTCTGGATTTTTAATTCTCATCCCTATCATTTTTGCTATTTCTTGACCTATGATTTCGGGCGGTCTATTCAATAGCATAGTTTTAACACGCTCTCCCCATTTCTCCATTTCATGAATATCATGCTCCTTATCGTGAGGAGTTGCAGCAGCTTTTAAAATTAGAGCTTCTCCAGCTTCAACCTCATCAATTTCTGGTAATTTAAATGATGCAAAAGAGGCTGCTTCTTTTCCTATTGATAATGCTATTGGTATTCCAAAGCTAGTCATTCCAGGCATCATTCTAGGAGCAATAGTTCCGAAGGTTCCAATTGCTCCACCAAGTGCGGATCCTATTCCTCTTAGCATAGCTGTTCTCTTAGTAATCGCTCCAGCTTGTATCAGAGGGACTAACAATTGACCTGCTTGATATGCACCAGCAGCTGCTCCAGTAGTTATGGCAACACCTCCTATTGTAGCTCCAGTTATTGCTCCAGTTATTGCCGTAGTAATTGTGGACATCATTGAGCCTAATGTAGGTATTAGAAAAGTTAGCATAAGCGAAGAGGACATTAGTATTCCTATGGATATTAATGTCTTCATTAATCCTGATATAGTTGGCGATGTTATAACATCATAGCCAAAGGCAAAAAACAAACTTACAATTATTGAGGCCAATATTCCACCAACTATCACTTGAATGAATACATCCGCTATTTTATCAATGAAGGGCAATAATCTTAGCACCAAAAGAATGGGCATAAGCGCAAAAGTGGCTCCAATAAAGAAGATTCTCAAAATCCCCATTATTACAAGGCTCACATAGGTTATTAATGTGAATATGAAAAGCATAAGGTTCATGAATATACCTACAAGGGCGCTTCCAACGTCATCCAATGAAGTAGGTATAATAGTTGATGCATGAAGTAGTATTTCATTAATCATACCTGGCTTTAGTATTCCATATGGACTGGGATAAGTTAATGAATTAACTAAAGCAGCTATAGCATCATAAATTGGTGGAAATAGATATATTAATACAATGCACATTATTGAACCTGTAAAAACTCTCATTGCAGTTCCTTCACTGACTATTTTAAAATTTTGAAGAAAGTAAGAAATTCCAGCAATAATTATTACAAAAACTAATAGTATGAATGATGCCATTCTAGAAGCAGCATAAAAATTTGTCATGGAAGTACCTATGAAATTGCTATATCCACTTATGGGATTGCTCTCAATTAATTGAGGAAATAGATATATGTTATTATCCCATAGAGGACGTGGAATTTCTATTAATAGAGCATAGACATTATTTGCAGCATTTATAGCCCCTAAAAGGGATTGAGAGAGCTGAGGGATTAACATGGTAATAGCTCCAGCTACCATTGATATTACTACTGCTAGAAGTGGAAGCAGTAATAGCATTCCTGGCATTATTTTCATTAAATAAATAATTTGGAAATTTAAAAGGAGGTTCAGATATATAATGACGATCCATTTAGAAGAACTTATCCATCATTTTCCTAATTATTTCATATCCAATCATAATACCAACCATTATTGCCATAATATTTAAAATTCCCTCATAGGATGGAGCATGAGATCCTTCTATATAAGGTCCAGCTTGGCCAAGCTCAATAATTTTCGTATTTCCCCATATATCAAAAATTTCTGCAAAGACGATGGTGCTCTCCCTCAAGTGCTTAGGCTTACTTATCCAAAGCTCATAAGATGTTACATCGGGTAATTCAAAGGAATTCCATATAAACCCAAGAGAAAATATAATAACTTTTCTTAAGGGAGAAGAAGAATTCAGGTTAATTCTCAAATAAGTGGTGAAGTCCCAATACGTTACATTTACTTTTAATTCCCTTGGAATTTCTATTTTTATTGATTGAGCTGGAATGTTAGCAAAAGCTGAAGACAAATAAATTGGAATCCATGTCTTTCTATCATGGAGTTCTATGCTTAAATTATACTTACAAGTAACTGTCCTAGGAACCATTATTTTTCCCTCTCCCATAGCTAGGATTGTTCCTGCTGGTATTGGCTCTATCTTTCCTATATCATTAATAAATTGTTCTAAGAACCATTCATCTCCCTCTGGTGGATCTTGAAGCAATGCTGAAAATAATATATCTCCATCCGTAATTGTGGAAATAATCATCCTCCCTCTCTCTACTTCAATAGGAAGTATTAATGAGGCAGAGTAGATGGAAGTCTCTTTAATCAAAAATTTATCAGGAAATCTTGACCAATATAAGCTTATGTTAATATTTAATAGCTCTGATTGTTCTTCAACCATTCGATAATCAATTGGCTTGAAAACTATTTTAGCATATCTATTATTACTGGAGAATACTAAGGGAAGATCCTCAGTTGCTGGTCCATATTCCATAAATAATTTCTTTCCCATATAGAACTCTTTTAAATTGAGAATTTTTAATAGCCATTCAGGAGGCCAATTTATTTCCTCCTCAAATTCCTTTAGTGATCTTAAGTCATAGAATCCTAATTCAATTGCCATTTTTACATCATTTCCCCTCCAAACTCTTATTCCCATAACCTCACTATTATAACAATCCATAATCGCTCTTTGTTTCAAACTATAGGATGGACCATTTCCATCATATCTTAGTAATAACACTATCCTTGATCTATAAGTGGTCTCAGCTGGAATTAAGTAGAGAAATTTTGTGAAGTGTGGATTATAATCTACAACTTCAATATTTATTTCCTTTGACCAATTAATTGAGCTGCTTGTCCAATAGCAAAACCATCCCCATTTCTCAATGGTTTCATTATTAATCTTTTCATAATATGTTTCATTAATCCAATATTGATAGTGATAGTTGCCATGAGCTTTAATGTATATTGGTATTAAGCCCGAAGATGTATTCTTTAAGATATGGCAAGGAATTGCTCCATTAATTGAAGTCGCTTTCCCTCCGATAATGTATTCGCTCCATACCTCTACATAATTGAAACTATAGTAATAATTGCATGGATTTCCAAATTCATCATAGTATGTTCCTCCAGAGGGAAGGGAGAGGGTATAGTTAATAAAAAAGGAGTCTCCAGGGTAATAAGTTCCATCTTCATTACATTCAATTGGCATTATCCATACATCTATACTAGCATTAGATATGGGTAATATAAGTGGAATTATTATAAAGGCAAACCCCCATAGTTTCATCTTGCTCATCACCAATCGAATAGAGAGGCTATTGTTCCAAAATCAACAAGTAGAATTAAAGTAAATTCAGCCAATATGATACATAAAAGTGCCATGGACAATCCATCTACTATAGATCCTCCTCCTGAAACTTTCCCTCCTAATATCCCTAGGAAATAAGCATTGAGGATTACACCTGAATAAGCAATTAATTCAACTAATGATAATAAATCGAGTGTTAATAAAGAGAGGCCCATGGGAAGAGGAATCGATATTAGCATTTTTGATACATTAGCGAAAAGTTTTACCACAACTTCAATTACCATGGCTATAGAAAATGGAAGTATAATTGAATTTATTATACAAGAAGCTTTAAATAATGAAGTTTGAGAGTGAAGAGATTTCATTGAAGTATGTATATTATTCACGAGCTCTGATAGTGCATTCATGGATTTTGGATCAGCTCCTACTTGTTCAGCATAATCTAATAGCTCAAAATAGACGTGAGCTATCCATGGCATTTTTATAGTACTTGTGGCTTCGCCTATTCTAGCGCCGCTCCTCACATGAGCAACTATATTAATAAGAATTTTATTGAAAGTGAGATTGAAACTTTTGGAAAGCAATTGTAGTGCTTGAGATGGTGATAATCCCTTTTTTACTTCCTCTGCCATAGAACGAGTAAATATTGGCAATGCTTCTAACACTTGCCTAGTTTCTCTTCTCTTAAGTGAATACCATATGGCTGATGGTATTGTGAAAATTATGATAATTAATGAAAGAATATTATGAAATGAAATAAGTGAATTACTATTAATATAGAATAATTTGTAAGTAATTATAGCCAAAGGAGCAAAGAAAAGCGAGGCTAAGAAGGGCATTAAATTTACAGGCTCTGTAAGCTCCTTTGGATAATAGGAATCAATTAAATAACTCATGAGAGGAACAAATATGCTAGGAAGAATTATGCAAATGAAAAATAAAGATAATGGAGTTAATATTCCAGAGAACATAACACCTATGGTTATCATTGCCATTGGAATTATTATGAAGATAATCATTTGAGCGGAGGCTAATAGAGAAAACTTATCTGATAGAACTTTTAATTTTGATAAAAGAATTGTAAAAGCCTTAATCATTTCATCCCTCATTATTAAGAATTGAGATTCTCCTAATTTTTGAGCCATCATAGCTGTTAAAAGAATGGATTTGACACTCTCAGATGGATGATTTTTTGCCTCAAATATTACTGCATCTGATGGACTTATAGCATAGAGCCTTCTTACTTTTTCTATTCTCATGGCTTCCTTAGCAAATGCTTTAAGATGATGAATTTTTGAAAGGTTTAAAATTGCTGATGAAAGGGATAAGGAGGAAGCTGATGCTATTGTTAGAAAAGTAGTAACAAATGGAAGCTCTCTTTCACAATTAATTCTCCTTCTATTTATTTCAAGAAATGGTATTATTGAATATATTATTGGAATTGAAATAGAAATAATACCTATAAAAGCAAGAGGAAAAGAAGGTGCTAAAAAAATTGATATTGATGAAATTGCTATGGCAATTAATATTGTAATCATTAGCCTTATTGCAAATTGCTGTGGTGTTATTAGCATTCCTGATATGTATATTGAAGGTGAATATACTCTTACTATAAAGCTTATAAATGGTTTGAAAATGGAAAATAATTGCTCATTAATTAGTGTAATTAGATAATTTTTCAATAAATGGCCCTCCTAGGGAATTTCTATATAATTCTTGAACAAGTTCTGTTACAACAATATGAGAGCCCAATTGAGGATTAAGAGGAAGTGTTTCCTTCAATCTTCTTAGAAATGATGTATAAAGACGATATTCCTCCTCAAGCTTAAATCTTGGTATAATCTCCATTATTTCATTTATTGCCCTTGATTGTATTGGATTATTTACTTGAATGAAGGAATCCGTAGTGGGCTCATATTTGAATATGGGAATTGCGCCATTTATTGATAAATCATAAATTCCTAAAACTCGCCTTCCATTAATTCTAATACCGAGGCCCTTCTCTATTGTTATGGACTTAATGATTACTATAGTGGATAGAAACCTCAATGCTCCTTCGGAAACCCTTATAGGATCAGCCCTTAGTCTCTCTAAAGCTCCTTCAGGAGTATCAGCATGTAAAGAAGTAATTCCTCCATGTCCTGTTGATATAGCCTGTGCCCATATTCTTCCTTCTTCACCTCTAACCTCGCCTACTATTATGTAATCAGCTGGTTGTCTTAAAGCATGTTTAACTAAATCGAACATTGTTATCTCCCCCCTCTCTTCCACATTCATGGATTCCCTTGTAATGAAGGAAATCCAATTCCTTCTGGCTAATCTGAGTTCTGGAGTATCCTCCACGGTAACTACAATACTTTCAGCTGGAATTAGAGAGCAAAGAGCATTAATTAATGATGTCTTACCTGAGCCGATTGGCCCACAAATAAGAATAGCTTTTTTATATTTTATTAATAGCATTAAATAAGCTGCCATCTCAGGCGTAAGCGTTCCCATCATCATTATGGAGGTTATCGACCAGGGCTTTCTTGGAAATTTCCTTATGGCAAAGGATGGTTTATCTGAGACCTCCCTAGCATAAGTTACAGTAAGCCTATCATTTGTTGGCAATCTAGCAGAAAGAATAGGGTGAAATAGAGAAATTGATTTTCCAGCCATATGGACCAACTTTTCTATATGTCTTTCAAAATCCTTCTCTGAGAGCTCAATATTCACTTTAAGTGTTCCAAATTCTCTATGCTTGCATATGGTTTGACCTGGCCAAGAAACTATATCCTCAATATTTTCATCATTCATTAAAATATCATAAGCACCATAACCAAGGAGCTCCCTTTTTAAGAAATATAAAAGAACTTCATTGTTTATTCCAACATATTTTTCAAAAATTTTCTCATCCTTTATAGCCTCAAGAGGAAGAAGATATAATAATTGAGAGGCTTTTCTCTCCAATTCTTTTACTTCCTCTTCAGAAATAGCTGGATCATTTATCACATAAGAATCGTTTACAATACTAACATTGCTTAAACCTACCTTATATTCCGCTAGAATTTTTCCATTTAAACTTCCTCTGAGAATATGTATTTTCACAGATGGAAGATCGATTTCCCTAAATGATCGCTTTAATCTTATAAATTTCAGGAATTTCATAATATAACCTCCAAAAAAAGAGAGGAATTTTAAAAGGAGATTATTGTCCAATTGCTGTAAAGGCTAAAGTTCCATGATTAGTCATAAGAGAGCCATAGTATATTTGCCCTGATTGAGGAGATGGTGATCCTGTTAATGTTATAAGTATGGCACGACTTTCGCCTGAGTTTATCGCATTAGGGACAATGCTACTAGCGAAATAAATAACATTATTAATTGTAATGGATGCATTCTGTAGTATAGCTTGAGAAGATCCCAAGTTCTTGATAGTAATCATTAAATTATTGCTTGAAACCATTGGAGAGCCAATTACTACTAATGCTCCAGTAGTTGCTGAGCTTGCTCCTGTAGAAGCCATCCATGCAACTGTCATTCCAGCCACAGCTAAAGCTGCTACTGTTACTAATATTACAATTATAGGAGAGGAAATATCGCCACGCTTATTTTTAAGGATAGACTTCAAGCAAACCACCTCATTGACAATAAGCTAAAAACGCAATTGTGCCAGCATCTGTTAATAAAGTACCGTTATATGTCTGTCCAGATTGAGAGGTAAAATTATTAATTATTACACTAATGATCAAGGATGAACCTGGTGCAACATTTTGATTTATGGATGCACTATATGTTGAAATGCGAACGGTTGAAACATTAACTTGAGCAGTACCTATGTTCTTGACGGTCATAAGTAAGGTAGGGTTTAATCCAGAGGTTAATGTTGGTGTTCCCAAAACTATGAGCGAGCCTTGATTTGCTACTCTTGCTCCTGTAGAAGCCATCCATGCAACTGTCATTCCAGCCACAGCTAAAGCTGCTACTGTTACTAATATTACAATTATAGGAGAGGAAATATCGCCACGCTTATTCCTCAATATCTGAGGGAGCCTCATCTTACATTCCCAAAATATTGAAGTAATGGAAATTTAAAAAGAGGTTAAGGAAGAAGAGCTGAGAGTCTAATTCCAAAACAATCATAGATCTCCAATAGCGCTCCTCGCCTCGCTATAATTTGATAAGTGTATGGAGCAATGCGAATGAACTTCTGTTCCACGCCATCCACTAATACTTTAGGCATATAATCTGATATAAGTATTCCATTATTAAAGCTCTTGAAGGAGAAGATATAATGAGAAGATGAGTAATTTATTAAAGTGAGCTCAGTTCTATATAGTTCCATATCATTATTTAAAACTTGATAAAAGATTTTATCAATTTTCGGTGAATAGATCTTATATGAATAGAGATAGTATAAATAGCCAGGCTGAAATTTTCCCATGTAAACCTCTGAGGAAGGATAGATTGCTATAGATAGATTTGCTGGCCATGAAGTAATATTTTTTGGAATTATGGCAATTCCTGAATAATTGGCCCAGTATATGCTTGAATTAATAACTGCCCTCCATCCTGGCTGAAGATTTATAACTGAAGGACCAGAATAATTATTAGGTATCCTTTGATATGATAATCTTAAATAGTCAATTCTACCCCAAATAGGATTAGAATATATGCTATAATAAGTCTGACCTCTAGCATATGTGTGAAATGCTACTATTATAGCATCTATCATTATGAAATTATTGGGTGAAATATTCATGGAAGTGTTCAAAAATGGTGATGTAGATTTTGAGGATTGTGTTAATAAAGTCCAATTATTGCCTTGAACCAGATATAGTAGAATTTCACCCCATTGCTCAAAAATATAGCCTCCGGAGAAATAAGTAAATGATCCATCAGCATAAAGGGAAATCGTCAAATTCCTCACGATTTCACTTATATTGAAGCGTAAGTAGAACCATGCTTCACAGACCGGAGGAGAATCCCAACCCCAGGGATTATAATAGCTTATTCGATTACAATCAAATCTTACATAGCCTGAGGATGATGAAAAAGTGGGCATGGTGCCTCCAGATATGAGATTATAGGCAAATGACCAATCCGCTATGGTATTGCATTCACTTCCTCCTAAAGTATTTACTGGTTGAATTCCTAAAGAGTTTTTATTTAGAGTGCCATCGGAATAAATTAGTACATCATTCCAATCCAAACTTCCATGGTATGTGGCAAGAGGATACATATAAGGTCTGCTGATTAATATAATTCTTCCATTGAAGGGTTGAGCAATATCAATTGGAGAGATTATTATATTGCCACCATTACTTACCATGGATTTTTTCAATATGGAACCCTCATAGATGTATATAACATCATTGATTCTAGTTCCCATTATCGTTAATCCAGCATCCCCCTTCCATGATATATTTAAATTATCTAAATGAGTCTCCATACAGAAATAACCCCAGCCGCCTGATCCAGTTACATACCATGTAAATCTTATTCCAGTTATAGTAAGAGCTGTGCTTGAGCTATAGGTTAAATTTATGTTTTGCCAATTTCCACTTGCTAAATTCACTTGAGATGTTAATATATTTATAAAAGAGCCATTGGATAGCTTAAGATAAACTCCAGTAAGATATGATGAAATTATATAGCCGTAAGTAGGAATTGTTCTAGTATCAAACATTATGTTAATTTCATATGCATATAAAGAGAGGACTTTTTCCATAAATACATCATATGGACTTCTCGCACCTCCATAGACATAAAGAAGACCATTTTTTGTTCCAAATTCATAACCTCTCTCCCATCCTGTTGATCCATGAGATCCCATCCATCCAGATGAAGAGGAACAATCATCAAATATTGAGAAATATTTGGGAGGATTTTTTGTATGTGAAAGTTTAGTTCCATTTAATACTATTGTTGAATTTGCATAAAAATTACCTGAAATGGTATATGGTTGATCTATAAGACCTATGAGCATCCCTTCAAAGCCAATGGAATTATAATTTATGAAATTGCCTTGGCTATTGGTTAGAATTGTTCCATTCATATTTAATAAATACCAATCGCCAGGCGGTAAAATGAAGGTAATTGTCTCCATATTTCTTGGTATAAGCAAAATTTTATCTATTTCCACATAAAATTCATAATCCGAATATGGTTGAATGGGATTGTATTCCCATATATAAAATCTCATAAGCAATCTCATAGGCTCAGTATAAAATCTACCACTCAATAGCACTGATGATCCATTATTATATGAGAAATATACTCCCGTGGAATTTTGCCAAAGCTTTAAGTTTAATGAGCTTGCGTAAAGTGAAGAAACAGTTGAATTTACACCATAGATT
>JANXER010000012.1 GCA_025057955.1 Candidatus Methanomethylicaceae archaeon | reverse complement strand
CCCAACTCATTTGCCAACTCTGGACTTGTGACAAAGCCACCAATTAATATCTTTGTTTTACCTCCTCTTATTGATTTTACTTTTTCCACAGTTTTCTTTAGATATGGTATTCCAATAGATATTAAACAAGAGCATCCCAATATATCGGCATTTGTTTCAATTACCTTTTCAACAAATTTTTCTGGTGGAACATCAACTCCTAAATCATATACTTCACAGTTTGCAGCCTCAAGCATTACTTTTACAATTTCCTTTCCGATATTATGTATATCTCCTTGAACAGTGCCCAAAACTACCTTCAATTTTTTTGTCCTCTCTCCTTCACTTTTTAAAATTGGCTCTAGAATCTCCATTCCCCTTTTAAAGGCCTCAAAGGCAATTACAAGTTCTGGTAGGAAAATTTCCTTTTTTGATAATTTTTCCCCTAATCTTATCATCCCAGTAGCTAGAGCCTCAAATATTTTCTTCGGATTTTCTCCTTTTTTCAACCCATCATTAATTAAATTAATTATGGTGAAAGTGTCTCCATTCATAACTGCCTTTAAAATTTCATCAAATTCATTGACCATTATCTATCACCATATTTTAATTTAATATATCAAAAAACAATTTTATAGTTATGTAAGATATAATATTTTCCTATAGGTATAAAAGATTATCTTAGCCACATATTGGTTAAATGAGGGATGATAATTGGAATATTGGGAAAGAGAACTAAATGAAGAAGTATCCTTAGCAACAAGTAACATTTATGAATGTCCACAATGTCATTATCGTTTCTCTTTACTTCAATCAAGAGGCATTGCATGTATTGGCTGTAGGAATTCAGTCTTCAATTGTAATAAGCTTAGATGTCCTAGGTGTGATTTTGAATTTGAAAAAAATGATGAAAGAACTGAAATATTATTAAGAAAGATTTCCTATCTAATTAAAAAAGATATAAAATATTTTGGTGAAAGATATGGCTGAAGAGGAAAAATTCATTAAAGCCTTAGAAAAGGTATTTCAAGAATCTTCAAAAGAAAAACGAACACAATTCTATAAATTTGGAGCGTGGAGACAATCAAAAAGAAAGCAAGAGTTTTATAATTATGCAAGAATATTGGAAAAACAACTTAATCTTCCTCGTTATAATCCTGATCTTGGTATTCCATTGGGCCAAAGAAAGATTGCTCCTTATATGATAAGTAAAGAAGGAGTTGTTGTAGAAGGTGAGGACTTACATATTTGCAATAATGCTGCAATAATGCAAATGTTTGATGATATTGCTAGAACTGCAATCGTTGATTTAACCCCAGCTCATGAAATATTGCAAAAAAGATTAGGTAAAGTGATTACGCCTGATAGTTTAAATCGCTTAATAGAGGTTTGGAATCATACTATTGGAGGGGCTGCTGCTATTCAAGAACATATGTTTGAAATACATCCATTACTTGTTAAAGACTCATATGTTAAATTATTCTCTGGGAATGATGAGCTTGTATCTTCCCTTGATGGTAGAATTGTTTTGGACATAAATAAACTATTCAAAAAAGATAAAGCAGAAATAATAAAGCGAGATATTGGTAATAGAATATTTGCTGTTGCAAGAATTCCTACTATTGCCGTTAGAAACTATGGCTCTGCTATGACAAAGCGTTGGGTTGCTACCACTTGTCTATCTGCTTTTGCTAATGTATATGGAATTTCAGGTGAAACTGCCATAAATGCATTAGTGTATACTTTAAGACATCAAGCAATAATTGGAGTTGGCGATACAATAGCAGTTCGTTATGGTAGAGGAGAAAATTCTCCGGGCGGAATACCCTTTGGATATATCTGTGATATTGTACAGTCGGATAGAGTTTATCCAGAGGATCCTATAAGATATTTACTAGATGTAGCAGAAATTGCATCAATAATATTAGATGCTGGTTGGCTTCAACAAATGCTCTCTGGAGGGCTTGGAGCCCCCATGAGAGTAGTTTTTCTAATTAGCAATGAAGTTTTTGACACAATAGTAGAACATATGGCAAGATTTATTCAAGAAAAGTATGGTGGTTTTGGCAAAGCTCCTGCAAACTTACAAACTGTTGAAGAAATAGCTTATGCCACTTCAAAGTACTGTCAAGATATATATGATTCTTCACCTCTTGTCTGTGAGATGTTATTTGGAGGATCATTGCGTTCAAGAGTTATAGCATATGCTGCAGCAATAGCTGGTGGACTTGCCTCAGGGGATCCAATAATCGGTACTCAAGCAGCCCACCTCACTCAAATGATAAATAAAGAAAGAGTTGGAAGACTTGGCTTCTTTGCACAAGATCAATTCCATCATCAAGGACATGCAAACGAATGGACATTGCTTACAGATCAATCACAAATAATAGAAATGAGAAATGCAAGCTATCCTGACTATAATGTAGTTGCAAATCTTACAACATTTCCATGTGCAATTGCAGGAGCTTATATTGCTCGTGGTGATGCATATGCATGCAATCCTCTGATAAAAGTTGCCTTCGCAGATAATGCACTTCCATTTGATTTTGGAAACATTCGAAAAATGCTCGTAAAGGGCGCTCTTAGAGAGTTTATGCCAGAGGGAGAAAGAGATCCTATAATACCTCCTCACTAAAGGGTGAGAATTTGCAAAAAATTCCTGACTTCATTGAAATATATAATGATAATGGAAAATTAATAGCAGAAAAAGTTCATTTAGAAAAATTGAATCCAATACATAATAGAGCAATTAGAAAGATATTATATGAAATAAAGCGTACGGCTATAATTAACTTAGAGAAAATTGAAAAATCTCTTAGGACTGGTGAGCTTGGTGGAGAATTTTGCAAAATGCCTCATTATTCTATTCCAAATATAGCAATTGTTGATAATGCTGAAAAAATACGTGAACGTGTTGAAAGATTAATTAGTACTTCTAATGATGATGGAAGGGTGGAAGTCCTAAATAAAGGAAGACAACTCTTAGTTCAAATTCCAATGAATATGATGGAAGTAAGTGCAGATTATACCGCTGCCTCATTAATAGCTGGATCCGCAGTAGTTCAAGCAATAGTTGAAGAATTTAAAATTGAGCCAATAAAAGCACAAGCAGTTTCAACTGCAGTATTTGGTAGATATCCTAGTACTATAGAGTTTAAAGGAGGGGCAATAACTTCTGCCTTAACATCACCACTTAGACTTGAACATCTTGGATATGGTTGGAGAGCAATTCAATCTAATGTAATTGTAGCTATTGCTAATAGAAATGCAATGAAAGCAGCAACTCTTGCTGGTTGTTTTGAAATGGGATACTTAGTTAACTCTGGTAATTTGATAGGGAGATACAAGAGGCTTTATTTGTTAGGATTTGCTTATGAATGTTTAAATGCAGGCAATTTAGTTTATAGTACTGTTAAGACTATGGGAAAGAATGGTACTACAGGTAAGGTATTATGTGAGATATTAACTAGAGCATTAAATGATGGTGTAATAAGGCCTAAGGAAAAATTACCATCGGGCTTTGTAATTTATGAGCCAATTGATATTGAGCTTTGGAATGCATATGCTGCAGCTGGTATGCTAGCAGCTACTATGGTAAATTGTGGCGCTGCAAGAAGTGCACATGGAGTTTCAAGCGTTATTGTAAATTATAATGAAATGCTCTTTAATGAAACAGGGCTTCCAGATGTTGAATTTGGAAGAGCTCTTGGAACAGGACTGTTGCTTGATTTTCTTACACATGCATTATATGGTGGTGGAGAGGTTGGGATTATGAATGCTAATCATCCAAATTTAAAGAGCTCAAAGTTGTTTATTATGCCATGTGTAGCTGCAGCAACAGCTTTAGATGCAGGTACTTTAACATATCCACCAGAGAAAACTGCAGGTATTTTCTCGCAGATATTTAAGAATGTAAAAGAGTTTAATAATCCAATAGAGAGCATTGTGGAAGCAGCATTAGAAGGAGGTGATTGAGATGGATTATAAGCCTCAATTATGTCCTGGAGGAACTATAATTGCAGAAAATAGAAGGAAATACCTTAATCCAGATTATAAATTAAAAAAGATACGTAGTATTTCTGATGAAGAAATTATAAAGCTTTTAGGATTTAGACATCCAGGTGAAGCATATAAATCAATGCATCCCTCTCTTGATGAGTTAGGAGAACCAGAATGTCCAATAAGAAAGCTCGTTGAGCCAACCCCTGGTGCTAAGGCTGGTGATTTAATTAGATTTGTTCAATTTACTGACTCAATATACCATGCTCCAATAACGCCTACTATTAGAGCGAGAATGTATCATTGGAGATATAGGGGATGTGATGTTGGAGCTCTTTCTGGTAGAACTCCCCTTGAAATGCGAGAGCGCGATCTTGAGAATGTTACAAAAGAGTTATTAGAAACCGAGATCTTTGATCCTGCAGTAAATGCCATAAGGGCAATTACTGTTCATGGACATTCGCTTAGATTAGATGAAAATGGACTAATGTTTGATGCAAAGAGAAGGGTGATATATTCTCAGGAAGATAAATGCGTATACTATGTGAAGGATCAATGGGGAAAAACTCTAGATAAACCAATTAATTTCGGTCCAAAAGCTGATGAGGGAGAACTAAAGAGAAGAACCTGTGCGTATAGAATAGACAATATAGACTTCGAAAAAGACTCAATGGAATTTTGCAAAATGATATTTAGTACTTATGAAAATAGAGTAAGAGGCGCCTTAAGTAAAAGCTAATGATATAATTAATACTTTTATATAACAAGCTTATAATTATAATTATGTTTTTAAACTTTTTGGAAATCATTAAATATTTGTTTTAAATTTAATATTATTGGAAGCTGTGGTGAATTGTATGCAAATGACTACTGGACTTTTAGTAATAATTGCTTTAGCTTTCTATCTATTTGGTATATTCGTTGTTTCAAAAAGATTAGAGAGGACCTATTTCACGCCAGATCCCAATAGAAAGACTCCTGCATGTGTCTTCAGAGATGATTTCGACTTTTATCCAGCGAATCCATATTCGCTCTTCGGCGATCACTGGGCTGCAACTGCAGGAGGCGCTCCTTTGGCTGGAGGTGTGGCAATAGCGCAATGGGGATGGGCCTCTGGAATATTATATGTATTACCAGTTAATATCTTCCTTGGTTCAGTTCATGATTATGCAACCGGCTTTGTTATGATGAGACAACGTGGTCAAACAGCAAGTGAAGTATCTTATAGGTGGATAACACCGCTTTCAGGCATTCTATTTACATTCATTGGTTATCTAGCTATAGTAAGCTTTTGTGCTGCATTCGTTAGATTAGTTATCGCTGGAACAACCGCAAGACCAAGCTTATTCATACCAATCATACTCCTAGCAGTGATAGGTCCTCCATCTGGTTACTTATTATATAGAAAGGGATGGCCAGTATGGCTTGTTGGTATTATGCAGTATGTGATATTCTTGATAGCATTATATATTGGAATGATGTATCCTGTTAGATTGCCTGCAGAAGCATGGTATTTAATTCTCGCAGTAATTGGTATATTGGCTGCATGTCTGCCCAATTGGCTATATTCAGAGCCAGCTAACTTTATGATGTTCCTCTATATGGCAACGGGTGTTGTTTTAATGTTCATTGGTGCTTTAGTAGCTAATGTGCCCATAACAGAATATCCCCCCCTAATATTCTATGATAGAGCGCTTACCCCTAGTGGTTGGTTCTACCCTGGAATTACTATGATGGTTTCATGTGGCGCTCTTACTGGAATGCATGTTTTTTGGATTGGAGCTTATACTTGTAAACGCTTTCCAGAGGAAAGATGGGTTAGAATAATTGGATATGGAGGAGAAGTTCTAGAGAGCGTAGGCCTCTGGACTGCCTTCTTAGCAATGTTAGTACTTCCTGTTGCTACATATCTTCCAGCATTAAAGGCTGGTTGGACTGCAGCTTATGGTCTTGGGTTTGCAAAAGTTGTAGGAACCATATTGCCATTGGGTACTGAGGCGCTGATGATCCTAGGTATGTGGATTGTAATAGTATTCATTATGAGTACCTTCTATTCTGGCTTTAGAAACATGAGAGTATTGGGATTAGAGTTCGTTCAGCTAGTTACTAAGAAGAAAATAACAAGATATGTTAATGCATCAAGATGGATTGCTGCTACAATAACAGCATTCATTGTAATCGGGCTTGCTCTAAGCGGTGCCTATCTACAAATTTGGGCCCTCTTCCCAATACTTTCAACTTCACTAGCTGTATTTTCATTTATAATTGTTGGAGAATGGGCAAAATTACATGGTAAGAATCCAATATACTGGAGAATTGCCATGGTAATTACATTATTTGGCATAGCTCTTCCAGCAGCAATCTATGGAGCATGGTGGAACTTTAGCGCAGGTGCCATTATTCCTGGATTCGTATCATTAATGGCTGCAGTTATAACATTGATATATGTATTTGAGTGGGCAAGAAAGAGATGGAGAAAAGGTTATACACCAGAGGAGAGAGAAACCTTTCTTAAATTCGAGGAATTCTAAACTTTTTTATATTTTTTACCTTTAATTATAATTATGACTCCTAAGGAGAGAACTTTTAAGATATTGGCTGGAGAGAAAGTTGATCGCCCCTCTGTTCTTTCAGTCACTCAAACTGGCACAGTTGAATTGATGGCTGCCTCGGGAGCACATTGGCCTGAGGCTCATTTTAATGGAGAGCTCATGGCTAAACTTGCCTTGGCAGCTCATAGTATTGCAGGATTAGAAGGTGTAAGGATTCCCTTCTGTTTAACCGTATTAGCGGAGGCAATGGGATGTGTAATAGAGAAGGGTAGAGAAGATCGTCAACCATCAGTAGCAAAAACACTATATGATCAAGGAAAGAGTCCAACTACGAATGGACTTTTGGATAGCTATAGAGTTCGAACTATTCTAGAGGCCATCAACATAATAAAGAAAATGAAATTAGAAGTCCCCCTAATAGTTGGATTTGAAGGACCTACAACTTTAGCTGGTCATCTATTAGGTGTGGAACGCCTATGTCTTATGATGATAAAGAAGCCAGAGGAGGTCAAGGCTTATCTTGATAAGGCAGGAGAGGCCTGCACCATATACGCTAAGGAGCTTATAAGAGAGGGCGCAGATATTATAGCTCCCGCAGATCCAACAGCCTCTCCATCCGTAATAAGTCCTAAAATGTTTGAGAAGTTCTCAAAAGGACCACTTAAGTCCATAGCAGAATTATCAAGAAGAGCAATACTTCATATATGTGGAAATGCTACCCCAATTATTCATCATATGATTGATTGTGGATTTTCTGGTTTAAGCATTGAAGAGAAGGTGGATCTCTCCGTGGCTAAATCTATAGCTAGAGAAAGGAAGGTTGCACTAATTGGTAATATTCCCTCCGCTGGTGTGTTATTAAATGGAACTGAAGAAGAAGTCTTCAATGCTACAAAACAAGCCATTTCATTAGGAGTAGACATAGTGGCACCGAGCTGTGGAATTGCCCCTCGTACTCCCACCAAAAATATAATGGCAATGGTAAAGGCAGTAGTCTCCTAGAAATATTATTTTTTTCTTAAATTCCCTTTCAGCTGAGGGTTCTAACGCTTAACTCTTTTGGAACTTCCAACTCTGTAATAACAGCAGCTATGGGAATAGGATAGCGAATTCCTGCATTATGTGTTTTTCTAAGTCCTTCTATAATCCCTTCCAAATATTTGAATGGTATTACCATTGCCAATTCATCATCTTGTGAATGTCCAAACCTTCTTTCTCCATAACATGGTATTACAACTTGAGGTCTTTCAGTGATATAAGCACTAGCAATTCCATCACCACAGATTCCACAATCTCCAGAAGTGCTGAAGGTTAATCTCTCTCCTCCCATGGCATAGACTGTGCTCTGCACCATCCTCATGATCTGTGCACTATTCCCATACATTATTAAGAGGTCTGGTTCAATATCAAAAACTTCCAGAGGTCCTATTACGAATCCCCTTTTGGTTTTTTCAATTCTTGGAATTTTACTAGCAAATTTTCTAGCGCTTTCATCATCGCTCACATATCCTAATCTCATGAAAACTTCTTTTATATTCACAAAGCTTTCCTCCCTCAATCCCAGTGCTATGGCTCCCAATATACACTCCACATCTTCAGATAAAATCATCCAAGCCCATCCATATAATCTTGCAGCATTTATAATTTGACATATGATCAGCTTTTTCTTGGGTCTTCTTTGAATCTTGGTCTTAATTTCAGAGTCGAATAGCTTTATTCCTACTATTTTGGATTTTAACCTCAGATAACTGTTTAATTCATCTATCTTTTCCATCAAGTACCTTCCCACCAACTCTTTATATAATTCAATTGTTCTTCAGTTAATTCATCAATTTTAATTCCCATAGTTTTCAATTTCAATTTTGCTACCATTTCATCTATCTCTCTTGGAACATCATAAACAATCGATTTAAGCTTTCCAGCGTTATTTTTCAAATACTCTACACAGAGAGCTTGATTTGCAAAGCTCATATCCATTACTTCACTTGGATGTCCTTCAGCAGCTGCAAGATTTACAAGCCTACCTTCAGCTATGAGATATAATTTCTTACCATCCTTTAGAACGTATTCTTCTACGTTCTCCCTTATCTCTCTTTTAAAGCTCTTTATTTCTTCTAGACCCTTTACATCTATTTCCACATTGAAGTGTCCAGCATTTGCAAGTATAGCGCCATCCTTCATTAATTCAAAATGCTCCTTTCTTATAACATTTTTATTTCCAGTTGCTGTTACAAATATATCTCCATATTTTGCAGCCTCTTTCATTTGCATTACATCAAATCCATCCATAACTGCTTTTAAAGCTTTAAATGGATCTACCTCAGTGACTATTACACGAGCACCCATCCCTTTAGCTCTCATTGCTATTCCTCTGCCGCAATGTCCATAACCTGCTATTACAAACCTCTTACCAGCAATTAAAACATTGGTAGCTCTTAATATTCCATCTATGGTGCTTTGACCAGTACCATAGACATTATCAAAATCCCACTTAGTCTCAGCGTTATTAACTGCAATTATCGGATATTTCAGTAATCCTCGTTCAGCAAGTGCTTTTAGTCTAAACACACCAGTAGTAGTCTCCTCAGTTCCTCCAATGACTTTATTTAAATTTCCTTTTCCCTGATGAAGCAATGTAACTAAATCAGCGCCATCGTCTATTGTTATCATAGGTTCAGTTTTCAAGACCATTTCTATAAACTTATAATATTCCTCTCGACTTTCACCTCTCAATGCATATACACTTATTCCTTCACTAGCAAGAGCTGCTGCTACTTCATCCTGTGTTGATAATGGATTAGATGCAGCAAGTGCTATACTTGCACCTCCCAACTTGAGCGTCTTTATAAGCGCTGCAGTTTCCTTAGTTACATGAAGACAAGCACCTATTCTTATTCCTTTAAGAGGCTTTTCCTCGAAAAATCTTCTTCTTATTTCCATTAATACTGGCATGTGATCCTCTGCCCATTTTATTAAGTTCTTTCCTTTTTCAGCTAATTGAATATCTCTTACAATGAAATCCATAATAGTCAATTATTATGCTCTATTTAATAAGAATATTTATCCTTGTACTCTAAGATTTTTCTATCAAGTGAAATTTTATCAATCTCAAGAATTGGGATTCTTATTTGAAGATCCTCTGGTCTTACTTCTTTTATTGGAAGTGACTTTTTAATCCAATTCTCTTGTATTTTTTCCTCCAAATCACTATCTTTTATTATTGGATTGAAGAATCTTTTTATAAGACTTATAATCTCTGAATCTTTCATCCAATTCTCTGGCTTAACTAAATATGTATCATCGAAACCCATCAATACTTCCAATGATATGGGTTTTTGACCAAGGAGTTTATCAAACTCTCTTCTATGGATGATTATAGTAGCAAATATATAATGTAAAAATTCATGTGCTAAACAAGCCTTTATTAAATCTTTATTTGCAAATAGCAAAAATGGAAGGGTCATTTCAACACATAGAGTGAGTTTATCATTCAATTTTTGTATTTGTGTGGACGCATAAATAACTGTTGTAGCAAAGCTGGTTGGATATCTTACTATTATTAAGTTTGGATCTATAATTATAGGGGGGTAGTTTAAATCAAATGTTTTTTCAATCTCACATATTAACTCATCGATCATTGGTAATTTTTCAATAAGCTCTTTAAGGATATCATCTCCCAATAATCCCATTTCATGACTTTTCATTACCCTTTGTAGATGATATCTAATCATTCAATCCACGCTAAAATGGTGCTGGATTTTCCATTATTCCTATTAATAGCTTGATTGCATTTTCAATATCACTTTTTGAGATTACTTCACTGAATGTATGTACATATCTTGCTGGAATTGAGATACAACTAGATGGAACTCCTTCCCTTGACAATTGTATGGCAGCGGCATCAGTTGTACCCCCCTCTAAAACTTCAAGCTGATATTTAATTTGAAGCCTTTCCGCTAATTCAATAATCCAATTCATTACCATAGGATTAGCTAAAAGTCCTCCTCCTAGTGATTCTCTTCTACCATCTGCAGCTACTATCACCGGTCCTTGGCCTAATTTAGCTGGAGCTTCACTTTCTCCAATTTCTGGATGATCTCCTGCAATGGTAGTATCAATGGCAATTCCTATATCTGGCTTAACAGCATAAGCGCTTACAGTTGCTCCTCTAAGGCCGACTTCCTCTTGAACTGTGAAAACTGCTACCATTTTATGCAATGGCTTAGCTCTTTTCAATGCCTCTATTAGAATATAGCATCCCGCTCTATCATCCATAGCTCTACCAACTATAAGTCCATTTTCCAATTCAATTAAATTTCTCTCTATAGTTATTGGGCTGCCAACCTTCACCCCATATTTCTCTAATTGTTCCTTTGTTGAACCCGTATCTATGAACATTTTATCATATGTTACTAATTGTTTTCTCTCCTCTTCTTTCATTACATGTATTGCTTTACAGCCTATAACTCCATTTATTCTCTTATATTTACCATGTACTTGTACCCTTTGACCTAATAATACATGATCAGGCACTCCTCCAATTTTTGCAAATCTTATGAATCCTCTATCATCTATATGTTTCACCATAAGTCCTATTTCATCCATATGTGCTGTGATCATTATTGTCTTTTGACCATTTCCTTTATAAGCATAGAGATTGCCTAACTTATCCTCCTCTATTTTATCTACATATTCCTTCAATTCCTTCTTTACAATTTCAGCAATTCCATATTCAAACCCTGAAATTCCAGGAGCTTCACTTATCTTCTTAAGAAGTTCCATATTCCATCCCTTCAAAATAAGTATTATTCCTTTTATTTAAATTCACTGAGTCTCAATTTTAACCTCTATCTCTTCATTTCCAATTTTAACCTTGAACCATTTAATTTCCTTTCTCGATTCCTCCTTCTTTTCTGATGTAATGCCTTTTACTTCACCTTTTAGAAATTGAACTGCTATTTGAGGAAATAGTAAATAAGTAAGAGCATCCTCCTCCTTCTTAAACAGAGCTTTAACATCTTCAGGTATATCCTTGAATGTTAATTCTTTCCCAGGATTTGAAGGTTTTACTCTTTCCATTAGTTCTTTATTTATTTCACCAGGTGGCTTTCCATAGAGCCCTCTTATATAGTCTTCAACTTCCTTTATTATTACACCATATCTTTTTCCTGTAATTACATTCATTACAGCTTGAGTTCCAACAATTTGACTCATTGGAGTCACTAGTGGGGGATATCCTAAATCCTTTCTCACAATTGGAACTTCATTCAAAACTTCATTTAATTTAGATAATGCATTGAATTCCCTTAATTGAGCTACTAGATTCGACATCATGCCACCGGGTATTTGATGCCTCAAAGCTCTTGGATCTATTCTCTCAGTGTAAGGAGAGCTATATCCTTTATATTTATCCCTTAGTCTTTCAAAGTATTCAGCACATTCATATATTAACTCAATATTGAGGTGAGCCAATAGTCCAGTATTTCTTAGAGCATCATATAGTACTTCTATCGATGGTTGAGAAGTACCAAAGGCGAAGGGATGTAGTGCAGTATCTATGAAATCAGCTCCTGCCTCTATTCCTTTCATATATGATAGAGCTGCTAATCCACATGAATAGTGGGAATGAAGCCCAACTGGAAGTCCTGTTTCCTTTTTAATTCCTTTTACTAAATCAAATGTTACTCTTGGAGATAGTAATCCAGCCATATCCTTTATTCTTATGGCATCCACGTCTAATTCAGCTATTTTTTTAGCTATATCAATGAAGTAATCAACTGAATGAATTGGACTGCGTGTATATACAACATCACCATGAACCTCTGCTCCAACCTCTTTAGCAACCTCTATTGCTTTTCTTAAATTATTTATATCATTAAGTGCATCAAAAATTCTAAAAACATCAACACCATTTTCATAAGATTTCTTTACGAAAGTTTCTATAACTTCATCAGAATAGTGCTTATATCCTACGAGGTTCTTTCCCCTTAATAACATTACTACCTTTGTTTTTTTCAAACTTCTTTTAATTTTTCTCAATCTCTCCCAAGGATCTTCATTTAAATATCTTATTGCAACATCAAAGGT
Organism: Candidatus Methanomethylicaceae archaeon; assembly: GCA_025057955.1. GTDB lineage: Archaea > Thermoproteota > Methanomethylicia > Methanomethylicales > Methanomethylicaceae > JANXER01. The sequence continues at coordinate 23,031 of JANXER010000012.1, read as the reverse complement.
TGCCCCTCCCCATGCCTCTAAACCATAAAATCCAATCTCATCCATTTTATCCAATATTGGAATTATATCCTCTATCTTTACTCTAGTAGCAAACAAGGATTGTTGACCATCTCTTATAGTAGTATCTATGACCTTTAGCAATGTATTCCACCATTGTAAAGTAAATGGTATGAATTCATTTTTAAACATATTGCTTTACATAAGTCTAATGAGGTTATACTTTCTATTCCGAAATTTATATATCTTTAAGTCTTGAATTAATAAGAAAAAGAATTGGAGGTTAAAAAAATGGCAAGAGGAAATAGAGAAGTTCTTGCAAAGCTTGAACAGATAGTTGGTCCAGACTATGTGAGCAATGAAGAGGCAGTACTTCTACCATATTCTTGGGATTTAACATGGGCAGATCCAAGATTGCCAGATTATGTCGTAATGCCAAAAACCGTCACAGAAATTCAACGTGTACTTCGCCTTGCTAATCACATGAGAATACCCGTTATACCTTATGTGAATGCTACAAACATTGGAGGTCTATGTGTTCCTGAAGAGGGCGGCATAGTAATGGATTTGAAGAGAATGGACAAAATTATAAAAATTGATCCAGAGACATGTTATGCTATAATAGAACCAGGAGTAAGCCATGCTCAATTATCTGCTGCTCTAAAAGCAACAAATCCACAATGGGAAGGTTATGAATTTTCAAAGGGTTTTGAATTTGGCTGGGGGGTACATCCAGCATCAGCATCAGTATTAGCTATGGCAATAAATCATGGTATTGGACATTTGAATGGTAGATTAGGTATAAATAGCCAATTAATATCAAGTATGGAAGTTGTATTACCTACAGCTGAGGTTGTAAAGCTAGGATCTTGTGCATTCTCAGACTCTTGGCATTCATTCCTTCCATTACCAAGGATGGATGGATTATTCCTAGGATGGATGGGCACTACTGGTATAGTTACAAAGCTTGGAATTTGGATATTTCCAATTAGACCATATAAAGATGTATTGACAATTGCTGCTGAAACAGCATATGATATGACAAGATATATGGTTCACTGGCGCCACTATTCCCTTTGTGATGAAGTTACTGCAGTAAGCTGGTGGTTAGCTCAAATACCAATACCATATCCATATCAAGAGAAGCCAAAGGATACTCCTGAGTGGTTTAGTTATACTGTAATAAGTGGATGGAGTGAGGAGGAGCTAGAATACAAGAGAAAGATGTGGAAGAAAGTAGTTGCGGAGGAAAAAGCAAGGGGAACAAAGCTTATAGATTTTGAATATCCACCAGAGGCAAAGAGGGGTAGAACTGAACTACCAAGTAGAATCATAGGTTCAACTAAGAACTATTCAAAATCATGCGGTGGTGGTCTTGCTTGGCCAGGAACATTCGCACCATGTAAGAGCTGGCCCATACTTTATGAAAAATGGAAGGAAATATACATAAGACATAATCTATCACCAGCTGTTAGATTTACAGATTTCCAAGGGGCTCATTATGGAATGCTTAGATTAATGACTCCATTTGATAAAAGAAACCCTGAATCTGTTAAAGCTGCAAGGGATGCTATGGTAGAATGCATAAGAGCAGGTATTCCATTAGGAATGCTTCCTTATAAACCGCCTGTGGAATATATGAATGAGTTGAATGCAGCAGCAGATGCTGGCTATGTATACCTAATGACTAAAATAAAGGATATGCTTGATCCGAATAATATTATGAATCCAGGTAAGCTTGGTATTAGATAGGAGGGATTATAATGGCTCTTGTTTTGAAGAATACAGATCTAAAAGAGTTAGCTCAACTCTATGATCGAATATCTATGTGCACGCAATGTGGAAACTGCAAATATGGCTATGAGTATGGTTCAACTGAAAATTTTGCTGCAATGATATGCCCACAAGGAGATAAGTATCAATTTGAGGCATATAGAGGATCAAAGGGTAAAGCGGCTTTGGCCAAAGGTTTATTGAGTGGCATGATACAATGGTCCGAAAAAACCACCCATGTAATTTACACATGCATAGGTTGTGGTGCATGCGTGGAGATGTGTGAGACTGATATAAAGGACTATCTTCTGAGGATATTCGAAGCTCTCAAGGGAGAGGCTTGGAAGTTTAATATGGGTATACCTGAAGGTGTTAAAAAGTGGAGCTCTACAATAGGCGTTAATAAGAATCCATACATGGAGAAGCATGAGGATAGACTCAATTGGTTGCCTGCTAGTGTTAGAGACTCTCTTCCAAAGAAGGCGGAGTACATATACTTTGCAGGATGTACAGCATCTTATAGACAAAAGAATATAGCTTTAGCTACATTCAAGCTACTTCAGAAATTGAAGATCGACTTCACAGTAACTCCAGATGAATGGTGTTGTGCATCTCCACTATTGAGAACTGGACAGTACAATATTGCAAAGGAGTTCATAGAACACAATAGAGAATTACCGGAGAAATATGGTGCAAGTGGTTTCATAACCACATGTGCTGGTTGCTATAGAACACTATCAATAGATTATGTAAAGGATCCACCAGAAGGATATGCTGATAAATTTGGAAAAATGGAAGGCGTTAAGGTAATTCATACAATTCAACTAGTGGAAGATATGATAAATAAGGGAGAAATTGAATTTGAAGGAACCTTCAATAATATAGTTACATATCATGATCCATGCCACTTAGGAAGACATGCTGAAGTTTATGAATCTCCACGTAATGTATTGAAGGCTATTCCTGGTCTGAAGCTTGTTGAGATGTATAGAAATAGAAAATTCTCATTCTGCTGTGGTGCAGGCGGTGGTGTAAGAGGTGGCTTTCCAGACTATTCTGTTGAGACCTCAATGAAGCGTGTGAAAGAGGCTGAAACCACTGGCGCCTCTATAATTACATGTGTGTGTCCATTCTGTTGGAGAAATCTTAATGATGCCATCGATGCATTGAAATCAAAGATGCAAATGCTCGATATAGTCGAAATACTTGAGCCAATAGTAAAAAGAAAATAATTTAATCTCTTTTTTTATGAATTTTAAATTTCTTAATGGTTTATTAGATCCGGATGAAAGAATTGCCTATATAAATAGAAAAATAGAGGCTTGTAAAGAGAATTATCGAAATGTGCCATTTAGAGATCCTGCTGTTGGAATTTTAAATCAATTTGAAAATCCTTTTGAATTAATTAAAAATGAGATTGAACCATGGCTCACTCCTACACCACCATTAGAAATAATCTTTATGGTTACAGTGGAAAATATAGTAACCTTCATAGACTCTAATGGTTGTAAGGAATATGCTGATCAACTCATGAATAATGTATACTCCAATATAATTCCAGATGTTCCAATTCTAATAGGTGTAGATCATTCACTTTCGGGTGGGGTGATAAGAGCAATATGTAAGGAATATGGTTATGAAAATGTTAGATTGATAGTATTTGATAGTCATACTGATTTCATATTACCAACGATAAGATGTGGTCTAATACAATATGATTTAGAAAACAATCCATATACAAAATTTTCACCCTTTGATCCTTACATATACAATAGATCAGATAGCTATAATGCTGATTCCTTTTTGAATTATATTGCAAAGGAGCTACCACCAGAAAACATCTTCATAATAGGTGTGAATGATTATCCCTCAAGAACAGCTGAAGAAATTGATGATGAGAGAGTGAAAAGATTTGTAGAATTTTATAGAAGTATTGAGGAATCAAAAGTTCATATTATAAGAAAGGAGGATTTAGAAAAGCGTTGGGAAGAATCATGTAAGATTATTTTAAATAATTCACTTCCATATACCTATATTTCTATTGATGTAGATGTTTGTGCAAATACCTCTATTAGAGGAGCTCGCTTTTTAGATTACTTAGGTATATCACATAATGAGTTATATTCTCTTATATCTTATATAAAAAAATCCAAATCAAAAATTGTAGGTATGGATTTAATGGAGTTTGATGTCTATAATGCTGGAGCAAAAATATTTGGTAAGCTGGATAGAACGTATGAAATCATGGCAGAGGCAATTCATAAAATAATTAGACAATAGACGAACTTTATTAAGGTATAAGTCGAGAAAAATCATTATATACTTCGACAACTACTATATTTATGGAGATAAAATTGTTATTATTGAAAAGAAGAATTATAGTAAGAAGAAAATTGCGTAATAGAATTGATAAACTATGGGAAAGCCCACTTGAATTATGGGAGCCTCAAGAGTAGAGAATATATTCTTGTTTTATAATAGTTTTTAAGGGGTTAAATTTGATAATAACTCAGCAGATAATTCCATTTATAACAAATTTCCTAGTCTACATCATAGCTCTAATAATTGTGCTTTGGTTTTTAGCATCTGCTATAAAAATTGTTAAAGAATACGAAAGAGCGGTCATATTTAGATTGGGAAGACTTTTAGGTGCAAAGGGACCAGGTTTATTCTTTATAATTCCATTTGTGGATACCTTCAGAAGAGTTGATTTAAGAGTATTGACATTCGACGTTCCTAGACAAACAATAATAACAAAGGATAACGTCACTGTTCAAGTTGATGCTGTAGTATATTATAGAGTTTATGATCCAGTGAAAGCTATTGTTAATGTTGAGAATTATGTACTATCAACAAACCTACTAGCACAAACAACACTTAGGGATATTATTGGTCAAGCTACTCTTGATGATCTTCTTGTTAAAAGAGAGGAGTTAAATCAAAAGCTTCAAATGGCCTTGGATATTCCTACAGATCCTTGGGGAATAAAAGTAACAGCTGTTGTTATAAAGGACGTAGTTCTACCAGAATCATTACAAAGAGCTATGGCAAAACAAGCAGAGGCTGAAAGGGAAAGAAGATCAAGAGTAATAATTGCAGAGGGTGAATATGAAGCAGCTAAAAGAATGAGCGAGGCTGCAAAACTTTATGAAATGAATCCAATAGCACTTCGTTTAAGAGAGTTTCAAATGATATCTGAGGTTGCAAGGGAGAAGAACTTGATATTAGTCACAAGCTCAGGCTCTATGGGAGTTGCAGAATTTGCAGGTATAGCCAAGGCATTGGATAGGTCAGGGAAATGAGGAAAGAAGTAATTTTTCTATTAATTATTTTTTCAATTTTGGCTTTTTCACAAGTTTACTCTATTGAGGAGAAAGTTTTAGTATTTAAAATAAGTGGAACAATATCAATTGCTCATTATGAGGCGCTTGTTGATGCTATTGAGGTTGCAAAACGTGAAAGAGCTTCAGCTATAATAATTTTACTCTCAACTCCTGGTGGAAGCTTAGATGCTACTCTCAAGATGATTACATTAATAGATAATTCACCAATTCCAATAGTTGGATATGTTTATCCCATTGGCACAACAGCATGGTCTGCTGGCACATACATATTAATGGCATGTCATATTGCGGCAATGGCTCCATATACAGTAATAGGCTCATGCCAACCAATCTCTTACTCTCCATTAGGTAGTGCGCCCATTAATGATACAAAGATAATAAATGCTCTAATATCTGTTATGTCAACTCAAGCTAGAGCTCATGGGAGAAATGAAACAATAGCTATTAGATTTATCACTGAAAATCTAAATGTTAATGATGAAGAGGCTTATAAGTATGGAGTTATTGAAGTTAGAGCAGAAAGCATAGAATCTTTGCTTAGGAAAATTGATGGAATGAATGTGAACACCTCAATTGGAAATATAATTCTTAAAACACTCAATGCAAAAATAATAGAATATAATTTTAGATTCAGAGATAGCTTGATAAATGTAATATCTGATCCTACAATTTCAAGTCTTTTGTTTTTGATAGGTTTGCTAGCTTTAATATATGGATTATCCGCCCCTGGACACGGTGGAGAAATCCTTGGAGCTATAGCTATATTATTGGCACTAATTGGAATGGGATTTGATATAAACATAGCCTCATTGATAATGATGATCGCAGGGGCTATATTATTGATTTATGAATTATTAACTCCTGGCTTTGGATTATTTGGCATATCTGGAATAATATTACTGACATTTGGATCACTGTTCATAACCCCATTGGAACCAGAAAAATGGGCAGTCTCAAGTGAATGGTATGCCACATTTACATATTCATTAATTACTACGGCGTTAGTTCTATCGATAATATTTAGTTTTATAGCATTTAAGGTGATACAAGTTAGAAAAAAACCCTCTATTATAGATAAAATAATTGGAGAAATTGCAATTTCAATCTCAGACACTCAACCAAATGAAATTGGCTTCGTTATATTCAGAGGAGAACATTGGCAAGCGAAATGTAACACTGGTTTAAAGAAAGGAAAGAAATATAAGATAATTAATAAAGAAGGACCAATATTAATTTTAGAAGAAATTCTTTAAATAAGTAAAAACATAGTATAGATTATGAGTTTGGAAGAGATTTCCATAATAGAAACTACTGATATAAAAGTGGAAAATCCAGTGATAATTTGTGGTCTTCCAGATGTTGGACTTGTTGGAGTAATTGCAGTATCTCATATAATAAAATCTCTAGATATGGAGGAAGTAGCTTACATAGATTCTGAAATATTTCCACCAATAGTTGTATTTCATAGAGGGACGCCAACTTATCCCCTAAGAATATATCAAAAGAGAAATATGCTTGCAATATTTTCTGAGATAGCACTTACACCAGAATCTATACATCCTTTAGCAAAATCCATAGTAAATTGGTCTAAGGAAAAGAAGACCTCAATGCTTGTATCTCTTGGTGGCGTTGGTGTTCCAAACAGGCTTGATATCGAAATTCCTAAAGTTTATGGAGCATCAAATATGGAATACATAAGGGATAATTTAAAGAAAATGGAAATACTTATCATGGAGGAAGGCTTTTTAGTAGGACCATATGCTCTAATAGCTAAATATTCATTACAAGAGAGAATTCCAAATCTTGTACTTCTTGCAGAATCCTATCCAAATTATCCCGATCCTGGGGCAGCCGCTTCGGTAATTACAGCTCTTAATAAGTTCGTGACATTAAATGTAGATGTAAAATCTCTAATGGATAGATCTGAGGAGATAAGATTAAGCGCTAGAGAACTTATGAGAAAAACTGCGGAGAACTTGAAGAAAATGGGCAAATCTCAAGAATATGAGCTTCCATTAATGTATGTATGAGGTGTTCTGTATATGTTCTGGGTTAGAAGAATTATGTGGGATTATGAATCTGGTTGCATTGAACCATTGACTGAAGTCTATGAAGATGAAGATGAAATAATTATTAGAGTGGATATGCCCTTTGTGGAGGATAAATCTGACATTAAAATCAATGTATCAGAACAGTCAGTATCTATTGAAGCTAGAGTAAGAAGAGTAATACATTATGAAAAATGGGGGACTTTTCAAAGAGAGATCAAATTCTTCAAATATACTAAGAGAATGAATTTACCTTCTAGAGTTGATCCAGAGGCTGCTAAAGCTAGATTCAAAAGTGGTATACTTGAGATAAAGCTTCCGAAGAGAGAAAGATCCTTCACAATACCGATTGAATAGTTTTAATGCCATTTTTGAAAGAGTTTAATTAAAGCATTTTTTATAATTTCTATACTTTCAAGATATTCCTTTATTGATATATTTTCCTTTTTAGTATGGCTTAATTTTGAATTTCCAGGACCATATACAACGCATGGAATATTGAATTTTTTTATGAACTCATTAACATCTCCACTTCCAGTTTTTCTATGAAATTTACAGTCCACTCCAGCTATTTCTCTTATAGCTTGAACAAATGCTTCTATGAGTTCGGAATTTTCTTGAACTAAGAAGGGTTCACATTCATCCAATAAACTAATGGATACTTTTTCTGTTTTTAGAAATTTTTCTAAAGCTGAAAGGATTTCTCTTTCCACATCATTTCGCATCATTGGTGGCACTCTGACATCAATAATCATATTACAATGAGAGGGTACGGTATTATGATATTCTCCTCCTCTTATCTTAGTGACACAAAGGCTTGGTGTCCAAAATCTCTCCTTTTCAAGCCCCTCCCATCTTTGTTCAAGCATTTGTAGCTCATTAATTACATCCTTTGCTAAGTATATGGCATTTTCAAAGAATTGTGGAACACTAGCATGACCAGATTCAGTAATACATGAAATCTTAAAAAGTAATCTCCCTCTATATCCTATGGTTAATCCATAAGCTCCACTAGGCTCTCCAAAAATAGCATAATCGTATTCTTCATTACATCTATTTAGGAAATGCTTTATTCCTGTGCTATTTTTTTCCTCATCCACTACAGCTAGTATAGTTATTTTACCTTTTTCATTGACTTCTGAAAATTTTTTAGCACCACATATTAGTGCTGCAAGAGGTGCTTTAGCATCCACAGCTCCTCTACCAAAAATGACTCTCCCTCTAATTCTAGGCTTTATAAAGCCTTTAATAGTATCCATATGCCCACAGAGTAGTACATGTGGCCTTCCTGTTCCCAAACTAGCTTCAACATTTCCTACTTCATCCACTTTAACATTAAATCCAAGCCTATTAAGCTCTGAAGCAATAAATTCTGAAATTTTTCCTTCTTTTCCACTAGGACTATAAATTTTCAATAAATTTAATAGAAGCTCCAATGGATATTCCATACTTTTCAACCAAGTAAATTCTTCTCTTGTATTCTTACAACCTCTTCAAATGCTGAAATTACTTTTTCAGCTTCATCCCTTTTAATTACAAGTGGTGGAAGTAATCTAACTACATTTCTTCCAGCTTCCAAAACTATTACTCCTCTTTTAAGCATTTCAAGTATAATATCCTTTACTTCAAACCTCATCTCTATTCCAATCATTAATCCCATTCCTCTAATCTCTCTTATTATTTTACTTTCAATCTTCGAAATTTCATTCATTAGAAAATCTCCCATAATCTTGGCGTTTTCTATTAAGCCATCCTCAAGTAAAACATCAATAGCAGCTGCACAACTAGCACATACTAAGGGATTTCCACCAAAGGTATTGGAATGTTCTCCTCTTTTGAGCGAATCCATTATATCAGCATGAGCAAAGGTTGCACCTATAGGCAATCCTCCTCCTAAAGCTTTTCCAGCGCATAATATATCAGCCTTTACGCCAAAATGTTCATGAGCCCAAATTTTACCCGTTCTCCCAAAACCAGATTGAACTTCATCTAATACAAATAAAATTCCTTTATTATCACAAAGCTCTCTTACCTCTTTCAAATATTCTGGTGGAGGAATATTTACTCCTCCTTCTCCTTGTATTGGCTCAATAAATATTGCACCTACTTCTTCATCTATTAAACTCTTCAATTTCTCTATATTTCCATAACTTGCAAATTTTATTCCTTCAAGCAATGGCAAAAAGGGCTCTCGATATTTTGGATTCCAAGTAAGTGAAAGTGCTCCAATGGTTTTACCATGAAAACTATTCACCATGGCAATTATTTTCTTCTTTCCAGTAAATTTTCTAACAAGTTTAATTGCAGCCTCAATAGCCTCAGCTCCAGAATTGGATAGAAACACTCTCTCTGTGCCCTTTGGCTTTATTTTATATAATCTTGCAAGACATTCTTCTCTCATATCATTATAGAATGATCCATGACATGTTATCAATTTTTCACATTGCTTTTTTATAGCATCAACAATTTTAGGATGACAATGTCCAAGCAATGCTACACCATAACCACAGCCACAATCTATATACTCTTTTCCTTCAGAATCCCAAACTTTTGCCCCAAAGCCTCTTACTAATGTTATGGGCCTCTTCCAGAAGGTATTAGCTAGGAAAATATCCTCAAATTTTGCTATCGACATATTATAGTACCGCTCCTTTCCTCTATGGCATTGGTTATTGGTCTATCAATAAATCCTGAAGTTATGATGGCTTTACCCACTCCACCTCTTATGGCTTCCGCTGCAGCATGAACCTTTGTAGACATCCCTGGTCCTATTTTCCTTAGAGCTCCCTCTAAATCCTCTAAACTTATTTTTGGAATAATTTTATTATCAATAATTACACCTTCCACATCAGTAAGAAATATCAAATAGTCTGCTTTTATTGCTCCAGCTATTGCACCAGCAGTTCTATCTCCATCAACATTTAATGGCTCAAAAGTTTCTCCCATTGCTAATGGAGATATCACTGGTACATAGCCATTTGTAATAATAAGCTCCAATAATTTTTCATTAACTGATATTATTTTTCCAGTATAACCACCATCAATTGCCCTCTTTCTACCATTTTCATCTACTATTACAATTCTCTCCTTTCTTTTTGCTCTCAATAATCCTCCATCAAATCCAGATAATCCAATTGCATTTATTCCAAAGGATTGCAACATTCCAACAATCTTAGTACTTATCTCTCCAGCCATTACCATAGCATAGATTTCTACTGTTTCTCTATCAGTATATCTACTTTTGAATCCTTCAGGAGAAATAACAAACTTTTGCTCTTTTCCCAATTTAGTAGCAATTTCTGTAACTCTATCTCCTCCGCCATGAACTATTATTAATCCTCCTCTCTTTGAAAATTCCTTTATGTCCTCTATTAAAGAGATATTTGGCTCTTCTCCTTTTAACAAATCTCCTCCAATTTTTAGAACAATTTTCATACTGGTCTAACCCCTGTAAGTCCTATTCCCATCCTCTCATCAACGCCTATCATTATATTAAGATTTTGAACAGCTTGTCCTGCAGCTCCTTTCATTAAATTATCAAGAGCTCCAAAGGTTACAATTCTATTAGCATGAGCATCTATTTCAAAACCAACATCACAGAAGTTCGATCCTATGACATTCATTGGATCGGGAAGTCTATGTAATCCTTTATGATCTCTTACAATTCTCACAAAGGGCTCATTTTGATACATCTCTCTATAGACCTTCCAAATCTCTTGCATAGTGATTTCTTTTTTGAGAAACATATGCCCTGTAACTAAAATTCCTCTCACCATATCTATTGCATGAGGTGTGAGAGCCACGGTGATCTTGCTTCCTGATTTTAATGAAACTTCTTGTTCAATCTCAGGAGTATGCCTATGCATTACTGGCTTATAGGCTCTCACTAAATTTGAATGCTCTGGATGATGTGTTGCCTCACTAACAGAGGTTCCAGCACCTGATGATCCTATTTTAGCATCAAGCACAATTCTATCATATTCTACAAAGCCAGCCTTCACTATTGGAGTTATACTAAGTATGCTAGCAGTTGCTATACAGCCGGGATTTGCTACAAGCTTAGCATTTCTTATTTCATCTCTATGGAACTCTGGTAGACCAAATACTGCTAATTCTAATAATTCGGGACAAGGATGTTCCCATCCATACCACTTTACATAATCTTCTTTATTCTTTAATCTAAAGTCAGCGCTTAAATCTATAACTCTAATTCCAGCTTCTAACAATCTTTTTACCATTGGTGCTGCTGTTCCATGAGGAACTGCTAAAAAAACTATATCACATAATGATGCAATTTTTTCTAAATCAGGCTCTATAAACTTCATATCGGTTATTTTTCTCAAATGTGGATGAGCTCTAAATATGGGCTCTCCAGCATATTCTCTTGAAGTTACAGCTTTAATTTCCACTTTTTCATGATTTAATAGAATTCTTAAAATCTCCCCACCAGTATAACCAGAGCCTCCTATTATTCCAATGGATATCATCTTTTCCCCTCCCTAATGGCATAGTCAATAATCATTCCAGGTATATCCACTCCAGTGGCTGGAACAGTATTTCTAAATTCAACAGTAGCATTAATTTCATGAACTACATAACCATTTTCACTTTCCATCATATCCACTCCAAAAACTCCTCCACCAACAGCTTCTGCAGCTCTTAATGCCAACTCTCTTATTTCTTCATCAATTGGACATCTCTCTACACGTCCTCCTCTTGCAGTATTAGTTCTCCAATCATTCTCATTTATTCTATAAATTGCCACAGGAACTTCATCACCTATGACAAAAACTCTCAAATCCCTGGGCGGCCTCTTAATCATTTCTTGTAAATAGTATACTTGATAGAGTGGAAACATCATCTCTCTATGTTCTAGAGCAACAATTGCTGAAGTTCTATCCTTCAATAGAGATACTAATCTTCCCCAACTTCCTATCACTGGCTTTAAAATTGCAGGATATCCTAATTTTTCAAGTGCAGCTAAAGCAGCCTCTGTGGTAAATGCAATATATGTCCTAGGAGTGGGAATATTATGCTTTTTGAAGATTAGAGAATTCAATACTTTATTTCCACAGATCTCCATAGTTCTAAAGCTATTTATTACTTTTATATCATAGCTTTCAATTACAGCGGACAAATGAAGACCACGGAAGTAGCTTACACATCTCTGAAGTACCACATCTTTAAGCTCCTTGGGTTTTTCACTAGATGTTATATCAAGCGAAAGATTTTCAGCATTAACTAATGAGAAATCAATATTGCGCTTTTTACAAGCTTCATATAGTGCTTTTTCCTCCCATCTCATATGATCATAAAGTATAGCCAGTCCCACCATTTTGAATCAAACCTTGATAGATTCGTTATTCGAATCTATTTAAATATTTCGCTATAGAATATTTTTTCTATTCTATTTATTATCGTATATAAAAGTACGAAAATCAAACCCATGACCTAAGTACAATCATGGAACTAGTTTTAGCAACTCCTTCTATTCGTCTTATATCATCTATATGTCTATTTATCTCTTGTATACTCTTTCCTGAAGCTATTGCTATTACATCGACCTCTCCTGCTACTTCAAATACCTTTTCAATACCTTCTATTTTCTTTATTGCTTGAGCCACAATAGGATTTGGATAGGATGGAGAAACATTTATCATTATTAATGCTTGTACGCTTTCTCCTATATCTATATCTATAGTAAATTTCTTTATGATGCCCTCCGCTTTAAGCTTCTCAACCCTCTTTCTAACAGCAGCCTCTGATAATCCAAGCTCACTTGCGATCTTTGTGAAGGGTGCTCTACCGTCTTCCTTCAATATAGATAATATTCTTAGATCAATTTCATCTAAGTTCTTCATGAAGATCACTTAATATAATTTTATTATTTATTATAGTCCTCTATATTTTTTAATATGTCCTCTTAAATTAAACTAGGGGAGCATTTATTTGATAGAGGACTTGAGTGGGGGGTAGCATAGAGCATTGCTTGATATAAAGGTTCCATCAGAGGAACTCTCTGGACTATTGGATTATTTGATTAGAATTTTGGAAAGAAATCCAAATCTTCACTATCTTAATAGATCAATAATTGAAGGAATTGGAATGATACAATATAGAATTTCAATTATGGGTGGACGAATTCTCGACATAGTAATAAAAGCAACAAGTGAAAAAATTGAAATTTATTACTATTCTGAAGAGAGAATTAATGAAAGAGAGTATAGAATATTGGATTTGGAAATAGAAAATATGATACGATCTTATTTTAGGGAGACTTCATCCCTCTTTCTTGTTTTTTCCCCAAAAATGGATATTTTTCCAAAGAGAGAGGAAAATAGGTTTAAAAAAATAATAGGATCCATTGTATTTGGAAACTTTCTATACCTATTTATGCTCATCATAATATTTGGGATAATTTTATATCAATTTTTTGAAATGATGACTCCTTTAATCCTCGTGGCCTTACAGTTTCTAATTCTAATATTTGCACATAAGCTCATTGGCTATAGAGGAGAATTTGATATTACAGAAGATAATTCCACAATACATATTGCTGAGGTAAAGATGAGAGCTAAAGAGTTCGAAGAAATTTTGAAAATTTGTTATCCTAAAATAAAGGAGATAAAAAAGGAAATATATGATGCTACTTTAGCCTTGGGAAGAGAGTTGAACCCAGAGGTGTTTATATCTACATTTAGTAAGTATGGAATTCATTGCAAGCCAGAGTCCATTGAAATAAAAGTTTTAAATATATATAAAATAGTTGAGAGGTTGGCTTCGAAATTTAAATTTAAAAAAATTCCTAGAATAACCTTAGTGAATATTATTCCTCCAAATGCTGCTGCTACTGGTTTCTCTCCTAATAGATCTGCAATAATGATTACAAGTGGTTTAATAGCATACATGAATGAGGAAGAGGTTGAAGCTGTAATTGCACATGAACTAAGTCACGTAAAAGCTAGAGATCCTCTAGTATTAATGAGCCTTGCTACCTTTGAGTATTTAACAAGGGTCTATATTGTTTGGCCGATAATTTCTAGATTTGGTCTATTTTTTGATATTCTATATTTACTTATATCCTTCACTTTGCTCTTTTTTGTAGCAAAATTTCTAGAGGCGAGAGCTGATTTAGATGCAGCAATTATTACTAAAAATCCAAAGGCATTAGCATCCTCTCTTAGAAAAATAGGTTTAATAAAGTATCAGAATTTATCCTTTGAATTAGTGAACTTTGGAGATTGGATAAAATGGGATCCTCATCCTCCACTATATTATAGAATAAAAGTTCTTAGGGAATTGGATATTTCAAAAATAAAGAATTCCATGATATTTGCAATATTGGGCTGTATAAAGGGATTTATAAATTCCTTGAGAGAATTTTAAAAAGTGATTATTTTTATTCCATCATACATAATTCTTGCATAAGCTCCACTTATTAGATTGTATACATTCTTTGAAGAGAATATTGTAAGAACCTTCATATTGTGATTCCATCTATATCCATATTTTACTGCTTGATGTGATCTAATTAAATAATTAACACCAATTTCATTTAAAATCCTTAGTGAGACATCCGGTCCAAAAATAACACCAGCTCCTCTATGGGATGGTATAAATCCACGAACTTCATCAGAAGGATCGCTCCATAGAACTATTTCCAAAACTTCCATATTTGGGTTTCTTAAGCTATTTACATCTATATTTGGGGATATTCCACCATGTAGTAAAAGGGCAAAATCTTTAACAATTGCAGCTATTGGCATCTCATTATAAACTTTTAATAGCGATTGATAGAGTTCTATCCAGGAATCTCCATATTTATATTTTAAATGCCAAGGCAAATCATGGGGATGAAATGGAAAAAGATTTGGAGCCTCATGATTTCCTCTCAAAATAAATATTCTCTCTGGATGGGAAAGTTTAAGCTCAAAAATTCTTTCATAAACTTCAATTGGTGATGGCCCTCTATCTGCATAATCTCCTAGGAATACAATAATTTCATCTTTCAAATTATTTAGAATACTTTCAAGCGATAGATAATCGCCATGAATATCCCCTATTATTACTACTGGAAGATTTTCAATTTCAATTAGCTTTCTCTCTCTTTTTAATAATTTTTCAACATCAGCGATAAGTTCTTTCAAATTCACGAATATTATATGATTAAGGTTATATTTTTCCTAATCGCTATAATTCATGTGCCTCATACGGGCTTTGCCTATCTTCCATTGCATGATGGATATGCTCCAGCTTGGTTAGTTAGAAGAATGAAGGCTTTAGCAAAAAGCATAGTATTAATAATTATTGATGAATTTGGTAGGGATGAATTATTAAGAAGGATATCAAATCCATATTGGTTTCAAGCGCTTGGTTGCACTCTTGGTTTTGATTGGCACTCTTCAGGAGTAACTACAGTTGTTACTGGGGTTTTAAAATCTGTAATAAACCCTAGTGAAACTGGAATTGCTATTTGTGGTGGAAAAGGCTTAAGATCAAGGAGAACCCCTGAGGAGATTATTAAAGCTGGAGAGGATCTTGGACTTTCTACTTCGAAAATAGATAATATGATATATGCAAGCAAAATGAGCGCAAAGATAGATAATGTGGCCGTTCAAGCAGGATATCAACTATATCATCACGTCTTCTTCATGGCTGAAAATGGAAAGTGGGCAGTTGTACAACAAGGAATGAATCCTGAAAATAGATTAGCTCGTAGATATCATTGGCTCTCTGAGGAGATGAATTGTTTCATTGTGGAGCCCCATAAGGCCATAGTTGGCCATAGAGAAAATAAAGTTTTAAATATGGTTGCAAAGGAGTCTGAAAATTGTCGTAAAATCTCAGTGGATATTGCTAGGGAAAATCCAAAAAAAGTTATGAAGTATGTGGTTAAGCCTGAACAAAGATCGCTTCTAGAATATATGAGTGATAGAGTGTTAATTATGCCTTGGAATATTAATTGGAAGGCCCTTGAGATTGCATATGAACTTCAGCCTAAGAATTATGAGGAATTGATTTCCATAAATGGAATAGGGCCTTCTACTGTTAGAGGTCTTGCTCTCATCTCCGATTTAATATATGGTGAGCCACCAAGCTGGAAGGATCCAGTTAAATATTCTTTCGCCTTTGGTGGTAAGGATGGAGTTCCTTTTCCTGTTAGAAGGAAGGAAATGGATGAAGCTATAGAATTTCTAAGGATTGCGATAGAGAATGCTAAAATTAATGAAAGAGAGAGGCTTAATGCTTTGAAAAGGCTGAAAATTATGAAATTTGGATAAAATTATTTGTCCAATAGGCTTAAATATAACTTAGCTTTCTTAGAAAGAATTACGGAGGGAAATTTGTGAAGGAGGTCGGCCAGAAGTACAAAGGTGTCTGCCTTTTCAAGTAATATAGCTATTGCCCCCCCTCCTGAAATCCTTGAAGAATCTTTGAAAAAAATCTGCTCCAGAGTTTTAACTGATATTCAAAAGAAAATTCTATTGTACATTATGGAAAATGAACATTTAGAATTAACCATCTCCAGCTATGTTAAGGAAGTTTCAAAAACCCTTAAAATACCAGAGTCCACGGCAAAATGGAATTTGCGATTACTCAGAGACTTACTACTTATTGAAGGTGGGGCAATTTACAGAAAGGGAGTTCCTGTGAGGCTAACATACTCTGGCCTGATTGTAGTAGAAGAAATAAGGAGGGAAATTAAATGAATATTGCATTTTTTCTAATCTTACTCTCTTTGTGTTTTATTTCAGCACCAATAATTGCATCGACAATTGGAGGATGGATAGCATACTGGGGAATCTTTACTCTAAGCGTAATTTGGTGCATAATACTATTGCTCCTTAGATTGAAATATTGGGAGGAGAAATAATGATACCTCAGCCTACTTCAGAAAGTATAATTTCCACAATTGTCGGAGTAACGCTAATGCTGATTATCAGTGCTGGAGTAAGTATAATTTTCTTTAGAAAGACGAAGAGCTTTGATGAATGGTTGGTTGGTCGTGGAGATATAGGGCCTATTGTAACTGGCTTAGCGCTTACAGCAACATGGATGAGTGGCTGGGCTATATATGGAAATGCTGGGCTTGCATATACTTATGGATGGTCTGGATCTTGGCTAATAGGAGTAACGAATTTGATGGGTCTATCCCTTTGTGTTGTTCTTGGATATAGAATGAGAAGATATGCTGCTCTTGGAGCAAGAACAGTTCCAGAGGCTGTAAAGCTTAGATTCAATAGTAGACTCCTTCAAGCAATCACTGGGGCTACAATGATTCTTCTTTTGATAGTTTATAGTGTTGGGCAGTATAAAGCAATGGCCTCAGTTTGGAGATTAACAACAGGCACAGATTGGCTAATGAGCTTGGTATTTACAGCAATTATATGTGGAGTATATCTTGCGCTTGGAGGATATACTGGAACACAGTTCTCCCTAGCGATACAGGGATTGATATTCATGATAGTTGGATGGATCTTTGGAATAGGTTCTATAATTTGGGCCGGAGGTCCTGCTAAAATAGCTGAGGCGATATCAAAATCCACCTTCGTAGTGCCAGGAGGTAGGGATACTGGCATTTCACTGAGCAATTATGTTGCTCCTACCATACCTGCTACTGCTGGCTATGATTGGATAGGTGCTATTGCAGCTATGATTATGTTTCTACTCATGGCAACTGGATTTCCGCATAATATAGCTAGATTCCTTGGGATTAGAAAAGTAACAAAAAGAGAGTACTCTATACTTATGATCATTGTAATTTTGAATTGCCTAACACCCCTCATGATTGGTGCCATGGGCTTGGCTGCTAGATCAGTTTGGGGATCGGAATTGATGAAAATAGCTCCAGTTTATGGAGATGCTGCTGCTACCTTAGTAAGCATGGCTATGGGAGGACCTATAGGAGCAGCAGCATTTTCCATGGCAGTATTTGCTGCTGCAATTTCAACATTGGCTGGTATGGTTATGATCATGGCCACTAATGTAACTAGGGATATTATAAATAATGCAATTCCAAGCTTAAACAAGAGGGCGCTTCTTTTGATTTCAAGATTATTAATAATTCCAATAATGATAATTCCACTATGGTGGACATATACTTCACCTCCTCCAGTACTCTCAGAGTTCATGGCTGGATCGGCTGTTGCTCAAGCAGGAATATTCTTCTTTGTAGTTGCAGTTTCAATGTATTGGAAGAGAGCTACTAAGGCTGGAGCTCTTGCAACAATAATATATGGACTATCAATGGCTTTACTTCACCCCTCAGTTTATGGAAAATTCGTTCATCCATTCAATCACTGGGGCATATGGGCTCTTACATTAATGCTGGGCTGTGGAGTGATTTACTTTGTAGTAAGCCTTTTAACAAAGCCAGTATCAGAGGAGAGGCTAAGAGAACTCTTCTCTTAATTTTTTTTTCCAAAAAATTTAAATATCAAATAGTTTGATAGTTTTCTACACTGGAGGAGTGCGGGTGAAAACTAGGAGGAGTTTAGTTTATTAAAAAATCGATTAAGTTGCGCACTCCAGTGAGGAATATAGGAGGTGTAGGTTCTTGCAAAACCTAAGGAGGAGTTGTGTTTACAACTCCTGAAGTCTA
Source organism: Candidatus Methanomethylicaceae archaeon (assembly GCA_025057955.1). GTDB lineage: Archaea > Thermoproteota > Methanomethylicia > Methanomethylicales > Methanomethylicaceae > JANXER01. The sequence goes on along the minus strand of JANXER010000012.1, from coordinate 4,267 downwards.
TTTCCAACCAAATCTAGAAAAAATAGATAGAGAAATCCTTAAAAAAATACAAAAAATAGGGTTGTTGAAAACCCTAAATAGAGCTAAAAAAACTCCATTTTTGAGGGAAAAACTAGCACAAGCAGGAGTTACAAATGGAATAAATGGACTGGAGGATTTGCATAAACTTCCATTTACAACAAAGAAAGATCTTATAAATTGTTATCCATTCGGTGCCTTAGCTGTACCTATTAATAGAGTGTTGCGCGTCCATTCTTCCTCTGGTACTACCAATAAACCAGTTACCACTTTCTATACTAAAAGAGATTTAAAGATATGGTCTGAGCTTATGGCTAGAGGATTTGCATGTGTAGGAGCAAGGAAGGGCGATGTATTTCAAAATACAACCTCTCAAGGAATGTTCACTGGAGGTCTTGGTTTAATTCAAGGAGCTGAGAGATTTGGTATAACAGTTATTCCATTTGGTTCTGGAAGTCCAGAGAAGCAGCTTGAAATAATGCGAGATTTTGGTGTTACTATATTTCACGCTATACCTTCCTTTGCCTTACGATTAATTGAAGCTCTTGAAGCTAACGATGGAATTAGAAATTCGCTTAAGTTGAGAATAGGAATACTAGGCGCTGAGCCATGGACTAAGGAAATGCGTAAGAAAATAGAGAATGGTCTAGGAATAGATGCCTTCAATAATTATGGCTTCGCTGAAGTTGGAGGTCCTGGCGTTGCTATAGAGTGTAGATTTAAGTCTGGTCTACATATTTGGGAGGATCACTTTCTTGCTGAAATAATAGATCCAAAAACTGGAGAGCCCTTGGATGTGGAGGAGGAGGGAGAGCTTGTAATAACACCATTGACGAGAGAAGCAATGCCATTGATTCGCTATAGAACAGGCGATATCACAAGATTCATAGAAGGATCCTGTGAATGTGGTAGAACTCATATAAGAGTGGATTGGATGAGAGGTAGAATTGATGATATGATTAAAATTAGAGGCATAGGTCTATATCCTTCTACAATAGAGCAAATTATTGCATCTCATAGGGAGACAAATGGAAACTTCCTAATAGTGCTTTCTGGTATAGATGATATTACTGTGAAAATAGAAGTAAATAATGGGGTTGCAGGAAAAGCCGATGTAATTGAAAGATTAAAGCAAGAGATATTTGATGAAATTAAGAGAACCACTCAACTTAGAACTACGGTGGAAATTCTTCCACCTGGAACTTTGCCTAGGAGCGAAGGCAAAGCAAAAAGAATAATGGATTTAAGGAGGTTGGCATAATGGAAGTATTAAGCCTTTTATTAGCAATTTTATTAATTGGAGAGTCGTCCTCAGATAGAATACTTGGCATGCTTCCAATTACATTTACTTGCTTGGTATTACCCATAATCATTCAAGTAGCAATCCTATTGCTATGGGCAATAAAGTGGAAGCCACCAAATAAGGAGGGAGCTCAATGAATAGTTTTGATATAATGGCTATTAGTATAACTGCAGCTTACTTTATTGCAATTGCAATTATATCCATCTTTGGAGCAAGAAGAACAAAGACTATTTCTGATTTTATTTCAGCCTCTGGACAGCTTGGATTTTGGACATATGTATTATTAATGATAGGCTCTGTAACAAGTGGAATGACAATAATAGGAGTAGCAGGCCTTGGATTTCAAAGCGGTTGGGCAAATCTATGGGAGAGAGTTATAGGTCCTCCTTTTGCTATATCCTTTTGCACCCTTCTAATTGGATATAAGATGTGGAGCTTAAGGAAGAAATTCCAAATACTTACAATGCAGGACTACTTGGCAGTACGCTATGAAGATCCAAAATGGATGAGAGTACTTGCTGGATTAATATCAGCTGTTACATGCTTTGCTTACTTAATTGGTCAATATACTGCAATAGGAGTAGTAAGTGAAGTTGTGCTTGGAGTACCATACTCAATGGCATCATTCATAGCACTCATAGTTGTATTAGGTTATGTTGTAAGTGGAGGAATGTTTTCTACAGCATGGACCACACTTTTACAAGCATTAATAATGATTGTAATAGCTATAGTGATGGCACCCATGATAATAGGTTGGGTTGGTGGATGGATTGCTCTAAATGAACTTGCTTCTCAAGTCCCAATATTGCAAAAAATGGTGAGAGGAGTCTCTGAGGCTTATGCTTTTGCACAATTTCTGGATAAGCCCTTTGGACCCGCAGAGATGCCACTTGTTGGATGGGCTTATAATTTAACATTATTTGGATTGACTGTTCCATTGGGTCTAATGGTAGCACCACATATTGTTAACAATGTGCTATGCTTCAAAGATCCGAAATATACTAAATGGGGCCCAATATTGATGTATTCATTAAGCGTACCAATAATAATGGCCACATCCTTAATAGGTCTCGCTGCTAGAGTGGCATGGGCTCAAGGAAGATTGAGCATATCCTCTCTTAAGCTTGAAGGTGGTGTTGTTGTAGCCTGGAACGATATGGCCTTTCCAACAATAGCAAAAGCAGCTTTACCATATGGCATCTTCATATTACTTTTGCCTTGTGTATTAGCAGCTGTAATGTCCACTACAGATAGACTCTTAGTAACTGCAGCAAGCAATATTTCATACGATATTGTAAAGAAGGTTATAAGACCGAATCTTTCAGATAATGCATTGAAATGGATTAGTAGAATAGTCATTATAATAATAGGTGTAACATCTTGGTGGCTTTCATTAACACCACAACCCATGCTTGCATGGTTCATATGGGCAGCTCTTTCAATAATGGTAAGTTGCTTCTTCTGGCCAATCATTGGTGGATTATACTGGAGAAGAATGAATAAGCATGCAGCAAGATGGGGAATGCTAGCAGGATTTATTACAACTCTTATATCCTTCTGGATATGGGGTAGAAATATAATAATACCAGGTGTAGTAGCTTTATATGCAGTAGTTCCTGGCTTTATTGCAAGCACAGCAGTAACTCTAATACTCTCCTTCATTACAAAGCCTCATTCAGAGGGGCTACTAAAAGAAACATTGACTGGTAGATTCATACGTGCTGACTAATTTTTTATTTTTTTGTATTAAGTGTTAGAAGGAAAGAGCTAAGTTTGTAATATACCACATTGAGTTGTAGGACAAAGGGATTATTTTATGATCCTTTGTAATTTTCATGGATTGAATTTTTGGTTTCTATATGTGGACCAAACATGAGAAAAAAAGGCATATTATTCATGATAAATGAAAGCTGAGATTATATCCCTAACATCTTTTTGAAAGGAGCAAGAAATCCTTATCTTTTTTGATCTGATTTTAGATGAAATAGCATGACATTTATTTATCATTTTATTGTGCTTGTTTTATTTTAATTCATGAGGAAGATGTTCGTGCTTATAGATATTTCTTGCTTATAGATACTTGAGGGAATTTAAATTATGGAACTGAGATGTCAGATTTAAGAATACAAACTTTCTAATACATTTAATAATATCATTTAATTTGGTTCAAGAATATCATAGGTAAATTCTCAAGGTTCTTTCCACTCATTTCCTTTTCTTGTCTTAGAAAAAGTGCCTTTGTTTGAAGATCTATAGCTGTGGCTATAACGTAACAATCCGATAGAGCTACTTTTAGCTTCTTCTTAAGTTCTCCAGCTTTTATAGCGATATCAGCTGTAATCTCTGTAATTTTTGCTCTTTTCATGAGCCATCTAACATAGTTTAAAGCTTCTTCGTTTGCTTTAGCCACATTAGCCATCTCGTAAATTTTTGAGACTACATACAGTAGCTCGGAGATTGTTGTTGGCGTTATATAAAGTTCTATTTGTTTTTTTAAAGCACTATTAAATAGTTCTTCAACCTTGATTCTCTGCGGTGCTCCCCTTAAAATATACTCCACTAAAACACTTGTATCAACTACGTATCCCTCTGAGATGACTTTCGAATTTTTCTTCTTCAAGTTTTTTCTCCTCACTCAGAAGCCTCTCAATGATAGATCGATCAATGTCTACGACTTTGGGCTTAAGAGGTCTTATTACAATTTCGCCATCTCTGACCTCTGCTATTACCTCGCCCTCTTCTATACCTGCGGATTTCCTTAAGGCCTTTGGCAGTATCAGTACGCCTTTTTTCCTTATTTTTAGTACAACTTCATTCAAAATGTTCACCACTTACATTATAGTTAAACTAACTTATAAGGTTTAACTATAAGATGGGGAATGCTAGCAGGATTTATTACAACTCTTATATCCTTCTGGATATGGGGTAGAAATATAATAATACCAG
>JANXER010000011.1 GCA_025057955.1 Candidatus Methanomethylicaceae archaeon | reverse complement strand
AATGATATCCTTTTTTAAGTTCAGCATTTATATTTACGCTCACCCATGAGAATGTTCTTGGAACGCTTGTTAATACCGCTGAGGCTACGAGTCCAACTGGACTCAAGTCAGGAGTTCCATCAGCAAGTAACCATCTTATCTCAACAGTAAGATTAGCTGCAGAGGCACTAGCATTTCTTATGTAAAGCTCTACTTGCGATAGACTTTCTCCCATTGCAATAAAGTGTGTTGCCCATGTTGTGGTGGAAGTAACATTTTGATGTAAAGTTGAAGTTCTAGGATTACCGCCATATGATTTATTATAATAGAAGGTTAAATAATAGATTGCTGTAGGAGAAGGAGTATTCTCATAGGCCATATGGATGTTGTTATTAACATCTGAGGTTATGCTTGGATAACGTCCTGGTTCATATCCTGCTCCTGTGCTAACAAACCAATGATCTACAAAGTACCTTCCATCATTTACACTTATGGAATATCCTAGATAGGTGCCATTACTATATACTACATGAATAGATTTATTAGGATCATCAGTTCTAGCCACTGCTCGTTGATTCGCAGATACTAATCCAGAGGCTTTTCTAGTTACAGTTGAAGGTGATATAGAAGGTGCTATTTCTGTAACTCGAGCATGCCAACCAGAAGCATTATGAGTGAAGTTCATGTTCGATATGGGATATTCAACAGAAGTCTGTGAGGAAAAAGTCATTCTTGAGACATCCCATGCATATGTATCTTCAATAGATCCACTTATAAGAGAGCCATTCAATATAATGAATTGAGAGGCATTATAAATTCTCTCCACGTATCCCGAGGGAGAGCTTAGGAAATACATGGATTGTTGATCCTCAGATTGAAGCAATAGCACCGATCCATTAACATAGGAACCTTGATTAACTATATAGCCAGTGGGATGATAAGCTGGATTATTAGTATGAGCCTCAGATCTGATTGTATAATAGGAGTTGTCTATATACATAACAGAGTTCGGCAGAGTGCCTTCAATGTGGCTTCCTTTTATTATATTGGCTGTCGTTGGATAGAAGGTAAATAAAGATGGCAGATAAGGAGTTGCAACACCTTTAACAATTTCTAAAGATGTTGTAAGTGTCCCCTTTTTGCTTGCTAATTTAAACTTAAGTGGATTAGATATATCTAAGTTACCTTTAGGTATGGTTATTTTTACAGTTCCACCTGCTGATACATTATAATAAACTGGATGGTATGCCAACACTCCACCAGATGGAGATTCTACATAAACAGCATCTACAATAACATCAACCCCTCCTCTATTTATTGCATAGATGTAGATGTAATTTCCTTCAGCGCCAACATTTACAATTTTCAAATCCTCCAAATACACAGAAGTATCTGCAGGAGGAAGAATTGTTAAAGATCCTGCAATATTATAAACCACAGAGGCTGATGATATTACTATCATGATAAGTAAGATTGAGGCAATTATTGGCGATATTCCTTTACTATTCATCATAGTAGATCTTAATCAAGAATTAAATTTAACTTTATCGAAGGTTAATTCATTATAGACTTAACATTCTCTATTATTTTACAAACTATATCTTCATATTTTATTGTCATTATATGAACGCCGGAGGCCCTTGTAGTTTTTCTCAATTCCTTTATCATTTCAGAGAAGTATTCTATATTAACCTCATTTATTTTATCTTTAAAGCCCTCAGCTCTTCTAAGCTCCTCTTTATATTCTGCTGGAACAGATATACCAGGGATTTTCTTATCAATGAAATCTGCCATTTTATATGAGTTACAGGGAAAAATTCCAATTAGTACATAGGGAGGAGGAGCATTTATTTCTTCTATAAATCTCTTAGCTTTGTCTAAATCGAACACTATTTGCGTTTGTATAAACTCTGCGCCAGCCATAATCTTTCTTCTAACTTTATAAATCTCTGGCTCCAATGGATTGGCATTTGGATTACCCACAGCTCCAATATGCATTTTTATCTCTCCATTAATCTTATTGCCAGCTAAATCCACCCCTTCGTCAATCATCCTTCTCACCATTTTAATGAATTGTGTAGAATCTAAATCATAAACTGGAAGAGCACTAGGATTATCACCCATTGTTGTATGATCTCCTGTTATAGCTAAGATGTTCCTTATTCCAAGCACATATGCCCCTAATATATCAGAGATTAATGCTAATCTATTTCTATCTCTTACCGTCATATGGCATATTGTTTCCATTCCAGCCTCTTTCTGAATTATATAAGAAGCAATTATGCTATTCATATAAGCATGAGCTCTTGGATTATCAGTAATATTACATGCTATAACATAATTTTTCAATTTTTTAGCTATATTTACAATGCCTTCTACATTAACGGTCTTCTTTGGTTCTATTTCACTAGTGAAGACGAAAGAGTTGTTATTAAGAGCCCTCATAAAATCACTGAATATTCTTTTCATGTTAATCGCCCAATGTTATTTCTCCTGGTTGAGATATAGTTGACCAATCACGAGCTTCTCTTATTTTTTCAAGCTCACTTTCTCTTCCAAGTTTTTTTAACCTTTTATATATTAATACCCAAGCACAATCCTTTGAGTAATTACTAACCTCACATTTTTCATCTACCATTCCACCACAAGGGCCATTTAGAAGCTTTTTTGCACATCTTGAAATTGGACAAATTCCACCAGTTTCATATAAAATACATAAACCACAAGCTCTACATTTCTCATAGAATTTTCCCTTCATTCCAACTTCTCCCATGAATAGCGTATCCAATCCAGCTATGATTTCTTTATTTGTAAATTCAGCAATTGTCTGTGCTCCAATGCCACAGCAAAGAGCTAATATAGCTTTAGCCCCTTCATACAAAGAGGGTTTTAAATCCTTCTTCAAAAACTTAACATTACAAGGACTTTCAATCACTATTTTTCCTATAACTCTATCTCCTAAGATTTTGGAAAGAGCTTCAACTTGCTCCTCTCCTCCTGTTTTACAAACAGTAGCACATTCCCCACAGCCAATTATGAAAATTCTATCGTAATTCTCTACATACTTCAATAGATTAGGCTTTTGCTTCGTTATTATCAATTTAATCGACCTACAAAGTAAATTTAAAAGTTCAATTTATAATTATCGTGAAAGGGAAAAAATCCATGAAACTACTGAATGTGCAATGTATTATTGCTATCCTTTTAGCTATTCCTCTTCCTTTTCTTTTTCGCTTTTTATTCCCTTAGCCAATCCTTTTCCAAGACTCTTTGTTATTTCAAATCCTTTCTTCAACCCTTTACCAACGATCTCTCCCGTCTTCTCAGCAGTAGCTTCTGCTTTACCTTTTTCCTCTTTCTTCTTATCACTCAAAACTTTCTCCTCCATAGCTATTATAAGTTAGCTCTTAAAAAAGCTTTTTTGTTTATAAAAAAAATCAGGATTTTATTTTTTTATTTAAGATTAAATTATTTGATGAGAGCATACAAAGAATTCTGGAAGAATTGCTTACGTCAAATGAAAAGCAAAAAAGCTAAGCACTTAATTTATTACTGAGGATTATTAAAATTTCCTTTCTATCCAAAGAGGCATTTATATAGTCTCTATTGATATGGTTCTTTATAAACAAGAACGCTAAATTTGGAATGAGAAAGCATTATCGAAGATGAAAATGACTTTGCTTCTTCACCATCAATAAATCCATAAAGTAAATTTAAAAGTCTAATTTATAATTATCGTGGTGATAAAATGGTCATAAAGGAGGAAATATTCCATGAAATTATAACCTTCGAATATATAATGTGGAGAAAATCATACATTGGTGGAGAGATAAAGCTTTTGCTGGAGGTTTTAGAGAACCAGGGAAAAAGTGGAAGAGCAAGAATCATTGACGTCAAGGAGGCAAAAAGGCCATATCTTTATGACGATTATACCGATCTTCATGGTGGAATAGACTCCTTCTGTAAAAAGGCTACACTTGAAGAAATTAAGAGTATATTAATTGGAAAGGAAGGTTTCTTCAAATATGATGAGAGATTTAGTCCACCCATAAATATATTTAAGCTAAAAGATCAAATACCAATAAATTTGAAAAAAGATTAAAATACTACCTAATTGAATTATCCTACCTATGCCTAGAGCAACAGTGATATGGAATGGTGATTTAAAATTAATAGGAAGAGATAGTTTAGGCCATGAAGTATTAATGGAAGCTCATAAAAGATATGGAGGAACTGGAACTGGAATTACTCCAATGGAGTTATTTTTGATGGCTTTAGGAGGATGTGTAGGTTTAGAGATAGTAATCATGCTAAAGGCAAGAAATCAAAATCTAGTATATTATGAGGCTGAACTTGAGGGTACTTCTAAAGAAGAACATCCAAAAATTTTGAATAAAATATATGTTAAGTTTAGGCTGAAGGGGAATTTAGATGATGATGTTGTGGATAAAGTTGTTAATTTAGCCATGTCTAAGCTATGCCCAATAGCAGCTATGCTCTCTTCAATTTCTGAAATTAAGTGGAGCTATGAAATAATAAAGGACGAGGTTGAAAATAATACTTAAAGTTTAATAAAACCCTATACGTTCAATTTTTTGGGTGCGGGGGTCGCCAAGTCAGGTCAAAGGCGCAAGGCTTAGGACCTTGTGGCGTAGGCCTTCGTGGGTTCAAATCCCACCCCCCGCACTAATCAGTAAACCTTCACATCAAACTCTTTATGTAATTTCTCCTTTATGTAAAAAGCTCAAATTTTGAAATCTTGAATGCTTGAGAATTTGAATACAAAGTTTTAATAATTTTTATTTAATATGGCTGTAGGGCACATTATATTTTTAAGTACTCATTCATCTAGATATTTTATGAAAAAAAGATGGCTATTTCCATCAATGATTACAATATTTATTATAATTGTGACTGGATGGTATATATTAAGCTCTTCAAAAGCTTCAGATTTTCAATTAGTGGATATAAATGGAAATTATTTTCGACTCAGTAACTTCAAAGGTAAAATAGTAATATTGGAGTTTATGGCCACACAGTGTGTACTATGCAGACAACAAATACCATATTTAATAGAAGTATGGGAAAAATATAGGGATTCAATAGCCATAATATCCATTAGTGTAGATCCTCTACGCGATAGTGATGATGTATTAAGGGATTTCATTAAAAGATATCCAAATGCAACTTGGATTTGGGCGAGGGATACAGTAAATCTCACCATCGCCTATAAGGTTACTGCAATTCCTAAAATTGTAATCATAGACAAAGAGGGAAATATAAGATTTGAGCACTTAGGAATAACATCATCGACCATAATAATTCAAGAAATTAATAAATTGTTGAGATAAAAATGATCGATTTTATTTTAGTACTCATTGCTGGAATGCTTTCTTCCCTCTCACCATGTAGTTTTCCACTTCTACCTGGCTATATAGCTTTTTATATGAGCCTAGGTTTAGGAGCTATTCCTAGTGCCATTGCTTGTATCCTCGGTTTAATAATATTCTTCTCAATCATAGGGGTTGCTTTATCTATGGTAGGCGCGGCATTATCTCCATATATGCCCTATATGCCACTCATCGCAGGTATTGCTATAATTATTATGAGCTTCCTAATAGTTTTTGAAGTTAAGATCTCATTGCCTCTAGGGGATTTGAAAATTCAAAGAAAAAAGGATATTTTTGGAACATTTATATATGGCATGATATATGGTCTTGTATCCTCAAGTTGTTCAGCTCCAATATTTCTTTCAATAGTATTCTATGCATTTGCCTCTGGATTTATCTATGGAATTCTAGCCTTCTTAATCTATGCAATAGGAATGGGAATTCCAATAATTATAGCTACCATTTTAGTATCAAAAGCTAAAACTCTTATTATAAAAAAGTTGATGAAATCTCTAAGGTTAATTCAAAGAATGAGTGCTATGGTGCTATTTATAATTGGAGTGTACTTAATTTATTATTCACTTTATGGGTAAATGTTAAATTTATAAAAAGATAGATTAAATTTATGATATCAGTAAATTGGGAAAGTTGGAATGAAGAGGTTTTAAAATCAAAAATTTTGACGCTTGTATATTTTTGGCAAGAACTGTGTCCATGGTGTCGAATTTTTACTCCAATATTTGAAAGAGTTTCAAAGAAATTCGAAGGAAAAGTTAAGTTTGTTAGAATGAACATATTCGAATCTGATGGTAATAGAGAATTAGCTGAGGGGTTGGGGATTATGTCAACTCCTACATTGATGTTTTTCTGCAATGGTAGGCCAATAATGTACCTCATAGGCTTCATGTCAGAAGGAGAACTGGAGAACATTGTTAATGATATGCTAAATAAACATCATTCATGTTTAGAGAAGAGCAGTAAAATATCCTATATGTAATTGATTTTTCTAATACCATTTAATTTAAAAATCCCTAAATAGAACTATTATTCATGAACATATGTATTCTTGCTTGGGAATTTCCGCCGAGAATTATCGGTGGTCTAGGAACTTATGTGTATGAGCTTACTAGACATTTAGTAAAAATGGAGCATAATATATTTGTTTTTACACTTAATGATGGAAGTTTGAAGACGAGGGAACTCATTGGTGGTGTGGAAGTACATAGACCGAAAATCTTGGATATATCGGAAATTTTTCCAGATGTTGTAGCAGAGGAAATAAGAAGATGGGGGCCTGGCATGAGATTTTTTGCAGATCTTTGGTTATATAATGTGCTTGTAAGCACGAAAATCGTTAATGATTTAATACCTAATGAAAAAAAGAGCTTTGATATTCTATCTGTTCATGATTGGCTATCAGCAATGGCAGGAATTATATTGAAGAAAGCACTGAAAATTCCAATGGTTTTTCACATACATTCCACGGAAAAGGGAAGAAGCTTAGGAGATGGCTCTCCATTGATAGATAGCTTAGAACATAAAACAGCCACATATGCTGATAAAATAATTACAGTATCCTATGCCATGAAAGATGAGCTCATAGCACTTGGATTTCCAACTGAAAAAATAGAAGTAGTATGGAATGGAGTTGATCCAAATAAATACTCTCAAGACAGAGTTTCAAGAGAAAAAATAAGAGAAATTAGGACCAAATATGGCATATCTGATAATGAAAAGATGATATTGTTCATAGGTAGATTGACTGGAGTTAAAGGACCAGATAAGCTAGTACTTGCCATGCCTCATGTTATTTCTGAGTTTCCAAACGTAAAGCTAGTAATTGTTGGAAAGGGCGAAATGGAAGGAGAACTAATGAGGCTTAGTGAGAGATTGGGAATATCGAATAGAATTATTTTCAATTTTAATATGTTGCCTGAAGAGGAGAGAATAGCTCATTATGCTGCTTGTGATTTAGCAGTATTTCCAAGCCTTTATGAGCCCTTTGGAATAGTTGCTTTAGAAGCTATGTCAATGAAGAAGCCCGTGGTAGTTGGTGCAAGAGGAGTAAGTGGAATGAGGGAATCCGTAGTATCTGCAGGGCCAGATCAGACAGGTTATCACATTAATCCATACGATCCATATGATATTGCTATGGCAATAAAAATGATATTAAGGGATGAAAGTCATATGCGTAGATTGGGTGAAAATGGAAGAAAAAGAGTGCTCTCTGAGTTCACATGGGAGAAAATAGCCAAGAGGATAGAAGAAATCTATCTCTCCCTCATAAACCTTCCAAGATAAGGATCACACCAATGGCTCCAATATTGTGCTGGATTCTTCAATGGTATTGGATTCATATTTATGCCCTTTGGAGAGGGATTTTTTCCAACAGCATGACCAAAAATTTCATTAATATAAAATAATGCTCCTTCAGAAACCATATGATCCAAGCTATTGAGTAATATTCCATTTATATCTTCTTCTCTATTAATTATTTCTAAGAATTTTATTAAATATGGAATATCCCTTGGCCATATTGTAGATTTATGATATTCTTCATCCCCAAAATAGGGAGAAATCTTTTGAGTTATAGCTATGCCGAATGGTAATGTTTGATTGCCTAAAATCTTCATAGTTCTATAAACCATTAATGGTTTTAAATTTTTAAAGGCTAATATTAATTCCTCCTCATTGAATAAATGTATTGTAGATGATAATCCAACAAGGCCCATGGAAGTAATTTCGTTTGATTTTAAATTATTTTCCATATCAATTATATCTGAAATAAAATCTCCATTCCAAAATTTCCTTCTGAATTCCAATTCCATTTCCTCTAAGATTTCTTTTATATTCTTATTGCCAGTAGCTTTATAAAGGGTTCTCAATGCCATAATCCAATATCCATTCACCTCTGGTAGAAGATATTTTGGAAGATTCCAATCTTTCCATCCTTCAGGAATTCTATATGCTCTTCCATCAATCCTAGAATCTGTCCAAGATTGATATGGAATACAAGCTATAAGTCCATCCTTTAAAATTGGTTTGCCATTTTCTGATATCTCTCTTTTTTCCATCTCCTTTAATATTTCTAAAGCTAATTTATCAGCATTAATTCCTAGCTTAGAGGAGAGATAGAGCAATAAAGGAGGGGAATCAGCTGATTCCTCAATTCCACCTAAAAAATTTGGTAATCCTTTATTTCTCTTTAGAAGCTCTAATAGAAATATTGTTAATCTCCTTACTTTATCCTCCCATCCAAATATTCTCGTATATATTTGGAAATTGCTTAATATGCCTTCTAAGGCATCTCTTATCCATGGGCTTCTAAACCACCAACAACCTGCTTCAGGAAACCATATACCATCTATATTTAAACCAAAACATCTTAAGGTGGAAAGTCGATATTTAATTAATTCACCAACAACTTCATTGAAAAAAATGAGCTTATTTATCCAATTACTTTCTCTTATGTTCCAAGGATCTCGCAGATTATTTATGTATATTTTTAATAAATTTCCTCTCAATGTACATATGAATGGAGCAAATAAATTTCTTCTCTCTCTAATAAACCTTATACTTCCATCACAATCTCTATATCTGAAGCCGCAGCCTAGTTTATATATCCATTCAGTATGATAATTCACCTTTTCAATATGATCAAATGGTCCAAAATTAAAATTTAAATTATTTAAATTTACTACAATCCAATCATTCATGATGTTATAGCGCATATAATCTTCGAAAAGTAGTAAGATTCTACAATTCTCTTTATTGAATGATATTCTAAAACATTCTTCATTAAAGCCAAATGTTACCTCTAAATTAGGATAGATATATCTTACATCATACGATCCAACAAGTACTTTTTCACCTAATCCTCTATCCAAAGAGAAGAAGATTCCATCAATCAATTTTAAAATCTTTCCATCATAGAAAGTTATAAGCCCTTGAAATGGATAGTCCCTATTTGGGCCAATAAATCTCTCACCATTTACAAAAACCTCAGATGAAAATACCGAAGATGACCATTCTCCTAATGCAGACTTTAAAACAATTTGCTTATTTCTTGCATAATCCCAATCCTCATCCTCCACTGCTTGAACTTCATAATACAATACTCTCACCAAAAATTATTTTTTTTAAATTGTATAAAATAGTATTTTGGTGGAATTTTGCATAATATATATGAAATTGCGCCATCTATGCGAGTATTAATCATACTACATAATATCTCAGCCATAAATGCTAAATCAGCCAAAAGAATAGATGAACTAAGAAAAATATGTTGCTTAAATGAAAATGAGCTATGTTTTGCAATAAGAGAGCTTCTTGCTCAAGGATATATATGTGAATGCGAAGGAGCATATTATTTAAATAGTCTAGGCATTTCCGTTGTCAGAAGCATATATACATAGTTTGGTGATTCAATGAAACCAATTCTTCATATCACTTGGGAGTATCCACCATTTGTGGTAGGTGCTCTTTCAAATTTTCTTCATAAGCTCATACCTAAGCTTGCTCAAAAGTACCCATTGATACTAGTAATAAGAGGGGATTTCGATGAAAAATATAGTTCTGAAGGGGTAACGATTTACAAGGTTGGTCCATATGCTCGAATTGCTCCTCATATTCTCTCCTTTGCATATATGCTTAGCATTGATTTAACAAGAGGGGCTTCTAATGCAATCCATGATCATGGTGGAGTATCATTAATCCATTCCCATGATTGGATTTCTTCAATTTCTGCACTTTATTTATCGCACTTTTTCAAATCCCCTCTAGTTATATCAGTTTATTCCACAGAAGTAAAAAGAGCTGGATCAATTTCCACACTTCTTAATATGGGGATATTTGATTTGGAAAAAAAATGTTTTGAAAAGGCAGATATCATAATTGTTGAAAATTATGATATGAGAATGCATTTAGTAAGAGATTATGAGATTAATAATAACAAAATATTCTTAGCTAGAAATGCTGAAGAAATAATCAATGTATACAGGAGAATGCTTCAATGAAGATACTAATGCTGAGCTGGGAATTTCCTCCACATATTGTAGGAGGATTAGGAAGACATGTTTATAATCTTTCCAAGGCTCTTGCTTCAAAAGGCATAAAAGTAGAAGTTATTACCTTCACTGATGGATCTTCTAAGAGCGAAGAAGTCATTGATGGTTTAAAAGTAATTAGAGTTAACCCCTATATATTCAGATCACCAGATTTCATATCATGGATTCATGGAATGAATTTTTTAATGATTAAAAAAGCAATAATTAACTTTGATTTAATTCATGTACATGATTGGCTAACTGCTCCAGCGGGAATTGTAATGAAACATATATCTAGAAAACCTCTTATTTCCACAATACATTCCACAGAATTAGGTAGAAGGGGGGGAATACTAAAGGATGACTATGAGCGCCATATACATGAAATAGAATGGCTTCTTTGTTATGAGTCTTGGCGGGTGATATGCTGTAGTGAATATATGAAGGATGAAATCTCGAAATTTTTTTCGTGTCCTTTGAACAAAATTGTTAAGATTCCTAATGGATTTGAGCCTCTGCCCCCTCCAGCAAATCTAAATCGCAGGGATTATGCTAGAGATGATGAAAAAATTGTATTATATATTGGAAGAATGGTATATGAAAAAGGACCTCATATATTGCTTGAGGCCATAAGGATTTTGAATAGAAATGATTTGAAGTTCTTATTTGTTGGAGATGGACCAATGAAGCCACATTTAATAGAGATGAGTAAAAGAATGGGAATTGCGGAAAAAGTCTATTTCTTGGGCCATGTATCAGATGAAGTTCTACATGCACTCTATAAAATGGCTTATTTAGCAGTATTTCCAAGCCTTTATGAGCCCTTTGGAATAGTTGCTTTAGAGGCCATGGGATCAGGGGTGCCAGTCATAGTTTCTGCTGTAGGAGGATTAAATGAGATTATAGAAGATGGATATAATGGCATCAAATTTCCTTCGGGATCTCCTATAGGATTGGCCAATGCCATAAAAAGATTGCTCGATGACAAAGAGCTTTACTATAGAATAGTAAATAATGCCAAAGAAAGAATGAAAAATTTCACATGGGATGGAATTGCTGAGAAAACAATTAATGTATATCAGCAAGTATTAGAAGAATATGAAACTGGACAGTGGAAGCCGAGGGTTTAGAATTGAATTACATCATTGGTATTGATATGGGAGGAACTTGGTTAAGGATTGCTATAGCAAACCTAGATTATAAGATTATTAATAAAGCATATATAAAGATGAAAGAATTGCTAGAATCGCCCTCCATCATAGACTCTCTTGAAAAAATAATAAGGAAGTTTGCCGGAGATAGAATTAATGAAGTTATTGAAATTGGATTTGCAGCTGCAGGAAAATTAGATTTAAATAAAATGCTCATTGTTTTTTCTCCAAATTCCTCCTTAAGAAATCTATCCTTATCCCCTCTTGAGGAAAAATTGAAAAAACCAATTAAGCTAATTAATGATGGTGTTGCTGCTGCTCTAGCAGAATGGAAAATAGGATCTGGAGTAAATCATGATAACTTCGTCTATGTAAATATTGGAAGTGGCATAGGAGGAGGGATAATTGTGGATGAACATTTATTAATAGGTAAGGAAGGAAATGCTCATGAATTTGGACATATGATAATAGACATCCATGGTACTTTAGTATGTAGATGTGGT
Organism: Candidatus Methanomethylicaceae archaeon; assembly: GCA_025057955.1. Taxonomy (GTDB): domain Archaea; phylum Thermoproteota; class Methanomethylicia; order Methanomethylicales; family Methanomethylicaceae; genus JANXER01. The sequence goes on along the minus strand of JANXER010000011.1, from coordinate 28,816 downwards.
GGAAGAGGACATTGGGAGGCATATACATCTGGAAATGGGCTTCTGAATTATTGTAGTTTTCTTGCTAAAAGTTTCGAAATTAGAACAGAATTTCTGAACAAAGTTCTATCTGGAAACTTTACTAGTAGAGAAGTATTTGAATATGCAAGAATTGGAGATGAATTTGCATATTATGTGGTGAAAGAAGCAAATAGATTAAATGGAATAGGTTTGGCAAATCTTATTAATTTATATGATCCAAGTATTATCTCGATGGGAGGTAGTGTAGTTATAAATAATATTGATATGATAATCAATCCACTAAGATTTTACATTAAAGAATTATCTTTCAATACCCCTCCAGATATTGTTCCTTCAAAATTAGGAGAAAATGCTCCATTAATTGGAGCTATGATTTTTGCGAGGGAATATAATGAATTTTAGAGCAATAGGATTTCCCATACCTGAGATGAGAACATACCGTCCATCAAGACCAAAAGTTACATTAGCATTAATAATCTCCAATGTAATAGTTTATATTATATCTTCGATTGAAAATGGATTTCTTTCAATTGGAGATTATTGGGTCAGTATTGGTGCATTTGTGCCAACTTCAATTCTATTGCCAGATCAATGGTATAGAATTTTCTCTTCCATGTTCTTACACGCTAATTTATTCCACATATTCTTCAATATGTATTTTCTCTATGTATTTGGTAGAGCTGTTGAAGAGGCCCTTGGAGGAAGAAGATTTTTAATTATGTATATATTATCTGGAATAGCAGCATCTATATTTCATGCAGCCTTCTCTTTCCTAGAAGGACCAATGGCATATGCCATTCCAGCCATAGGTGCATCTGGAGCCATTAGTGGAGTAATGGGGGCTTACTTAATTTTCTATCCAGGAACTTCCCTACTAATGATAATTCCTATATTCTTTTTTCCATGGTTTTTCTGGATTAAGGCGGCATATTACATCCTATTCTGGTTTGCTGTACAAATAATATATGGTTTTCTTCATGCTGCTGGAGGGGTTGCAGTATTTGCACATGCTGGTGGATTTGTAATGGGAATTGCTGTATTATCATTTTTGAGGAATGAGGAAAGAATCGTTCAATTAAGGCTACTTAGAAGCATTTTTTCATACATTAGGTATTATTCAGTGGGAACAAGAGGACTTGGAAGAACTGTGAAAATAGTACTATCTCTACTTATTATGATTCTTTTGGCAATAAGTTTATACATTTCTGCCTTTCCAATTGATCAAGGTCAAATGAAGACAATTACCGTAAGTTATCGCTGTGGATCAACAATATGTAATGATTATGTTGGATTTCAACCAAATAAGATAGAAGAGCAAATTTCTAATATAAGATATACCACAACAAGGATACTCTTCAATAGACTTTACTATGGAGGCCTACTTTATGGTGCTGGAAGCATTGAAATAAGAAATTCAAGTTCTGAACTTCCCATTAAAATAAGTGTAGATCAATATTCTACCATAATAAAGGTTAATACAACAATAGATTACTTTAAAGCTACTTATGGCAAGGATGGATTTATATCTTATGGAGAAGGAAAAATTTCAACATATAGCATAAAAATATTCGTTTATCAAGGAGTATATCAAGTATCTTTAGGAGAGCCTATGGATTATGAGTTCAGTCTCTCAACTCAAGAGTTCGATTTAGCAATGATAATTAGATATACAGGAGTGTTATCCTTATTATTTACGTTCTTATCCCTAATAGTGGTTAATTTAATGGATAGAAGGCTCGCCATAATAGGAGAATAAAAAATTAGCTAGTTTTGTCCTTAGTTTCCTCCTTTTGAACCTCAGCTAGTTCTTTCTCAATCTCTTTTTCAATTTCCTCTATGGGCTTTGGAGGTGGAGTTGTCGCTAAAGTATATCCAATCCATGCAACAATCGCTAATACAGCTGCTATGGCTATGAAGGCAGTCAATTGAATAACTAACATCTGCCAAGCTGAGAAGAAAACTAGCCAGCCATATATTATTATTCCCAAAACTCCAACAATTAAAAGGATTCCCCCTAATGCTTGATCTCTATTCACTTTTTCACCTCAATAAATAACTTGATTATTCTCCATATAACATTTTCTCATTCATAAGTATAAAATTGAATAATCCCCAATCTGTTTTCTTGAAAATCTGCATAATTTTGAAAAAATTTAAAAAGGAGAAAAATAATATAAAAAAGGGGATATTTATTTCAAAAATTTTAAAAGCTATAAAAGTATTTAAAATATTATCAATTTTTCTAGTGGTTATATTAATTTTTCTATTAATTTATGGAATATTTAATACATTTTTAACGATAAGAGTTCATAATCCTTCTTATAATATTAATCAATCATATTTAGAAATAACTGTTCCAATATATTTAGAAAATAGAGGATTTTTACCAATAGATATTGTTACAAATTTAATCTATCTAAATACCACTATTATGGAAAAATCAACAATACCAACTGGAGCCTCTGGCATTTTTCCATTGAAATTTTTATTGAAAACTGATTTATTAACTAAGGGTGTTCAAGTTTTAGCTACAATAAATATTATGATTCAACCTTTTTTAAGTACAATTATATCAACTAACATGTCAATTCCATGGGAAATGCCCTATGAAGATTTTAGAATGGGAGAGCCTACTATTTCGATTTTCAATTCCACTCATATTTTAATTAAAATGCCAATATCTTTTAGAAATACTTCTCCATTTTCAATCTTTGGTAAACTCTCCATATTTGTATATGATGATGGAAGAATAATTGGTTATGGGGAAAGGATTATAAATGTAGCTCCAAGTATTTATTATAATACTTCCATTGATTTACACATTGAAAATCCATGGATTAAAAACCTAAAATATTTGATTGAAGGAACCTCAAGAAATTATACAATTTCAATAAATCTTCCAGGAATTTCAATAAATCATACACAGATTGTTAATTGGCCTCCAATCATAGGTAGTCCAACTATTGGAAAAGCCATTTTGACTCCACATAACTTAACTCATTCTTCAATAGTAATTCCTCTATCTTTCATAAATTATGCTCCAATTCCGATAAACGGCACTATAAAAGGTAAATTTTTAGATCAAGGAGGCAATATTATTGGAGAATTATATGATACAAGATTCAATGTACAGCCAAAAGAATTCTGCTCACTAAATATGACTGGACATTTAAAAAATATAGAGACAAAATTGAGATTAATACTTATTATGGAGACTCCTTATGGAACAATTGAGGGGGAGATTTTATGATTTCAAAGAGAAGAATAATTGCAGGAATAATAACTTTCATAGTATTATTAATACTCCTAAGTTATATTCCCCTTCGCCTTAAAGAGGTTTTGATAAATTACTTAGATAAATATTTATCCATCTCTCAGTTCATAAGCTCAATTCTACCAATAATTGGTGTCATTCTAGCGGTTTCAATAGCTCTATCAGTAGTGCTTAAAAAAACTAAGGCTTATGGATTAACAATTATTATTTCAAGTATACTATGGATCCTCTATATCTATGTAGCTCTTAATGGAGGACAAATCTATCTAACTATAAATTATCCATATTATTTCATAATAATCATAGATTTTAAATTTCTTATGTTTATGATATTTATTCCTATACTATTAGACTTGATTAAGGGAATTATAATAGCTTTAAAGAGAAAATAGCTCAGCACTCAAGATCTAATTCATCCAAATAGTCCTTGGGACTTTTTCTTCATCGCTATTAAGCTATATTTTAAATTTAACTTATTTACTTTTCTCATTATTTAGCTTTTGGCATTCGCTACTAGGTATCAATCCCTTCTTTTTTAGCCTTAATATGGCTGATCTTACACTACTTGGCTTAATATTAAGCATTTTTGCTATTTCATTTATTGTTAGTTCACTATTATTTATTAGGATTCTGAAAATTTTGTCTTCAAGTGTTTCACTAGAAGGAGGAGATACAACATTTATATGTGAAATGGATGATCCCATTATTATAGTAGCAGGAGAGCTTCTTCCTTCTAGATCAGTACATTCCTCTAAGAATATATTATTAGTATCTTCATCAACTTGAATTAATTTACCTCGAATTATTTGACCATCAAGAAGATGCACTTCAACCATGCCTTTCAAGTATTTCTTTAGAAGTTCTATAGTACTCTTTCTCAGTTTTAACCCTCCAATATCAAAAATTCGCTGGATATAATTTTAAACTTAACGGATGTGAATCAAAAAGTAAAAAATATATCTATAATTCTTTGAATTAAAATTTCGGGGCTCAGCCCCAAGAGGCGAAACACCCTTGTCGACCCAAACTGGCCAAAAGCCTGAAGAGAAAAAAGAAAAGAAGAAAAAGAAATAAAGTCATTATAAAAAATTTGTATTTTTTTATCAATTTACTTAATTTATATAAAAAATAAATACATTAAATAAGCTATTACTTTTAATAATTTAATTTTATTAAATTATTAAAATTATTAAAGTATTAAAAATTAATAGAATTATTTCTTTCTCTCAATTTATTTATAAAAGTTTAATCTAATAATATTTCTCTTTTATTTATCAAAAGAATGATTGATGCGGCCGCCGGGATTTGAACCCGGGTCCTTAGCGTGGCAGGCTAACGTCCTAGACCAGGCTAGACTACGGCCGCAATCCTATGAAATTGTGTAAAAAGATGTTTAAAAGGTTTATTGGGGCTATCATAAATGCCTTCAAATCATCTAACAATCATATTAACTCTGATCGATCATTGCCCCTATATTATTGAATGTATGGAACTAAAAAACATTTTCTATAAAAATTTATTAAGCTCAATATCTCTAAAATTTTTGAGGCCCGAGTAGCTCAGCCTGGGAGAGCGTCCGGCTGAAGACCGGAATGTCGCCGGTTCAAGTCCGGCCTCGGGCACCTATTTTACTAAAATATTTATATTATTATTAAATTTCTTTATATACATATATGTACAGAGAAGTCTTAAATATTTCATGCTAGTACATTTTAGCCACAAAGGGGATTAAAATGGCTCTGAAAAAAATAATGTTGGAAGAGGAAGAAGTTCCAAAGAAATGGTATAATATTCTCCCAGATTTACCAAGACCTCTTCCTCCATTTATAGATCCTCAAACAAGAGAGCCTGGAGGAGGAATTGCTCCAAAGATTTTCCCTAAGGAAATTCTTATTCAAGAGTTTAGTCAAAATAGATGGATAGATATACCAGAGGAAGTACTTGAAGTTTATAAAATTTGGAGGCCCACTCCTCTAATAAGAGCCATAAGGCTTGAAAAAGCGCTTCGTACACCAGCTAGAATATATTACAAATATGAGGGTGTAAGTCCAACTGGAAGTCATAAGCCCAATACAGCAGTTGCTCAGGCTTATTATAATATGAAGGAAGGTATTGCAAGGCTTGCTACTGAAACTGGCGCAGGACAATGGGGATCAGCTCTTGCCTTTGGATGCATGGTATTTGGTCTAAAGTCCACTATATATATGGTGAAAGTAAGCTACAATCAAAAACCCTATAGAAGAATTATGATGGAATGTTTTGGAGCTAATGTATATCCAAGCCCAAGTGATAAAACAGAAGCTGGAAGAAAAATTTTGAAGGAAGATCCCGAAAATCCAGGAAGCTTAGGAATTGCAATAAGTGAAGCTGTTGAAGATGCTCTAGTTAATGAGGATACGAACTATGCTATAGGCAGTGTATTTAATCATGTTCTAATGCACCAAACAGTAGTAGGGCTTGAGGCGAAAAAACAAATGGAAATGGTTGAAGATTATCCTGATATAGTAATAGGATGTATCGGAGGAGGAAGCAGCTTTTCTGGACTATTCTGGCCATTCTATTATGATAAAGTATCTAAAAAAGCACCTAAGGAACTTGAAATATTGGCCGTGGAACCTACTGCATGTCCATCAATTACCAAAGGAGAATATACATATGATCATGGAGATACTGCAAGAATAACACCACTCGTTCCAATGTACACCCTTGGTCATGATTTTATACCTCCGCCCATACATGCTGGTGGATTGCGCTATCATGGTAAAGCGCCAACATTATGTCTTCTAAACTATACAGGTGATGTAAAAACTGTGGCTTATAATCAAGTTGAAGTTTTTGAGGCAGCAAGGCTATTTATTCAAACAGAGGGGATCATTCCAGCACCAGAGCCAGCACATGCCATAAAAGCCGTTATAGATGAGGCATTGAAATGTAAGGAAAGTGGAGAAGATAAAGTTATATTATTTAACTTATGTGGACATGGATATTTTGATATGCAAGCATATTCAGACTTTCTATCTGGAAAGCTTTTGCCTTATGAGTATCCTGCTGAGAAGGTAAAGGAGGCTATGGAAAAACTTAAGAAACTCTATCCCTGGCTTGAAGAAGTCAAAAGGAAGTATATAGGTGCTTAAATTGCATAGGATAGGGCTAATAGTGAATCCCATAGCTGGAATGGGAGGGAGCGTAGGGCTTAAGGGTACGGATGGCATTGAAATTCTCAAAAAGGCAATAGAGCTTGGAGCTAAACCAATATCCCCAAGAAGGGCTGAAATTTTTCTATCTCATCTTAATTCATTTAAAGATGAAATTGAGCTAATTGTTGGATTTGGAAGTATGGGAGAGAGCTTGGTAAGGAAGTTTGGATTTAAACATATAGTCATTGGTGAGAGAAAGGAATACACAAGTGCTGAAGATACAATATGTATAGCACGGACTATTAAGAAAATGGATGCAGAGCTTTTAGTTTTTTGTGGGGGGGATGGAACTGCTCGCGATATATTAAACGCTATTGGACTTGAAATTCCAGTTTTGGGAGTACCAAGTGGAGTAAAAATGCATAGTGCAGTATTTGCATCAAATCCAATTTCCGCCGCAAACATCGTCGCCAAATTTATTTCGAATGGTTTACCATTAAGGGAAGCTGAAGTAATGGATGTTGATGAAGAAGCCTTCAGAGATGGAAGATTATCAGCTAAGCTTTATGGATATTTGCTTGTTCCCCATGAGCCTTTATTGATTCAATGTACTAAACTACCCACAATGGAGAACGATTTAAGAAATCTTGCTGCCATAGCAGTCTATATAATCGAAAAAATGGATTCAGATACCATATACATAATTGGGCCTGGAACTACGACGAAAGCCATAGCAGATATTTTAGATGAAGATAAGACCTTGCTTGGTGTTGATGTATTCTTAAATAAAAAAAATATATTAAAGGATGTAAATGAGGGACAATTATTGAATACCATTAATGGTAGGAAGGCGCACATCATAGTCACTCCCATAGGTGGACAAGGATTCATCTTTGGAAGAGGAAATCAGCAGATAAGTCCAAAAGTAATTCGTAAAATAGGCTTAGATAATATAACTGTAATTGCTACAAAGAGTAAAATGAATAATATTAAATTTTTGAGGGTGGACACTGGCGATCCTAGTCTTGATGAAGAATTTCATAAACATGGAGTCAGAGTTGTTCTCGACTATAGTATGGAGAAGTTTATGGAAGTAAAATAGTCAAAATCTAATATGCTTTCATTACAACCTAAGAAGGAGCTATAACATCAGCCTTAAAACATCAATTGTAATTTTACATGAAATTTCCATCATTTAAAAAAATTCCTTATATATTTCGAATAGATTTCAGGTGGAGCCAATACTCCAATCTCTCCACAGAAAATTTCTAAGAATCCTCTATCATTTGGACTATCCGATCTAGCGATAATCCTTATATGAAAGCTAAACCATTCCTTCTGCTCTGGATAGGAGAATACTCCCATATTGATTGATCTTATCCCCAAGCTCCAAAATGCTTTCAAAATTTTAACAATTCCACTTGCTATTCCTCTTAGAGCATTACTTCTCATTATAGAACTTATACCCTCGGTGCTTATACCAATAACTTCGAAGTTCCCCATGGGAGCCCATGGAGCTATCCACGTTATTCCTTCACTCTCTCCTATGTATCTTTCCTCATCTTTCATTAACTCCCTCCAATAACTTTTACCTTTCTCCTTCCAATATCTCTCAGAGGCCTCAAAAATTATTCTTTCATAATTAAGTCCAACCCTTGAGCATATGAGTTGAAAATGTGGATGTAATATGGAAGCACCTGCAGATGAAAGGTGGTTCCATCCAAGAAAGTGATATAGAAGATTCTTCCTTCTTCCAATTAAGAAGAATTCCATAGAAGCCCTAAGTCCATCAAATATTTCATTTTCATCAATTTCAATTATGTTTAATTTATGCTTTGGCGTAAATACACAAACACCATGAAGCTCAGCTAAGGGAAAAAGATTTGGGAATACCATAGCCCCTCCTACTTTTATTCTTCCCTCCTCGAAATACTCCCTTGTAAACTTGGGCGTGTCCCTCTCAATATTATCAGGACAGAATGGACAATAGTCACATGAATATTTAAGTTCATCAATTTTTTGTTTTGGTCGTAATACTCTATTCATATTTATTCTTGAAATAATTCCAATAACTGGATCAACTCTTATCTCTATTTCTTGCTCATCCTCCATAAACTCTTTTATAGGATTCAAAAATCTTGAAGATTCATTAAATTTTTTCAATATTAGATCCTTCATAAAGAAGCCCTTCGATTTTATCTAAACTCTCTTCAATAATTTTCAAAATTTTATCCTTCACATTATTTTTGCTTAATGTATTTAGTTTATCTGCTAGCTCCTTATAGCCGAGGACTTCTCTTATCCATCTACTAAGATCTCCTCTATTTATATGAAAGAGAATTGTTTGTTCATCCACTTTACTAAGAGCTTCATATAGCTCTTTTAAGTTTCTTGCTTTTATGCCAAGAGGTTTAGCAAAACCAGAGTAAAAATGAAAGGCATGGCTTTCTGGAATCTGCCCAAAAAGCATTTTATAATATAAAAGCTTTCTCCCCATGGATTCATAAACTCTATATCTGAAGTCGAAAAGTATGGAAGTAAAAGCAATAAATGCTTCAATAGGACTATTGAAGTGACTGAAATAAGAATGCACAGCTCCTTCTCCTCCTCCCTTAGTGCTCATATAATGAAAGTAATCGCTTGTGGTGAAATACCTCCATATTTTAAGAAGTTCATTGCTTGAGCTTTTAACCATTGGCTCCATATATTTTATTACTTCAAAGCAATACTTCTGCATTTCATTTCCAACCCATGCAGAGAGATCTCTTTCAGAATCTGCCCAAGATATAGTTTCTCTAACATCTATTTCATCCACAGCATTAAGATTTGAGTTAACTTCGGATGGTGTTGTAACCTCAAGATTGAAATCCTTTAAATATTTAGGAAGAGTTCTTATGAAGTCATGTATTCCACTATCTGGCCAATGATGTTCTCCGAAAGTCTCAAAATCCATTGCAATAAATATTAAATCTCCTGGTGAGGATTTAAGCCAGTTTGCATATTTCTCTGCAGTAAGAGGCCAGCATATCCAATCTTTACAAGTAAATCTAAATCCAATATCATCGGATAGCCTATAGTTTCTCATTAAAAGTAGAATATCAGTCCCCTTTGCTTTATATAAGTAGTTTGGAGATCGCCAACCTAGAACTTTTTCAGTTCCCTCTGTTAGAACAATTTTAAATCCAAGCTCTTTAAATAGCTTTGCAATTTCATTATTATAAATGAATTCAGTATTCTCTGCAACCTCTGGTCTTACTCCAAATATTTCATTAAGGATTTTCCTATGTAAATTCACTTGAGTTTTGAATTCATCCACACTTATTAATGAGGCTAAGGAATGATAATAAGTTTCAGCGATAAGTTCACAAGCTCCCTTATCCACAAGTTCCTTTAATAGCTCAATAATCCTTGGTTCCCACCAACTACATTGTTCCAAAAAGACCCCTGATGTTCCAAGAGAGAATTTGAATCCATATTTTTTTGAAGCTTCTAGAAAAATTTTCAAAGTTGGAATATAGCATCTATTAGCCGCTCTTTGGAATATATCTTTATTCAACTCATCATCGAAATAGTTCATACTATTAAACATTCCAAAACTCCTTTTCATCCTCCTTGGCTGATGCATTTCGAAGAAAAATATTATTTTTTTCAAAGTTCCGCCTCTATCAATTTTTTATACTCTGAAATTCCTCTTCTAATATCCTCTTCCCTTAATAATCCTTGAGGAGTAGGTATTTCTAATACCCTCTTTGGTATTCTAACATTATCAAAGGAGAATCCTTCTCTTATTTTAAATTTATATTTCTCCTTTAATATCTTCATTCCTTTGATTTTCAATTCTGATGGTTCCACCTTAATGCCCATGGCTGAGAAACATCGACTTATCATTTCAGGAGTGTATACTTTTCTGGAAAAGAAACAAACTACAAGGCTTGATAGAATCTGCCTCCAGCTTTCCTCTTCAAATAATGCTTTAGCAATTTCCTCTATGCTAATGAATTTCTTCTCAGCATTTATCTTTTGATCCAAGTCATAGCCAGCATTATCCAAATGACTATGTCTCATGCCTACGGCAAAGCCAATGTGTGTAGCAAGACCGCAATGATAGCCTGGCATTTCATTGCCTCCATAAGCAAGAGCAAACTCCCTTCCACCATATAGTGAAGAGGCATGCTCTACTCCATTGGCAAGAGCCTCATAGAATTCATTCTCAAGATTAACAATTTTCTTGATGGCTTTAATGTAAGTTTCATAATCACCCCACTTCAATACAAGATTATCAGCATCCTTGGTTTCAATTATTCCTCTTTCCATACATTCAGTTGCCCATGCTAAAATTACGCCAGTGCTTATAGCATCAAGCCCAAGCTCATCCACGATGTCAACAAGCTTTAGAAACCCCTCGGGATTCCTTATCCCAAGCATACAACCCAGCGAATATATTGGCTCATAATCATAAGCGATCATTTTAGTCTTATAGAAATATGGCTCATTCTCATAGGGAATTCTAAGAGCTGCTATATGAATGCAACTAACTGGACAATGAGCACAAGCAGCTCTTCTTCCAAGGAACTTTTCAGCTAAATTCTCCCCAGATAGAAGCTCAGCGCCCTCAAACTTAGCAGCCTGAAGATTCCTAGAGGGAAGGGATGAGGAAATATTAAGCGGTAGAACGTTTAAAGAAGTTCCAATATCATGATACTTTTTCATAGCTCCGCTTTTTATTACTGCATTGAATATTTCATCATAAGTATTTCTATAAAGTCTAGGATCACTCAGCCTAATGCTACTTCTTCCATGTATTAATATTGCCTTTAACTTCTTTGATCCAAAAACAGCTCCTAATCCTAGTCTTCCAAAATGTCTGAAAGTCTCAGTAATTACGCAAGCGTATGGAATTAGCTTTTCCCCCGCTCTTCCTATCCTCATTATTGCTCTTACTCCTGCTCCTGCTTCTCTTTCTCTTATAATTCTTCCAACAGTGGAACTACTATTCATTCCCCAAAGGGCCGAGGCATCTCTAAATTTAACTCCATCTTCGTTTATTACAAGATAGATGGGCTTTTCACTAGCTCCTTTTATTACTATTCCACCATAGCCAGCCATTCTCATTGCTACTCCACATCTTCCTCCCGCATGGCTTTCTCCAAGATTCTTTGTAAGTGGAGACTTGAATACAGCCACGGTCTTGGAGGCTAAGGGGTAAATTCCATTGAATGGACCTATGCAGAATATTATGGGATTTTCAGGGGATAGAGGATCTATGTTCTTTGGACAATCCTCATGAAGTAATCTTATGCCAGCTCCAATACCTCCAAGCCATTCCTTGAAGAGATCGCTTCTTTCTTCAATCCAAAATCTCTTATTGCTCAAATCTATATGAAGTACATTTGATATCATTTCAACTCCTCCAATCTTATTACTCCATATGGACAATAGTTTACACAATAGCCACAATAAGTGCATACAGTAGGCTTTTTAATTATTTCATCCCAAAAAATTGCACCTATTGGACAGCTTAGAATACAATTACCACATGCTATACACTTTTTATAATCCAGCCTTACCCCTCCTCCAACTCTTTCCATTATGGCTTTTGTGGGGCAAACTTTGGCACATGGAGGATCTTTACATGCTCTACAAACTTTAACAATAAAGCCTCTCTCAAATCCTCCAGCAGATTGAACAAATATAGCCGTTCTAGCAATTCCTGCTTCACCAAAACGCCTATTACATGCAAACATACAAGATTGACATCCAACACATAAATCTACATCAACAACTGCTATTCTTTTTGCCATACAATATTTTTAGAGATTAGAAAGTAATATAACTTACCAATTGAAATTTATGATATGCAATTCGATATAGCTTTAATAGGCTTTGGAACCGTGGGCAGAGGTTTTGTAGAGCTTCTAATTGAGAAAAAAGCTCTATTGAAGGAATACTATGGAATAGAATGGCGAATAACTGCCATATCTGATTTAAAATTAGGATCGATTATAAATAGCAAGGGTATAGATGCTAAGGAAGCGCTTAGACTCGCAGATACTGGAAGAAGCTTAGAAAACCTTTCAGTTGAAAAAAGAGGATTATCCTCATTAGAAGTTATAAGGGAATCTAGTTCAAATTTATTAGTAGAAGTGACTTGGACTAACTTGGAAAATGGAGAGCCGGGATATTCCCATGTAAAGGAGGCATTGAATCTAGGAAAGGATGTAATAACCACTAATAAAGGCCCAGTGGCACTATATTATAGAGAGCTCAAAGAGCTCGCTAAAAAAAGAGGAGCATTCTTCAAATTTAAAGGAACAGTAATGAGTGGAACTCCTTCATTTAATCTAATCGAAGGACCTCTTGCTGGTTGTTATATTGAATCCATAAGAGGAATCTTGAATGGTACAACAAATTTCATACTTTCTGAGATGGAGAGAGGAATGAGCTATGAGGAGGCGCTCAGAGAGGCTCAGAGGCTTGGATATGCTGAGGCTGATCCCACTATGGATGTTGAAGGGCTTGATGCTGTAGCAAAGCTTGCAATATTATGTAATGTAATATTTGATTTAGATTTAAAACCAAAAGAAATTCCTAGGAGAGGAATATCCTCAATAACTTTGGAAGATGTGAAGGAGAGCCTTAGTAAAGGCAAAAGAATAAAGTTAATAGCAAGGGCAGAAAAAATTGAGGGAAAGCTCATAGCTGAGGTTAAACCAATAAAGCTTTCATTAACTGATCCATTAGCAAATATTATGGGCGTAATGAATGCAATAAATTTCAAAACTGATTGCCTTGGAGAAATTACTGTAATAGGGCCGGGTGCAGGAAGAAGAGCCACTGGTTATGCAATTTTATCTGATATGATTAATATAGCCATGAATAGGAGGTAGCATTATGAATTACTCTGATATGGCAAGAAAATTGAAGGATATATTAGGATTGGAAAATCCTCCTATAGCTGTAAAATTCATATGGCAAGGACAGCAGCTACCAGAAGGTTTTGAAATTCCAAAGAGAAAAATGCGCTTCTGTCAAGCTTTTATGGAAGCTATGAGGGGTAAGAATATCGCCCTCTCTCCATTAGAAATGGCATGTGGTCCTGGGCCAGCTTCCTTTGGTGCACCCATAAAGGAAAAAGTAATTAGAGGAGAGGCCCATTTTGCCTTAGGACTTTTTGAAAAGCCAGAGGCCGCTGCAAGATGTCTTGGATCAAATATAAAAATGATGCCTGGATCTGTAGCATATATATTGGTTTATCAACTCGAAAATGCGAAGCTTGATCCTGATTTAGTTTTAATTAGATTGCTTCCAGAACAAGCCATGTGGATTTGTCATGCATGGAGCTATAAAGATGGAAAACATTTAAAAATTGAGCTTCAAACTGAGGCTAGTGTTTGCTCTGGACTAACCGTAGCTTCCTTTTTAAGAAATGAAATCCAAATTGGCCTTGGTTGTTTCGGCTCAAGAAGTGCAACTGATATTAAAAGGGAGGAGATGTATGTAGCCATACCTGGATCGATACTTTCAGAGATTGTAGAAGTAATTGAAAAACTTAGTAAGCCAATAATGGACTCAAGAAGCAAGAGAATATTTCATGAAACATATTCACAATCAATCACATAACATCAACATTCACTTTGGAAAATTTAATAAAGGTAAAGCCAAAGAGGATTAGCTTGATGAGAGAGGAAGTAGATTGGTGGATTGAGGATGCCAAGAGAAGTTTAATCAAAGCAGAAAAATATTTTGAGCTTGGCTTCTATGAAGATGTGGCATTTAATTGTCAGCAAGCCTTGGAGAAGCTCTTTAAGGGTTTATGGTTGAAGGTTTTGAAAAAAAGGCCTATAAAAACTCATAAAATTCTATCATTGTATAAACCATTAGAGAAGGAGCTCAATTTAGAAGAAGAGCTCAAGGATTTTCTCGCTTTAATCTCTCCATATTATTTCATAACTAGATATCCAGATATTGCAATGGGTCTGCCTGGAGAAATAATAACTAAAAATTTTGCATTAGATTGCCTCATGAAAACCAAGAGGGTTTTCCAATGCTCTCAAGAGCTTATATTGAAAGAGAGATAAGACGCTATCTGAGGAGTTTGCCTATAAATGTAAAGTTTGCCATACTATTTGGATCTTCTTTAAGTGGTGAAAGATTAAGGGATAGCGATATAGACTTAATTATAATATCAGAGGATTTTAAAGGAATGCCCTTCGAAAGAAGAATGCTTATTTTACAAAAGTATTGGAAGCATAAGATATTGCTTGAGGCCTTTGGCTTTACTGAGGAGGAGTTTGAAAGGTTAAAATCCAAAAGTTTAGTGGTTCAAGAGGCTATGGAAAAGGGAAAAATTATTTTAATTCGCAAAAAGGATAAAAGTTCAGATTCACTTAAGCAAATAGGGCCGGTAGATTAGCGGCAGATCACCTGCCTTGCACGCAGGGGGTCGTGGGTTCAAATCCCACCCGGTCCACCAAACTCAATAATAAAATTATGTAAAAATATTAAAATTAATAAATTTTTCAACATTTAACCCCAAAGGAATATAAATACCATTAGCACTTAAAATTGAAATTTTAGAGGAAAATGAATGGTGAGAAATTATACAGATTTGTTGTTGCAACTTTAATATTTTTGATAAGAATGTATGGTGGTCTGGTTATACTTGTTCCATCTATTTATATTAAGAATATAATGAGAGAATTATCAATAACTTCAACTGAGGTGGGATTTTTAATTTCTTCAACAATGATAGCCTGTCTTATATTCATTATGTTAACTGGATTAGTTGTAGATAAGTTTGGAGCAAAAAATACAGTGTTATTTGCTATAGTTCTAACCACATTAGGTGGATTTCTAATTGGTAATGCCCCCAACTTTGGTATAGCTCTAATTGGTAGATTCATATTAGGGATGGGAATAACTTGGTTTATCCCGGCAACCATGCCTATCATTATGACTTGGTTTACTTCAAAGGACTATGGAAAAATAAACGCTTTTCTAAACTCTAGCATGTCAGTTGGACTTATGATGCATTTCTTTTTAACCCCAGTTCTATTCCCTCCACCTGTTTGGAGGGAGCCACATATAGTTTACGCAACCATGGGAATTTTCTTGATGATATTATGGATTCTTTTTGGCAAAGGGCCTAAAGTTGAGATGAAAAGAGATATGAAGAGGGATAAATTCAGCTTTGGAGAGCTTATAAAAATAAAGGAGATATGGCTTTTGGGTATAGTAATGTTTAGTCTTATGGGCGTAGGATCGTCAATGTCATCTTGGCTTCCTACTTATCTTGAAATGAAAGGATTTCCAATATTTATTGCCTCAACAATAATGGGATTTTACAACTTAATTGGCATAATATCAAGCCCTGTTGGAGGTTTTATATCTGATAGAATTGGATTAAGAAGACCATTCATAATAGTATCTGGCATATTAACCTTCATAAGTTTCATCGGTTTAATTAACACCACAGATACAATACAATTATTTATATTTATGACTGGAGTGGGCTGGTTTGCATCTTTTGCAACCTTTTCTATAACTACCATTCCCATGGAAATAGCGGAAATTTCACATAGGAAAATTCCCTTTGCTACATCCATTATTGTGATGTTTGGTTTTATTGGACAGATCGTTTTTGTTCCCATGGTAGGTTATATGATAACTTTGATCCCATTCTATTATACCCTATTCATAGTTGGCTTATTCTACTTGTTAACCACTATTGCTGGGATGTTATGCAGAGAAACAGGCTGTAGGGTTGCTCAAAATCGAGTGTAAAAATATTTTAATTTAATTAAAAAAATCATTTTTCCTGCCTAATTTTAATAGATCATTCAATTTAATATTAAATGTCAAAAGAGTTTTCAATTGATTTTGAAAAATCCTTGCGATAGTATAGGCATCAACTAAAGCATTGTGCTGTGCCCCTTCCTCTATTCCATATCTACTAATGAGATCTGAGAGCTCTATAATTGGCTTAGGTGTTCCCCTTCTTATTAGAATCCAACTTTCAATTTTTTTTATATCTACATAATTTAAGTCAATTTTCTTTTCGATTTTCTTAAATTTCTCCCTTAAAAAAGCAATATCAAAATCTACATTAAAACCAACTATAATTTTATTATTTAACATCTCCATTATCTTTTCATAGATCTCCTCAAACCTAGGTGCTTGATTTAAATCACCGGGACATATACCATGAATTTTTATAGATTTTTCACTAAATTTACTCGGTCTAATAAGAGTATAGTAGTATTTCTTAAAATGGATTTTTAAACCCGTCATAGGAATTATAGCAATGGATATAATATCATCTCTCTTTACATCAAGGCCAGTAGTCTCTAAATCTATTACTGAAAACTCTGCTTTTTCAATATCAGATTCAATATTTCTCTCTAGCCTATCATTTTTCTTATACATGATTTATACTCCATTGCTCTTTTCACAATCTTCTTATAGACAATTCTATCTATTGATGGCTTTTCATTGTTTATCTTAGCACTTAGTTCAATGGTTCTAAGGGTTATATAGCCCTCTATCAAATCATTCGCTAACTCTCCATCAATAATATTACGAGATTTAAGAAAATCTAATCTCTCCCATATAGGTCTAGCAGATATATCACCATGAATATATGAAAGCACCTTGGTTATATTTGAAATCATCTCTGATACATCCTCTAACTCTTCAAAATCTTTATCGATAAAAATCTTGATTAGATGGGGCTTTTGTCTTACCATTTCCTTAACATGATCCTTGAATTTTACATAATTAATGCGATTACCAAATATATAACGAGCATCAAGCAAATTAAGAAGTTTAATATTTTGTAAATTATCCAAGAATTGATTAATGCTCTTACAATATTCAAATTGAATATTTAAGTCAAAAAGGATATTTGAAAGCCTTTTATCCTCCTCTTCATTAATAATTAATAAATTAATTTTCAAAGGGAAATCTATTTCTCTTCTTCCATAGATTCCAGTTGTTATAATGGTTGTATTTGAGTCTACTTCAAGTGTTGTAAAAATTTTTTTAAGAATAGTATCAAAAATTGTTGAAATCAATCGTGAAATAGCTGGATAGCTAAAACCATATTCCAAGGCATTCTTTATCAAAAGATTTACTTGTTGAGAAAGCTTCTTAATTTCCTCTAAACTTTTAGATTTTAAAACTTCTTTTTTGAGTTTTAAGAAATGGCCAGGAGGTTCAATGTTATAAATCAAGTCCTTAATTGAAATTACTCCTGCTAATCTCTCATTATCAACTACAACTAAATGATTTATACCATATGATAAAAACTTGAGATAGGCCTCTAAAATGGGGGCATTGAAATTTACTTTTATAACTGGATAGGACATGGCTTTTTCAACTGATTCTGTAAGTGCTATTCCCCTTCCTATGATTTTTAATAAATCTGAATGAGTTACTATTCCTATTGGTTTATTTTCGGGATCGACAACCACAATGCTTCCTACATCATTCTCATTCATAAGTTCAATTACTTCCTTAATTGTTTTTCCCTTAAAGCAAAAAATGGGAGCTCTACTAATCATCATGCCTATTGGACGCTCATAGATGTCTATAATATCCATACGAGTTAATTTGAGAAGAGATAGAAACTTTCCAGAAATTAATTTTTCTAAAAATTCCTTGAAAAGCACATTCTTTTGAAGTATTTTTTTCAATATTGCAATTTCAAATTCAAAAATTATTGAGTCCTCTAATGCTTTTGCTGTAAATTCTATTGCAGTTGTAGAGAAAGTTGTTTCAATTATTTCATCTTTTTCCACAATCCACATGAGTTCGGATCCATAAAAAAGCCCAACTTTTCCCTCCCTTATAAAATAAAATTTACTAATTTCCTCTTTTGGCTTAAATATTATTTCATCCTTTCTATATAGCGATATTTCCATACTTTCAATCAATTCCGTAAGCTCTGAGTCTGAAAGAAAAGAAAAAGGCTTTATCTTAGATAAATATTGTATTGGAGGGAACATATCTTACATCACTAAACGAAGCTTCTTTCAATATACTTGTGAAAGAATTTTATTGTTCTTATTGCATTTTTTAGAAGCTCTCTTTCAGTATATGTAAGAGAGGATGTTTCAATTTGATTTTTAGATTTTGTTTGTATCAATATCTTAAAGCGTATAGCTATATTGTATGCTTGAATAAGGGATTGATAGAGATCCTCTGAGATTAAATTTTCTTCTTTTAAGAGGGAAATTCTATCCATTGTAGAAGTAGCTAGAATTTTGTTTGTAATTGCCAAAGCTCTAATTGGATATTCTAATGGAGCAATCAATTTAGATTTTAAATTAAAGCTCTTAGGCAATCCGAAGAAGGATTCGGGGGGGCGATAAGAAAGAGATTGTAAAATGAAGAGTCTATTTTTATAGAGTTTATTTATTAATTTTTCCTTAATTTTTTCAAGTAATTCACCTTCACCAATTATAGCTCTTGCATCTGCAATAAGGGAAAGATTTACTACAAATTTATTTGGATCGCTTCCCCAATCATCTATAAGCTTAATTAAATCATTGAATTCAAATGTAAAATTTCGAGCAGTATATCCATGCTGACAAGGAGGAAAACCAATTTCATCTAAGCAATCTTCAAAATCATTAATAAACTCAATAGTATTGATTTGATTTTCTTTATAAATAGCAAAAGTATCTCTATCAGTAAGAAGAAATTGTTCCTTTCTGCCCCAACTTCCTGTTAATACATATACAAAATTTTTTGATGGAATGCTTCTTAACTCAGCGATAACTTTTATGGCGTTATCAATTACACTACTAATAGATTCAAAGAAATATTTGAAACTCTTCACTTCAGATTTTGAAAATTCCATAACATTCTTTATGAGATCGGCTTTGAATTCAGAAATAATTTGTTTAATCTCCTCCAGACTCTTAGCTTTTCTTAGCTTAATTATATAATGTATATGAAATGGAGTTAAACCATATGCAAGATCGCCTATTGTTGCCACACCAATAGGTCTTCCAGAATCCATAACAATAGTATGTTTAATTCTATGTTCAAGCATTCTAGAGAGCACATTATATTGATTTTCATTTATATCAGCAGTTATAAGATTTGGGAACTTTCTTGGCTTATGTTCTAAAAAATCATAAAGTTTAGTAGAAAAATTCCATCCTTCAGCAACTACTCTTCGAAGATCTGAATCAGTAATGATACCTATTGGCACATCATCCTTCATTATAACTACTGAAGATACTTCCTCCTTTTGCATCAATTCTGCAGCATCTTTTATTGAGGCTTCTGGATTAATCCAAACTAATTTACGCCTTATTATTTTGTTAAGAGTTTTATTCATATTATTCTCAAAAAACATCTTCACCACTTATTCTGGGGTCTTGAGCTCATCTACAAATCTAAGCACCTCTTTAGTATTTGCCTTTTTCCCTCCTGTAGCTAATGAGACCACTATGGTTACTATGAGATTAATGAGAAATGCTAAAGTTCCCCATGCAATTGTTCCAATTTTGCTTCCAAATATTGTAATGGGAGGCATGCCATATAAACCAACGCCAACTACATATGGTAGAGCTATGGCTAATCCACTAATCATTCCCATAACCATTCCATATTTATTGAGATCTTTCCAAAATATTCCCAGAATTATTATTGGTGTGAAGGAAGCAGCAGCAAAGACAAATGCCCAACCCACGAGAAGCGCAACATATGTTGAAAAGGTTGGATCATCAAGAGCTCTTGCTCCAAAAATGCTAGATATAACCGAGAGAACTATGAGCATTGCTCTTCCAATCCAAATTTCCTTTCTCTCAGAGGCATTTGGGTTTATGAATTTCTTGTATATATCCCTTGTAGCACCAATTGCCATTACCATTATTAAACCATTAGCTGTGCTTAAAGCAGCTGCAAGACCACCAATTGCAATTATTGGTGTGAAATACCATGGAAGTCCAAACATATCTGGCATTCCTATAACAACAATATCATTATGAAATGACATCTCAGGAGGTTGAAGAATTCCATCTCTATTTACATCTGATAATTTTATTAATCCGGTTGGAAGCCATTTCTGAACCCATGCTAAATTGAATACATCCTTTATTGCCATTCCCCATGTTTGTGAGAAGGCATATCTTGCAAGTATTGCATAAACTGGAGCAGTTATATACAATAATCCTATAAACGTAAGACCCCATGCTACGCCATATCTTGCTGTTCTAACATCTTTAACTAGATAAAACTGTGATAATACATGAGGTAAACCTACTGTTCCTAGCATTAAACATAATGCTGAGAATATCCAATTAAGTTCACCCATTCCACCACCTAATACTCTCAAGAAGGGCTCAGTGAGTGTTCTTAAGCCAAATTGAATTTCCTTTAATTCAAGAGTGGTTAAAATTCCTCCATATCCTATATGTGGCCATGGATTAAATATTCCAGCAACATATGCTGCTGCTATGAAAACACACCAATAAGCAACTATTAGTATAAAATATTGTGCAACATTGACCCAAACGATAGACTTCCATCCTCCACTACCTGCAAATGCTATTACTATTATGGAAGAGATAATTGTTCCAAGGATCGCAGGAAGGCCTAAAAACCTCCCCACTATTATTCCTGTTGTCACTAATTGCGCTATTAAATAGGTAAAGGATATTATGAATAGTATAAAGACTGCAACAAGTCTAGCAATTGGCCAGTAACAAGCTCTGGTTTCAATGAATTCAGGAATAGTGTAAGTAGCGGATTTTCTTATAAATGGAGCGATCATAAATGCAGCAATGCAATACCCTAGAGTCCATCCTATTATGTAGGGCAAACCATCAAATCCTAATAAAGCTATAACTCCAGCCATGGAAACAAAGGATGCTCCACTCATCCAATTTGAGGCAATGGATGCTCCAATCGGTATCGATCCTATACTCCTTCCTGCAACATAAAATTCACTAACATCTTTTGTCCTCATAACAAAGGCAATAAATAAATAAATGAATAGAGAGCCAAAGAGAGCTACTGCTGAGGCTAAGAATATATTTTCAATTAAAGCAAGAATAGCAATTAATGAAATATAGGCTCCTAAAAATAAAATCATGGCTTTTCCAAAGAATTTCATGCTCCCTCCTCCTTTTTGAAGATTCTATCCACTCTATCCATCACAAATGCATAGCAAAATATCAGAGCTATTCCAATCAATATAGATAGAAGAGAAGTATTGAACCAATGAAGTGGAATTCCATTAAGTATTTTTATTGAGGAAGTTATAGGACTCATTAGATGTATAATGACTGCAGGAAAAAGCCAAGCAAGCATCCAAATAATAGTTATCTTTTTTAGTTTATTCCAATATTTTCTAAGTTTCTCATCACTGCCTTCGGAAGGAGTTGATTCATTTTTTTCTTGTAAATTGTATTTTACCTTCTCTCTTTTTACAAATATATAATCTAATTTTTTATAGATATAGATTAGATTTGACTTTAGATAAGGAAATTTTGACATGAACAAAGTATTATGCTATAACTAGTATATAAAAGTTACTAATAATTATAATTATTGATAATTATAATTAAGTTTAAACATATGTTTAAACTTAAGGTATTCGGGTTGCCAAAAACAATTACAATAAGGAACGATTTGTATAGAAAATTATTAGAGGTTAAAGATGAAAGCTTGTGAGCTCTTCGAGAAGCTTATTGAGGGTGCTGGACTAGATTTGCTTGGGATTTAAAAGAGGCTTAGAGGTTGTATTTAGTGATAGGAGAAATTACTTAATGAAATTTATGCTAAAAGAGCTGAGCCAAAGCATGATAGATACAGATGTGGTTATGGAGATCCTTATAGACGTTCCGCTAAGGGTGATGAGGCTCTAAGGCTTCTAATTGAAAAAGGAGAGAAAATTGCTACAAGTCATTAACCTCCATGAAATTCTATATGGCCTTAAGAAATTTGCAAAATCCATAAGGGAAATTTTTCTTCTACCAGTAATCGAATATACCAAAAGGGATGTTCAACTATTTGCTGACCTAAAGAGTACCAGTGAGGAGCTGACGCTATGATAGCTGCTGTAGTGATAGACAGAGGAGCACAGCTCTATTCGATCAAAAGCATTTCAGCCAATTCAAAGATTTGCCTAAAACTTCTTGAATGCTAAAAAAAATAAACCGTTTCTATTAGCTTAATTTACTTTGCTAATTAAACCCTATCTATTTAAGAGAATTACTATATAAGTGGGCATTTGCTTAAAATTTTTTGTAAGAATATTTAAATGATAACGGCTTCTATGAGAAGACAAGGAAGAAGCTTTTTGAATTGAAGGAGAAGGGTTTAAGAAAAGAGCACTATTGGATGATGAGATAAAAGCCTCGATTCATACTGCTAAATTGAGATGAAATAATATTTCCAAGTAATATTGAGATTATATTCTAGAAGGCGCACAGCTTGCTATAGTGGCTTATATTGTATTTAAAAAATTTGATGTATTTAAAATGAAATATTTAAAATGAAAATTTTCAAGCTATTGCTAATTATTTTAGCATAGCATAACCTATGGCATAATTACCCATTGAGTCAACACCTGTGAAATACATTCTAAGACCATCCTCCGCTTTTACCACTGCAGGAGTATAAGTTCTTGCATTTCTCCATGAAACTCCATCGTTCTTGTGAAATATGGGATTTTTTGGATCCTTAGTCCAAGTTAGACCATCATCAGAGATGGCATAACCTATTCCTTCGTTTGTGCCACTTACACCCCCACTGAAAAACATATAATATTTTGATCCAAGCTTAAGAACTGTGCAAGGATAGACATAATTGGCATCCCAGCCGAAGCTACTTCCAGTTAATACAGGATCAGCTTTTCCATCTCCATTTTTATCATAGCCAATCCAAGTTATACCATCACTAGAGAAGCCCACTCCAATGCTCTCATTATGCCCAGGTGTACCATCATAGTACATCCTAAATTTCCAATCAGTACCACTATTAGAGGCTGAAGGATTATAAAGCACACAGGCTGGACCATAAGAGCCCTTATTCCAATCTGAGGATGAGCCAGTTATAATAGGAATTAAGCCATTTTTTACCGGTTGATCGTTATACCAATTTATTCCATCTGGTGATTCTGCATATCTTATGGCTTCAACTGTATATAGTTTATTGGCATCCCAGTACCATATTCTATAGTACATAGTTGTACCATTAGGGTTATTTCCACTATTGCTTCCAGGGAAGCCCTCTGAAAAGTACAAAACCCATGGATGGCCTGAATTATCGGATAGACCAGATACTGGAGAGTTGTGAAGGTTCCATGTTATGCCATCATTAGAAAAAGCAAACCATATACTATATCTATTAGAGTAATATGAATTAAACCACATCTTATACTTTGCACTTACACCATGCCCATGAAATCCATTTACATCGTAAATTACACATGGATAATAAGCCCTAATATATGGATCTAGAACTGGATTTCCAGAGTATTCCACCCATTCTCCAAAATCTAATCCCTTTAGAAAGAAGGCCTTAGAGAATCCAATCCATCCCTCTTTAGTTACTACTTTTAAATAATAATTTCCATCCTTTGAGGCTATCAATGATGATGGCTCTATATTGATTTTTGTAAGCTGTCCTGGAGAGATTTCTAAGTATCTAGGAGAGTAATCTCCTACTATAGATCCATCTAATATCGATATCATATACACTTTATCTATAATCGACGTAGTTGTGCCCAAATTTCTCACATTTATACTTGCAACACCATAGTTTTTCAATTCCACAGATTCCACAATTATAAGGGGCATTATCATTGAAGGAGAAAATAAATTACTTCCAATAAAATCGCTTGTGAAAGTATAGGTAATGGTTGCACCTGAAATTGTAATTATTATAAGTAAAATTGTTGAAATTAATGGAGCTATTCCCTTCATGTGAAAGATTCTTATATATTAAATATTTAAAATTTTTTAAATATTATAATCAAAAAATCTCATAAACTAAATCTATAATAATTTTTGGCGTCTCTAAATACTTCAGCCTATTTGTCAATTTCCTCAACATTCCAATGCTCATTCACCCAAAGTCCTAAAACTTTAACATTCATATTCCATGATTTCACTCTATCAATCGCAGACTTAAGCTGAGTGAGTTGTGTTTCCTTTTCCACGGGATTACCTGCACAATCATAATGAGCCACTATTGCTACAATATTGGATGCATGTTTCTTAATCGAGATCTCCAGTCTATCTCTTATAGAATTTAGCCTTGAAATATCATTTCCCTCAGATAAAATTCTAACTGGTCCAGGCTCAGTTATCATATCTATATATTCCACAAAATATTTCTTCTTCATCCAATCTATTACTGGAATTTGAACTCTGCCATCCATACAATTTATAGCAGTTGCAAATTTTTTCTCCATGAGAAATACTAACAATCACTTTCATAATAATATTGCTATCGCTCAAAGAATAGACCTAGTAATATTGAATTTCCCACAACAGATATGTCGCTCAACACCATTGCTATAGCGGAAATTGTAGGGGTAATTAGAATTCCCATAAATGGATAGAGCAAACCTGCGGCTATTGGAATAGCAGATATATTGTATATAAAAGCCCAGAATAAGTTCTGTTTAATTTTTCCAACAGTCTTTCTGCTCAGCTTTATAGCCGAGACTACATTCATCAGATCATCCTTTATAAGTACTATATCTCCAACGGACTTAGCTATATCAGTTCCTGAACCTATGGCTATTCCTATATTGCTTTGAGTTAGAGCTGGAGCATCATTTATTCCATCTCCTACCATGATGACTATTCTTCCATTTTCCTGTAAGCTCCTAATTTCCTTCACTTTATCCTGTGGCAATACTTCTGCTAATACTGTTTCAATTCCAAGCTCCTTAGCCACATGTCTTGCCACTTTTTTATTATCTCCAGTAATCATAATCACTTCAAGGCCAAGCTCCTTCAATTTTTTCACAAAATCCTTGGAGTTATCTCTTAGTACATCAGTAACCCCTAATGCTCCTATTACTCTTCCATTCAAAGCAACTATTACTACAGTAATTCCACTCTCTTGTAATGAAATAATATCATTCTTCAAATTTACAATTTCTACATTGTAATCATTGATTAGCATTAAATTTCCAACCAAAATTCTATTTCCTTCAAGCTCTGCTATTACCCCTCTTCCTGGTAATACTTCAAATTTCTCCGGATCTTTAATATTAAGCCCTCTTCTCTCAGCAGCTTTAACTATAGCTTTAGCTATGGGATGTTCAGAATGCTTCTCAGCAATGGCTGCCCATTCCAAACAATCTTCATTAATTATTTTAACCACTTCCAGTTCTCCTTTGGTCAGCGTTCCAGTTTTATCAAGAACAATGGAGTTGGCTTTGCAAAGGATTTCCAATTTACCAGCATCCCTTATTAAAATGCCAAGCCTTGCTCCTACTCCCATAGCTACCATTAGAGCTGTTGGTGTTGCTAAACCAAGAGCACAGGGACAGGCTATCACTAGAACAGATACACTAGTTATCAATGCAAATAAGAATTCTGACCCCAAGATAAAATACCATGTTAAGAAAGTTAATAGAGATATTAGAACAACCACAGGAACAAAATAGCCAACCACTCTATCAGCAATTCTCTGAATGGGGGCTTTGGTTAGAAGGGCTTCTTCAATAAGGCTAACTATTTGTGAAAGTAGAGTATCTCTTCCAATTCTCTCCGCTTTTATCTTCAATAAACCAAATTTATTTACAGTGCCAGCAATCACTTTATCTCCTACCTTTTTGTCCACAGGTAAACTCTCACCAGTAATCATAGATTCATCAACACTAGAATATCCTTCTAAAACTTCCCCATCAACAGGTATACTCTCTCCAGGCTTTACCAATAGTATATCTCCTGGGTTGACTTCCTCTAATGGAATTTCCAATTCTTTGCCCTCTTTGATTAATGTAGCCTTCTTTGGTCTTAATGAAATAAGCTTCCTTATCGCTTCTCCCGCCTTCTTTCTAGTGATATCTTCTAGCAAGCTACCAAGATAAATTGTTGTTAGAACAGTAGTAGATGCTTCATAAAATACATGTCCTTTTAAAAGAAAAGTTGCAAATGTAGAGTAGACATAAGCCACAGAAGTGCTAAGTGCTACAAGCAAATCCATGTTTGCTAATTTATTCCTTAAAGAGAACCAAGCCCCTCTATAGAATTTATAGCCCAGTAATGCTTGTACGGGTGTGGCAAGAAGGAATAGAAGAAAGTTATACTCATGAGAGTAAAAGAACATTTCAATTATAACAGTAGGTATTGTAAGTGTTAAGCCTATGATAAATATAATTAGGCGCTTTCTTATGAGCTCTTCTTCCTCATCTAAAATACTTTCTTCCACATAACGAGCTCTATATCCTGCTCTTTCGATTGCTCTCTTTATTTCATTCTTACTTATCTCATTTGGATTGAATAAAATTATGGCTCTCCTTGATGCAAAACTAACAGAAGCTCTAATTACACCTCTCATTCTAGATAAGCCTCTCTCCAATGCCACTGCACAGCTGGCACATTCCATGTTATCAATCTCAAGGATGATCTTCTGTTCCTTCATTTTTTTCCATATAAGTCAATTATTTCAAAGCTATTAAACGTTTAGACTATTATAATAGTTAATAAAATCTCAAACTTCTATAAGCTCCTCATTAGGTATGAATCTTTTATACCATCTTTCGAGATCTTCCTCGGTTACTACGTGTAATTCTACATTTTCATCAACGTTCTTATATACATTAACCATGATTTCATACTTTTGATCTATAATTTTTGTAACTATTAATATGTCAATATCGCTTGCAGCTGTAGAAGTGCCTCTAACCACTGAGCCAAATATATATATTCTCGCATTAGGATCTATGCTGAGAACTATTTCCTTTACCTTCTTAGCTATTTCAAGATAATCTCTCTTCATCAAACCTCATCCACTAATGGCTTAAATATCTCTATAACGAACTTTAAAAGACTTCGAGCTTCAAATTCTTCATAAACATAGGGAATATATCTTGAAGTTAAATAAGCCTCTTCCAATCTAGCAATATAGTGTAATTTATCCTCATCCTTTATTAAAGATTCTAATTTAGGACTTATCTTTGATAACTCTCTTATTAGACGTCTTAAAGAATGTGTTCTAGGATATGATCCAGTCTTAATCAGAAGCTTATACTTTAGAATCAATTGACAATATTGCTCAAGATTAAAAATCGATAAATCCCATTCGCCAATTTCAAGCAAATACTTTGCATTTTTTAGGAATGCCTCTGCTCTTCGTTTAATTACTTCTACTTCTTCAAAAGACATTATTTAACAATGATAAGAAAGATGTATTTTAATTTAATGTTGTAGAATTGGTTAATTAAAGATTTTCTAGATTATATCTTAAGATAATTCAAGGCCTCAGAATAATTGAAGAGTAATTTAGAATTACTCAATTTATAGCATTAATTTAAACCCATGAGATAAGTGGCTTTAGAGGGTTTAAAGGATGAAAGCCATATGATTAGTCTCATTGAGTTCTTTCGAAGGAGATGTAAATAAGGAGGGATTTTATTACTATTGATTGATCGCTCTAACAAATCCATTTTGGGCCAATGATTATAATAATTGCCATTCTTGTGTGATTTATTACAAAATAATTTAAAGGAACTTATAACTCCCATATTTGGGAATCAATGATTATTATTTTCGAATTTGTTCCTTATGTTGGTGAAAAGATTTGGTAAATAGGGGGTTGTTGTAAAGTAGAAAATAAGCGTCTCAGACACTTTGAAGTATTAAAGAAGATTCTTCAAAGTGGCATTATTTGGATTATTCTATGAGGGGGACTTGTTCAGAGGGAATCGATATTATTTCAAACATCGATATTATTTCAAACCATGTAACCATAAGGCAAAAATCAATAACTAGAAGTCCTCCTTGAAATGGAAAAATTCATTATCTTACCATTAGTCGATAATATATCTAATTCCTCGGGAAGTTAATGATCAGAAGTAGTTTTTCCAGCGTCAAAAATTTCCCCATTTTTATTTCATTAAGAAATTGCAATTTAAGGCTATGTCAAAAATATCCTTGGACCTGAGGATATCCATTCTACATATTTTGAAGGCTCGTTCATTAAAAAATTTACTAAATGGTACATTTTTGCATTCTGCTAAAGATACATCTTTTTGTTAACCTTTTTAACGAATACATCAAAAAAAGTTATGGCGGGCCCGGTGGGATTTGAACCCACGACCATCGACTTAGGAGGCCGACGCGCTATCCATACTGCGCCACGGGCCCTAATACCTTATTCGAGATAGCAACAATAAAAACTTTAT
>JANXER010000010.1 GCA_025057955.1 Candidatus Methanomethylicaceae archaeon | reverse complement strand
CTGACTTGAGTCCAGTTGGACTCGTAGCCTCAGCGGTATTAACAAGCGTTCCAAGCACATTCTCATGGGTGAGCGTAAATATAAATGCTGAACTTAAAAAAGGATATCATTATGCTCTTCTTCTTCGCACCAATGGAACATTTTCTTGGGCTTATGTTAATAGCTCCTATGTTGGAAGCCTTGGAGGATGGGCATATACAACTGCTTGGTCAATATCCCCAAATGTTCATTTTTGCTTTAGAATTCCAGGATGGTTTGGCTGGACTGCTGGTGCTAGAGTTACATTACATAGTGTTACTGGAGTAACACTTAATAGACCAGCTATAGCTCTATATCCATATCTCACTTCATTAGATCAAAGCAACAATTCCACAACAACATACTATAACGTCTATGGCAATTATTTTGCAGCTCAATCCTTCAGACCTTCTTCAAACGTATTAAGTGGAGTGATGCTCTTC
This sequence comes from Candidatus Methanomethylicaceae archaeon, assembly GCA_025057955.1. Taxonomy (GTDB): domain Archaea; phylum Thermoproteota; class Methanomethylicia; order Methanomethylicales; family Methanomethylicaceae; genus JANXER01. Next base: position 41,985 of record JANXER010000010.1, on the reverse strand, counting down.
TTGTTTACCATAGGTGTAACTGCGCCTACTGATCATCTTTACATAGAGATTAGAAGGAGCAATGGTTCACTTCCTGATATGTCTTCAACTGGCATTATTACTTCTGGAAGAATAGAGTCTAGTGTAATAACCACAGTGCGATGGTATGATTGTATTTTTAACACCCCTGCTTATCTCAATGTTTCCGAAGTATATTGGATAGTAGTGTACTCTAGGTATAGCACAGCTTCAAATAGTTGGATGTTTTACTATTCTACAGCAAATCCATATGCAAATGGATCAGCTCTTATAAGCAATAATGGAGGCTCAACTTGGACTCCTCAACCAACTTGGGACTTTGCATTTCGCACTTATTCTTCAAAGGATGAGAGGCCAGCTGTAGCTTGGTATTATCAAGCTCCCTCGGGGGCGAATAGATTAAGAATACAATTTATTAGATGTATTCCCAATGCAGATCCTTCAATTAGGAGCAATTGGTATAACTATGAGGGATCAAGCACTTCACCCAATGATTTGTATAGAGAATCCATCACTCTTGAGACGAGAGTTTCCATGTCACTACAACCCAATACTAATGCCATATATACTATATTTATAAGGGGGGATAGTCTTCAATATACGAGAATATATGGATGGAATCCAGAGCCTGGAAATTGGTATGGCCATGGCAATTTTACCATTGGCTCTGGAGCAAGCATGGCAGAGCTTTCCTCAGCTCCAGATCCTTATAATAATCGCGTAATATTTACATTTGTAAATTCTACCAACATGTATTCATATGTTTATTATTTTACATCCAATAATACTTTGGTGAATATACCATCTCCCACAAATATGAGATATCCAACTTTAACTTTTATAGCAGAAAGAATCTTCATAGTATATCAAATATCCACTGGCTTAGCCTATAGATATTACGATGGAACATGGTCATCAGAAATTCCACTATATAGTGGTAACTATACTCTTCCAAACTCAGTATACAGACCCTTAGCTTCATCAGTGGATTTAATATTTTTGAATGGAACTAATCATATTTTATATGGTGCCATATTTCCAACAGGTTTTATAAAGATAGATGGTCCATTTTACGATTCAAGAAATGGAAACCCAGGTGGAAGTGGTGGAGGATCATTCTGTATATTAATTGATGATAGACATTTCGATCATTCCTTCCATAGATTGAATGTAACCTTCTTTACTAATTTCTCCTCTCCAAGCTCATGGGGTGGAGCTTTGGCTAGCTTTGCTTGGAGATTTGAACTGGGACCAAGCGGTTTATACAACTATGGAAACTATAGCAATGTGGTCTTGTACTCAGTGAGACTTATATTGGCTGATGCTTTAGGTAATGACATATCAGTGCTATATAATGATAATAATGCTGGCAGCGGTTGGATGGGTACAACAGTTGGATACTTCTTTAGAAATGGCATACCTGTTACACTATCGCCTAGCACTAACTATAGTCTTAAAATTGTCTTCGATATAGGATGTTTAAATCCAATGGATATGTTTCTAATTACTGCTAGAATAGATGATGTTGGCATTGCCTTCATCTCATATCCAACAGTTCTAAATGTTGAGTTCTCAGGAATTTCTGATACAGAGGATTGGAACTCCATATGGATAAGAATGGTTTCAAATGTCTCTCATGTACCAGCAAATTGCACGATAAGAGTTTACAATTTTGAATTGGGAAGATATCCAAACTATGGTGAGATGGGCTATTTCAACTTCACTTATACTAATACTAGCGAGTTGCTTAGGGAGTTTTAAATAACTTCAGGAGCAAATAGCTTTAGAAACTCCACGGGAGGTTGGCGATTATCTATACTAATATTGAGCAATAATCCAACATTAAACTTTGGATTGAACATGCTTAACTTTATACCAAGGATCAATATACATTCGGTAGCAGTGGAGTTCTATGGAACTAGTGATATACTTTCGTGGCCTTCACTATTATGGCGTTCAACACAAGCCTTCAGTCTTCCCTCAGTTAATGTTACTATACAATTATACAATTATACTGCAGGAGCTTATCAGACGTCAGGCTTTGGTTATGTAAGCTATTCATCAGGGCCGCCCTTCTCATATCAATCATTTTCACAGAATACATCTCATAGAGCAGAGGATTTTAGAGATTCTTCAGGAAATTGGAAAGTTAGAGTTACGGCTACTAGGATGGGAAATCAGTTTTATATGATGAATGATTACATACTTTTCTCACCAACAGCAATAGTAAAATATGAATTGGATGCATACTTCACCTTTACTAATATTAGTGTAGGTCTTATTATAAATATGACATATAATGTAACATGTATTTTCACTAGATCCGTAAATGCAACATTTTATCTATGGGATTATTCTACATCTTCATGGGCTTTAATTCGATCCTACATTGCAACTCCAAACATTCCTGAGACTATTGCAGTAACTCTAATAGATTCAAGATATATAAGCTCAGGGGAGTCAAGGATTAGGGTTTATGCTTTTGAGCAGCAGCAATTTGACTTTAGAGCTGATCAGATAAAACTAGATATATATGCAATTTAATTGTTAACCAAATTTTTATATAGTGGTTAACAATTAAAAATACTATGTTCTCATCAAGGATTATTGCTGTTTCCGCTATATTTGCCTCTCTTACAGCAATAGGCGCATGGATATCCATACCGATTTTTAATGTTCCCTTTACGCTTCAAACTTTTTTCGTTTATCTCTCTGTGCTTTTGCTCAGAAAATATGCCTTTATTAGCCAAGGAATATACATACTAATGGGATTAATAGGCTTACCAGTTTTCGCTATGGGAAAATCAGCATACGCGGCTCTATTAGGGCCCACTGGTGGTTATATATTGGGATTTTTTCTTGGATCATTTTCTGGTCTTTTAAAGAGAGATGTACCATCAGTATTTCTTTGTATGACCATAATATTTGGGCTTGGATGGCTTTGGCTATCCTATTGGATTGGTTTTCATCAAGCTTTTCTAATTGGCGTTCTACCTTTTATTCCATGGGATTTATTAAAGGCTATATTAGCATTAACGATATCTAGAAGATATTTTAAATCTACAGAAAGGATCCCCTTTAGCTAAACATCTCTCCTCAATAACATCGAATTCTTTATTAAATACTTCATTTAGTATTCCAGTAATCATTCCTCTAACAAGTTGACTATAGGATTTTCTGAGCTTATTTCTCATGATTTCACATTCAAAGCTATCATGTAAAGTTATTGATCCACCTTCCTCCGTAATTTCCACATCAGCAATCCTTCCGAACCCTGCCCATTGAAAGAAAGCACAACTTATTTCTCTATATATTTCAGCTGGATCTTCTATTTCAACGTCTTGAGCAAATTCCTTATGAAGCTTACCAAAACCTCTTCCACATTCAAGACCTATGTAATACAATAAAACTTCTCCGCCTGAGCCAAACCTCTCTCTCAATCCTTTTATTATATTTGAATATGCAAAATCTCTGAATATTATTACTCTAGATCTTCCAGCCATTAATGGAAATGATATTGTATCAATTATTATTCCCTTTCTCTTTGGCTTTGCTATTTCAATAATTCTCAAATTCTCTTTCTCAAATTCCTTAATTACATTTTCAAAGGGTAAATTTAAATCTGTTATATCTAAAAAGCACAATATGTGTGGTAAATTATTCATGTAATAGCTTATTTGCAAAATTACTTTTATATTAAATTTTTTCAAAACTTCGCAAATTTTTGGAAAATTAACACTCTGCGTCTCATCCCTTTGAACTAATAACACTTCAATTAACTCTCTATTTGGAAACTTTACCCATCTACACAAATCTAGTGGATAGATCATGAATTATTATATGTTATTTTTCCTTATATGTTTATTTGGCGAACAAATAAATAGTGCGGCCGCCGGGATTTGAACCCGGGTCCTCGGCGATCTTCGGATATTCTTGGAAGGCCGACGTCCTAGACCATGCTAGACTACGGCCGCACAAATTTTAGTTTTAATTTCGAATATTTAACTGTTATTTAAGCTTTAATTTTTGATATGAATTCTTCAACTTTTTTGATATAAGTCCCTGAGTTAATCTCTGAGGTTCTAATTATAAGTGCAGATATAGGATCTTTTTGACAAAGTTCTCTCATCTCTTTAAATATCATAGGTGAGCTTCTCATTTTCATGGTACAGAAAAATGCTAATTTATTGAATTTATTTCTATTCATAATTATATAAGTTCTAATAGGTACTGATATATTTCCTGCCCATACTGGCGTTCCTATAATTACAACATCATAATCACTAGGATTATACTTCGTTTTAGCAATTATTGTTAATTTTCTTCTAGCAGCCTCATAACCTGAGCGTAAAAATCCAATTATTCCGCTTCTATTCTTTATATCTACAATTTCTTCAATATCACAATTCAGTATTTCAGCAATTTTTTCAGCAACTTTTTTAGTATTTCCAGTTCTAGAGTAAAATACAACCAGACACTTCATAAGATTTGAATTAGATTTTATTGTTTTAAACTTTACCAAGAGCTTTGCTCAATATATGATAATAAAAAATAAAAGCTCAAACAATAGAGAATAACCTAAAATGGGGCCGTAGTCTAGCTTGGTCTAGGATGCAAGCCTGGGGCGCTTGTGATCTCGGGTTCAAATCCCGACGGCCCCACTTTAGAAAAGTTAATATCATTTTACTTAAATGGGATTTCTATTTACGCTTAAATGCTGAAAATCCTAAAAACCTCTTCTCTTCAAGCATATTCTCAATTCTTATCAATTGATTATATTTGGAGGTTCTTTCACCTCTGGCTGGTGCTCCAGTTTTAATTTTTCCCCCCTCTAATGCTACTGCAAGATCTGCAATGTAATTATCCTCAGTTTCACCAGAGCGATGGCTTATTACAATTCCATAGTTGTTCTTCAGAGCGAATTTTGCAACCTCAATGGCCTCTGTAAGAGTTCCTATTTGATTTACCTTTATAAGTATGGAGTTAGCAGCTCCTTCCTCTATGCCTTTTTTCAAGCGTTTAATATTAGTTACAAAGATATCATCTCCTACTATTTCCATTTTGTCTCCCAATTTCCTAGTAAGCTCACGAAAGGAATTGAAATCCTCTTCGTGAAATGGATCCTCTAGCAATAATATTTGAAATTCTGAAGAGAGTTCAATATAATAATCCATTAGCTCTTCACTTCTCAATTTTTTTCCATCTATGTTATAATATCCATTGCTATAGAAGCTTGAGGCTGCAGCATCCATTGCTATAACAATATGCTTAGAATATCCAGCATTTTCTATGGCTTTTTCTAAGCTACAAAGGGCCTCTCTTGTATTGGAAATTGGGGGTGAAAATCCACCTTCATCTCCAACATTTATAGCTTGTGTTCCATACTTGTTCTTAAGTAGATTTTTGAGCTCCATATAGACTTCACATCCAGCCCTTAGAGCCTCTCTAAAGGAATCGAAACCAGCTGGAACAATCATAAATTCTTGAATTGATAATGCATTTCCTGCATGTTTTCCTCCATTGATAATATTCATTAATGGTACGGGGAGAATTGAAGCCTCTTTATTTAAATATTTGAAGAGTGGTAAATTAGCTGTATTTGATGCAGCTTTAGCTACAGCCAGAGATACTGCTAATATAGCATTTGCTCCAAGATTCGATTTATTTTCAGTTCCATCAAGTTCAATCATCTTATAATCTATTTCTCTTTGATTTCTAACATCCATTCCAATTATGGTTGGTGCTATTATTTCATTTATGTTTCTACATGCCTTCAATACTCCTTTACCTTTGAATCTAGCATCTCCATCTCTTAGTTCCAAAGCCTCATAAGTTCCCGTTGAAGCACCAGATGGCACTGAAGCTCTTCCAAATCCTCTATCAGTAAATACCTCACATTCCACTGTTGGATTTCCTCGTGAATCTATTATTTCATATGCATGAATTTTTCTTATAATATAATCCATCAATCCAAGTCCTCCAAGCTATATCTTTCTAATTGTTTAAGCACGTATTCTCTTATTTCCTTGGGACTCTCTAAGACTCCAACAATTTTTCCTCCCTCTATATACTTTCTAAGCATGAATATCATATCATTGCCACAATTTGGGCATTTGATTGAATCTATATTAAAGGGTGTAACCTTCCATGTATAGCAAGAATTGCATCTCCATGGTTTCTTTCTACCGCTCAATTTTCCTCTCTTAGATATGGGCTTACCTTCAACTTCAACAATATCCATTGAAAAATCTATTGTTGGAGCATTTGAAATCCAAGTCCCTACACCAAATCCATCCACAGGACCTTCTGCTAATGTCTTTACAGTTTTTTCGTCCATTCCACCAGAAACATATATTTTAACATGATTGTAGCCTCTTAAATTTAATTCCCATCTAACTTCTCTTATTATCTCAAGGAAATCTCCCTTTCTTGATCCTGGTGTATCAAGCCTTATTCCATTCAATTTATTTTTGAGCGTTTCTGCCGCTAATATTCCTTCATATTTTTCATCCCACATTGTATCCACTAGAGCGATTCTTGGCACAGATGGATCAATAACTTCATCAAAGGCTTTCCAAGCTGAAGCTTGATCTCCAAAAATTAGAATTAAAGTATGAGGCATAGTACCTGCTGGTTTTATTCCTATAAGCTTTGCTCCAAGAATTCCAGATACTCCATCAAATCCTCCCACATATGCCGCTCTATCTAACATGGGAGAAATGGCTGGATGCATTCTTCTTATTCCAAAAGCTAAAACCTCTTTTCCCTTGGCCAATTTCTTTATTCTAGCAGCAGCTGTAGCAACTCCAGAAGCTTGACAAAGAAATCCTAGGGTTGCAGTTTCTATACTTACAAAGTTGCCATATCTTCCAATTATTTCAACCAAGGGTACTTTGATTCCATTTATGTCTCTTTTTGGAAAAATTGTTCCTTCAGGTAAAGCAAATACATCAACAGAAACTCCTTCATATAAATATACAAGCTCTTCAATTCCACATAATACTCCCCATTCCCAATTCCTTGGAAGCTTTCCCACACTTATTTCTGCAACAACTTCTCTATTCATATTCTTCTTTTCAATAATCTCCTTTGTTCTTATGTAATATATGTCGGATGTTAGACCTGATTTTATTTCCTCATCTGTGGCAATATGAAATCTTCGCAATTTAATCACCAGCTATTGATATGTCATTTGCTTCTTTTTTATTTTATTATTACTTTATTATTACCCACTTGTTCTTTTATGAGCCTCACAGTTTCTGGACCAATTTGAGGTATATTCATTAAAACTGATGGATCTGCTTTCTTCAAATCTTCAATGGTTTTGAATCCTGCGGAATAAAGTGCTCTTGCTCTTACTCTACCAATGCCTCTTAATTCTATTAATGGAAGAAGTTCTTCTTTAACGCCATTTTCAACTCTTAAGTATAAATTACTAAGTGAAATTAAATGTCTTTCATAACCAAATAATTTTGCTATCTCATATGCTGAATGTATTAACCATTTAGCCGTCTCTACATAAGAATAAATATCACCAGAACCAACATCGAACTTCTCAATAATTTTATCCTCTGTTTCTTCCTCTATCCAACTATTGAGCATTAATGCAGCTTTAATTTTCTCAAGTTTAGCCAAACATTCTGATTCCTCAAAATTCAATTCTTTATCAATAAACTCACTTACCATAGGCAAATCCTTTTTTCTAAATGGAAGACCCGGCATATCAGGAGTTTGACATATTAGCATCAAATACTCTAGAGCGGACATAAGAGGGCTTTTCAATCCATCCCTTATAATAATTGCAGTCTCTGGATCAATGTATAGCTCTGCAACTCTTTTTCCAAATTTTGTAGCTTTTAATTTTCCTTTAGAATATTCAATTAAATCTTCATTAATCAATATATTCAAAATTCTTACAATCTTCTTCCTAAAGCTACCTAGACCATATTGATGAGCAAATAGTGTTTTTGTGAAGAATTCTAAGAGCTCTTCTTCATAATTTATCAAGTTAGTGGCTATTACGGCTAATACATGTGATCTTAGTGAAGAGGAAGCGCCAAGCTTTGACCATATTCTCTCTGGATCAGCTAGCACGTATTCTTCAAAGAGGTATTCTCTTTCACTTTCACTTTTTGCTAGAAGAATTGCCTCTCCTTCTCTATCATATTTTGGTCTTCCAGCTCTTCCAGCCATTTGTTTTTCTTCCATAACTGATATATTTATTTGACCAATCCCTGGCTCATATCTTTTGTAATCATATATTATTACGCGTCTAGCAGGAAGATTAACTCCAGCAGCCAATGTTGGAGTTGCACATATGCATTTTATTAAGGATGATCTGAAATTATCCTCTATAATTCTTCTCTGTTGATATGTTAAACCAGCATGATGAAAAGCTACGCCATAAGAAATCAATTTCGAAAGTAATTCTGAAATTCTTGTTCTTTCTCCTAATCCTAATATTCTTGAGGAAAGTTCCATTAGCTTCCTTTCTTCCTCATTTTTTAGAAATCTTCTTATTGGTTCAGAGAGCCTTTTTGCAAGAGAGACTGCAGAAGCTCTACTACCTGTGAATATGAGCACCTGTCCTCCTTGCCTTATGCAATCAATTGTCAAAGCTACTACTGAGTCCTTCTCATTTTCATATATTTTTGTAAAACTTCCATCCTTGAATATGATTGTATTATTTAGAAAAACTCCTTCCTTTAAAGGTATAGGCCTCCAATTGCTATTGATTGGCACAGCTCTTAACCATTCTGCGATCTCTGAAGCATTCTTTATTGTTGCACTTAAGGCAATTATTTGAGCCTCAGGATTTAGTTCTCTAAGAGATGTCAATAATACTTCAAGTGTAGGACCTCTAGATGGCTCACTCAATAAATGTACTTCATCAGCTACAATTAATGATATTCTATTTATCCAAATTGGCTTATGTCTTACAATTGAATCTGCTTTTTCATTTGTTGCTATTATTATATCATATTCTCCTAATGAAGGATCTACATAGTCAAAATCGCTTGTTGAAAATGTAACTTTTATTCCAATTTTTTCCAATAATTTAAATTCCTCATATTTTTCACTTGCTAAAGCCTTCAAAGGCACAAGATAAATGACCTTGCCTCTTCTCTCTAGTGCATGCTTTATTGAACAAAGAATTGCCACTAGAGTTTTTCCAGAAGCTGTTGGAGCTGCTAATAAAATATTCCTTCCCTCTAAAGCCCCTGCTCTTATAGCTTCCTCTTGAGGAGGATAGAGCTCTCTAATTCCAAGCTCACTAAGTAGATTTTTTGCTTCCTCTGAAATTGGGAGATCATCTATCTTAATCTTTAGCCCTCCACTATGCCTTCTTTATGTATCCTGGCTTTGCCTCATATATTATTCCTTCATTTGTCCATTTAATAAGAGCATTTTCAATAAAGCTCCTACTAAATCCCTCACTTTCAGCTCTTGCTATGAATGCATCTCTTTTTACTGGATTCATTCCATTCTCTTTTTCCATTGTCATTAATAAATCGAAGAGAGCAGCTAGCTTATCACTTATGGACTTTGGTCTTCCAACCATTATTGTATCTATATCTAGCTTCCCTGTGGTTCTATCCATGCCAACCTGAAGCAAGAACGACTTCATTAGTTTTATTGCTGGCTCAACATCCTCCTCTGTAACTTCCTCTTTAAGTGCTAGTTTAGCTCTAGCTTCAGCCAGCCTAATAAGCGCCTCCAATTGCCTCATGGTTATTGGCACAGGAGAATCCGTTCCTTCACTCTTTCCTCTCATTTCAAGAAAGAACTCTTCTATCTTCCTTGCGGCTTTTTCACTTAATCTTGGTTTTGCATTCTTTCTAACATAATAGAAATATTTTTTCAGAAGTTCTGGATTAATAATGGGCGTTCTTCCTATTGCTGAACCCTGATGAAGGGCAAGAATATGCTCAGTCATAGCCCTATCCCTTGCCTCCTGTGGTCTATCCATTAGTGGAAATATTAAATCAAATCTAGATAAGATTGTAACTGGCAGCTCTGAGAGATTTTCAGCAATAGAGCGTTGTGCTACATATCGTCCAAATGTTGGATTTGCAGCTGCAAGTATACTAGTTCTAGCATTCAATTGAACAACTATTCCTGCTTTCGCTATACTAATAGTATTATGAAAGATGAGCCCATGACTAATGAAATTATGAGTTGGCTCAACTGTAACATCATAAACATAGTCTGTCTTATGTTTACCTTCATTCAATATAATTTCCACTTTTTTAATATTAACTTTGGAATAGCTAGATTCTAAGGCATCTATGGTTGGTACTAGAGTTCCTTCTCTAACTTTTGAGGCCTCAATTGTTGTAATTTTATCATTTTGAAATATGAATATAGGGTGCTCTGGAGTGACAATAATTTCTACACCATTGGAGTAAATTATCTTAATGAAGTAATCAGAAGCTTTATGTCTACTTACCCTATTAACTTTAGTTCTATAAACCTTTGAGAAATCTGTTGTTAATATTTCCAGTCCTAAATCTTCAATTGGAAGAATTTGACAATTTATTCCATTTATAATTCTCTCAGGATATCTTTCAAATAGGGAATCTACAAAAGCTCCAATTTTATATTTCATATTGTTTGCAAGAATAATTTCGAATGAAGGATGATAACTTTGCTGTTCCATGGCCTCATGTATTGCTACTCTATCCTCTGCCCTCATTTTATCAATCTCATCTATACAATTATGCACTATAATTCCTTCAGCTAAAAAGTTATGTACACCTGGTACATATAAGTCATAAACAAATCCTTCATAATCTATGAGTTCCATTTTTATTATTCTATCCATGTAATAGTCTCTACTTTCGATTTTTCCTGTTAACTCACTATGATTCAATAGCCTCTCATTATTATCCCAGTGATAATTACTATGAATTTCATTATTCAACATAATGCATTTTATTGAGGTTCCATTGTAGGTTGTCACTGAAATCTCCTTTTTAATCATCTCTAAAATCACGCTTGAGCTATATGCTCTTATAATTTCTATCAACTTATTTGTGTCAATAATTTTTAACTTAACAAAATTTCCCTCACATATGATCTTTGATAATATGTTGAATCTTCGTAAAACTAAGGAGATTGCTCTTGCTCTTTCAAGATTGCTTAACTTGATTTCAATATCAGCATTTATCTGTCCGCTTGAATCAATAAGACCTGCTAAAAATGCTCTTAGTATGTTATTTGGAAGTTTAAATATACGCTTGAGCTCATCCTCAAGGAAATAGTTCACTATATATTTAAGAAGTAAGGAATCTATAACAATTCTTGAAGTTCTATTATCTATCTTCAGCAATTCTCTATCAATGATTCTATTAAGGTTTTCAATAACTTTATTTGTGTTAATTATTGTTATATTTTCTATTATATTTTCCTTCTCATTACCTAAGTTGCTATAATTGCCAAGAATGAATCCAATTAGATAACCCAATTCTGGAGTAATCTTTGCTATTAAGAGTTTTTCATGAGAATATTTTATTGTAGTTTTTTCCCTCCATTTATCATACTTATTGAGTAACTTCAATAATTGTCTTAAAAGCCCCACTCTTAAATACATCTCTTTATTAGTAACATATGCCTTATCAAAAAAAGCTATGTCTTTATAGAGCTTAAATACATCAGCTAATAGTTCATCTTTATCCCTACCATCTATTGTTGCAATCCAATCCTCTGGCACTATATCCATTATATAAATATCATTATTATGGTTTGGAAATCTTCTTAATGATACTATTACATCTCCTGGTTTAAAGTCTTCAGCACATTTCCATTCTAAAGTGCTTCCATCCAGAAGCAGATGATCCTTAGTCAATATAATCTCATGACCGCTCTCAAATGTTAATTTCATTAACTTTCCCTTCAAAAATTTTCTACGTAAAATAGTAGAAGTAGCTTTTTTCGCCTTGAGATTTAATGTATCAATACTTAAAACTTCATTTAATGAATAATTAAGCTCTACAACCTCTCCTTTTGATGAACCTCTTACAATCTCCTTTTCATTAAAAAGCTCCTCTATTCTAATAAATTCATTATTAACCATTATGCGCATGTTAGGATGTAAACAAGCAATTCCATTATCAGCAAGTACTAATGCTCCAGCCTCTAAAAAGAATTCATTAGTTTCCTTATCTCTAACTACTGTAGCCGTAAGTCCTGCGGCAGTAGCTCCTTTTCCTGAAGTATATATCCCTCTAGGAGCTATTTTTGCCACGTATTGTAGCAATTGAGATTTCCCTGTTCCAGGATCTCCAACCAATAGTATGTTTATATCTCCTCTAATCTTTATTCCATCTGGCATTATTTTTGGAACTCCACCAGCCAGTTGATATGCTATAGCCTCCTTTATTTCCTCATAGCCATATATTGATGGAGCTATTGAAGAAAATATTTTCTGATATATAAGTGGATCCTTTGAGAGTTCAATTATTGCCTTTTCATCCTCTGAAGTAATCTTAACATCCTCCATTCCCTTCTCTGAGATTTCAATATTGTTTACATCAATTTCTATGGAGAAAGTGGCAGTTCTACTTGAATCTTGCTTTGGCTGAAGAACTCCTACAACATAAACCCTATCCCCTGGCCTTATAGTATCTACTAAATCTCCTCTCAATACACAATCTATTGAGCGTGGGAGTTGACCAGGTGGAAGTTCCTCCGGCCTCTCTTGTACTCTTATTCTTTGCCAATCTATAAATCTCGATTTTTCATGAATAAGCTTAAAGCGCCCTTTTCTTCCACATTCATCACATTGACTAGGTGTTATTATAATAATACCACTCTGTTCCATTGAAATTTCCTTTCCACATACTGGGCATTGAAATACTGCTATCTCTAGCAATTGTTTTACAGCAGAAGTCCTAGTAATAATACCTTCAATCATTATTAAATTTCCTATAAGAGAGGCCTTCAAGGCTCTTAGCGGCACAATTTCATCAAGTCTTCTAAACCTTGCTTTAAATTCCTTCACTCTGGCTAAATATTCCATATTATCTATTCTAAGGACATCTGCTATAGCTAGATTCGCATATTGAAGTGTTTTTAGAGGGTTTTCTTTAAGTTCTTTCGCTAAATCAGAGTCGAAAACCATAAGATCCTCGAAATCTATTACTAATGAAGTCTTGCCCAAGGAGGCCATTTGAGCTAATGCATCTCTATACTTAAATTTACCTTGTGGATCCTGAAAGTATTTTAAGAAATTTGCAAATCTTTCCCTAGCCTCTCCTCTCAATTCACTCAACTCCTTCAATAATAATTCTCTGCTTCCAATTCTCTATCTCAGATCTCAATATCTTAAATAAAGCAAGCTCCTCTGGCTCAAGCATATCAATGGATGATTTTGGTGGGGATCGCTCGAAGGAAAGTCTAATTATTTTTTGTAATCTACAATTTATTAAATCAAGCGCCTTCATGTGAGTTTGCCTCTGTTCACTTATTGCAGTATCTGTTGGATTTCTTTTTACATTTTCATTTAATGTTTTCAAAAGCTCTCTCAATTTTGGATAGAATTTCTCAGGTATTTTACATAAAGTTTCACTTCTTTCCTCCTTCCAAAGAAGTTTTATTACGTCAACTGATTTCAATTGCTCCTCATCTTTTATTTTTACATAACCTTCTTCTTCAAGAGCCTTGGCCGCCCATCTAGGAATTTTTAATTCACTTCCCTTTGTGGGCGAACCATAATCTTCTCCTCCAATCCTCAGTTTGGAAATGGGTTTTTGGAATACTACTGCTACATAATCTTCATCATAAATGAATTGATGATATTTTATAAATTCAATGGACACATAGATCTATTAATAAATCGGAAATTTAACAATTTAGTATAATGGTGATTTGAGTGTCATTGATAAAACAAAGGATTAGAGAAGTAATGTGGACAGAGAAGTATAGACCTAAAACACTTGATGAAATAGTTAATCAAGAGGAGATAGTGGAAAGATTAAAGAGATTTGTTAAGGAAAAATCTATGCCCCATTGTTTATTTGCTGGTCCTCCTGGAACTGGAAAGACGACGGCTGCTATAGCTCTTGCCATGGATTTATTTGGAGAGGATTATCATAAAAACTTCCTTGAATTAAATGCAAGTGATGAAAGAGGAATTGATGTTGTAAGGACTATAGTTAAAGAGTTTGCAAGAACTGTTAGCATGGGCAACGTACCATTTAAAATACTTGTATTAGATGAAGCTGATAATATGACAGCAGATGCTCAACAAGCCTTAAGGCGAACAATGGAAATGTATACCAGTACATGCAGATTTATTCTTGCTTGCAATTATTATACTAAGATCATAGAACCAATTCAGTCCAGATGTGCGCTATTTAGATTCATGCCTTTAAAGCCAGAGGATGTAAAAGCCAGAGTCAGATACATATGTAATATGGAAGAAGTGGATATAACTGAGGATGGAATGGAAGCTCTTATATACATTGGTAATGGCGATCTCAGAAAAATTATAAATACCTTACAAGCAGCTGCAGCTCTTAGTAAAAAAGTTGATGAAAACTCAGTGCTTAAAGTGGCTGGTCGTATTAGCCCAAGGGAATTGAGAGAAGCTCTAGAGAAAGCTTTAAATGGAGATTTCTCTGGTGCAAGAAATAAAATAATGAACCTTATGTTTGAATATGGGCTTTCTGGCTTGGATATAATAAAACAACTTCACAGAGAAGTAATCATATTGGATATTGATGAAAAATTAAAGCTTAAAATTATAGAGATTTTGGGAGAGACTGAATATAGAATACTTGAAGGGGGGACAGATGATATTCAATTGAATACTATGATTGCTAAAATTGCTCTACTAGGGGAGAATAGATGAATAAACTCCCTTGGGTCGATAGATTTAAACCAAAAACTCTTCAAGAAATTGTTGGAAACTATAATGCTGCATCTGAGCTACTTGAGTGGGTTAAATCATATTTGGCTGGAAAGGCAGATAAAAAAGCAGCCCTTCTCTACGGTCCACCAGGAAATGGAAAAACTCTCTCAACTCATCTTGTAGCTGAAGCTCTTGATTTAGAACTCATAGAGATGAATGCAAGCGATTTCAGAACTGAGGAAGTAATAAATGAAATCGCTGGTGGAGCTTCTCTTCAAACCTCTCTATTTGGAAAAAGAGGAAAGCTGATTCTTTTTGATGAAATAGATGGAATCTCTGGAAAAGAGGATAAAGGGGGCATAAGCGCCATAATCAATATCATTAATAAATCAAGATATCCCGTTGTATTAATTGCTAATAATCCTTGGGATTCAAGGCTCAAACAGCTAAGAGAAATATCTCATATGATAAAGTTCAATAGGATAAGAAGCCCAAGCATTGTGGTAAGACTAAGAAGAATAGCTCAGTTAGTTGGAGTTAATGCTGAGGAGGGAGCGCTTAAGAGAATAGCAGAAGCTGCTAATGGAGATTTAAGGGCAGCTATAAATGATTTTCAAATGCTTGCGGAGGGAAAGAAAATATTAAGAGAATCAGATGTAATTAAGCTATATCAAAGATCTCAAGAGCTTGAGATATTTGAGGTTATGAAGGGAATTTTCTCAGCTAATACCATTCTAAGAGCGAAAATGGTTGCTGAAAGCTCTGCCGTGGATATTGATATGCTAATGCAATGGCTTAATGAAAACATTCCAAATCAATATACTAATTCAGAAGAAAGAGCAGAGGCTTATGATTGGTTCTCAAAGGCTGATGTTTTTCTAAATAAAGCCAAAAGAAAGCAAATATGGGACTTAATAAGCTATGCTATAGAACTTGCAGTTGGAGGAGCCGCTCTTGCAAAAAAGGAATCATATAAATTTACAAAATATTCTTTTCCCAAAGCTATTGAGAGATTAAGTCATGATAAAGAGGAGAGAGATAGAAGAAAAGAAGAGCTTAAATTATTGGGAAGAGAACTTCATGCGTCAATGAAGAAAGTAATTACAGAATATTTACCTTATATAAACATTATTTATAGTAAGGAGACCTAAGCAATATTGCTTTAATGAAAATTCTCTTTAGTTCTTCATCTGTTGCTCCTTTTCTCATAGGCTCTAATATATCTACACAATTGTCCCATCTCATTAAGCATGGTTTTATCTTTCCATCACTTGTAATTCTAATTCTCGAACAGCGCATGCAAAAATCAGCAGTAGTTGGACATACCACTTCAACACTAGTATTATTTATTACATATATTCTTCTACTATTCATATCCTCTCTAACTATAACCCTCTCAGCCATGTTATTCAGAAGGGGCTCCACTGAAGATAAGCTTAAATAATGCTTATTGAAGAATTCATCATCCAAATTCAATTTTTCAAGCTCTATTAGCTGAAGTGATCCTCCTATAGATGAAACAAAATCTATGAATTTAAGCAATTCATTTTCATTAATTCCTCTCATTAAGACAACATTGATTTTTACTTTTATTCCATTACTTATAGCATCATAAATTCCAGATATTGCTTTATTGATATCTCCTCCAGTTATATCAAAGTAAATTTTTGGATCTAAGCTTGGTAGAGAGATATTAATTCTCCTAAGCCCAGCTTTAAATAGAGCTTCAGATTTCCCCTTTAGAAGAGATCCATTGGTAGTGATAGCAACATCCTCAAATCCCATTTCAATTGAACCTTTTATTATATCTACCAAATCCTTCCTCAAAAGAGGCTCCCCTCCTGTATACTTCACCCTTTTTATACCTAGTAAATGAGCAATCCTTACGATTCTCAAGACTTCTTCCTTAGTCATTTCCTTACTTACTTGGAACTCTCCCTCATGATGACAGTATTTACAATTTAAATTGCATCTTTGAGTGAGGCTAATTCTAAGCCCCGTTATTAATCTATTGAATGAATCATACAATTTCCTTCACCACAGAAATTAAGAATTCCACGATTTCTTCTACATTTTTTAAAATAGGAATCTTCATATTAGTTATTTTCCCATCATATACCACTCCATCATATACCACTCCAATAATATTACTAATTTCCTTCAACATTTGAAACTCATTCACATCCTTTATTATAACTAGCTTGGGATAATTCGATTCCTTGAATCCTTCACAAATTATAAAATCTGGGTTAATTGAGGATATAATTGAAAAAACAAAATTTGGATTTGATACATAGATTATTCCATTATTTGATATTAAAGCAGAAGCCATGGCTCCAGCTCTTCTGAATCTCCAACTATCCTTTCCATAATCTTCCTCAATATGATGAGAAGAATGCTTAATTGCACATACCCTTAGTCCTCTTTTCACCATTTCCCTTATAATTTTCTCAATTAAAGTGGTTTTTCCATAACCACTCCCTGGGGATATTATACATATTATCTTCATTCTATTATCCTCTTATCATTTTTATTAAATGAGGCGCCTCTTGTAAAATTATCTCTTCAAGTGCAAGCTTTACAGCATCTGGAGATCCAGGTAGTAGAAATATAAGCACTTTTCTTACAATGCCTGCTGTAGCTCTGGAAGCTATTGCTGAAGTTCCAATTTTTCCATATGAAATAAATCTAAATAGCTCTCCAAATCCTGGAAGAGTTTTTTCAAATATAGGTGAAATTGCTTCAACAGTTACATCTTTTGAACTTAACCCAGTTCCTCCACTCACTAAAATAACATCTACCTTTCCTTCGGATAGAACCTCCTTTATTTTCCTTCTTATTAAATCTATATTATTTGGAACATAGATGCGACCTAAAAATTCATTTCCACTCTTGATGATTATTTCCTCAGCCAAACTTCCACTTAAATCCTCGAACTTTTCACCTTTTTCTATTTTTGAAAATATACTATCGCTTGTTACTATCATTAAATAATTCAATTTTTTTGGAAGATCTTCTTTATGATTCAAATCAAGCTACCTGCTTTTCAACAACTTTAATCTCTTTTATTAAAGTTTCTGGATATTGTCCATATTCATCTTTTTCATACTTTTTTACCATATCCCATATTGTAAGTAGTGCTATGGATGTTCCAATAAGGGCCTCCATTTCAACTCCTGTCTTAGCATTTGTCTTTACTGATACAATTGTTTCTATTTCATAATCATTAATTTTGAAATCCACAGAAATATATTCAATTTGTATTGGATGACATAGAGGGAGTATATTGGAAGTATTTTTAATTGCTTGTATGGCTGCAATTTTTGCTACTGTCAATACATCGCCTTTCTCTATTAATCCACTTCTTATACGATTTATAGTTTCTTTTTTCAATCTTATTCTTCCAGATGCTTTTGCCTCTCTTTCTACCACTTCTTTATGACTTATATCAATCATTTTAACGGCCAATTCTTTCAACCTCCTTAAATACATTAAACAAATTAATTATGGCCAACCCCTTTGGGTCTTCTTTTCTCAACCTAAATATCCTTATCTTACCAAATCTTTTTTCTTCTACTATTCCCATCTCACAAAGCTTTTTGAGGTGGGAGTGAGTAGTTGAATGATTAAGGCCCGCTTTCTTTGCTATTGCTGAAATATTAATCTCTCCTCTCTCAGATAGAATCCTCAGTATTTTCACCCTTCCTCTTGAAGAAAATACTTCTTCAATTGACATTTTCTTACCTCAATATTGATTCTAAAGCATCAACTGAAATATCCATCAGTCCTATTAGTGTAGTTCTTCCCTTCATATTTGTTACCTTAGTTTGTAGTACTCCTAAATTTTTCAAATCTTGGACATATTCCCATAGTTGAGTATGTCGCCTTGGTTCCAATCCTTTTTCCTCACATAGAACTTTATAAGTCTCTTCAACTTCACCCATAGTAACATGGGCGGACCCCTTCTTCTTCAATAATATAGCTATTGAAAGTAGAAGAAGTCGTTCATGTAATGGAAGCTCCAATATTATATTCTTTGGGATTTGAAGAACATCTGCTTGAGCCTTTCTAACATGTTCAGGAAGTATTCTATTGGAGCCTTCAGCATCTGCATATTTTCCAGCCCTCCAAAGAAGCTCAAGAGCATATCTTGCATCTCCTTTTGAAGCTGCTATTTCAGCTATCATTCGTAATACCTCCTCGCTAATAGCTTCTTCTTTTAACGCCTCCTGACCTCTCATTTTTACTATATCATAGAGCTGATTAGAATTATAACGTTCAAATTTTACTATATTATGAAGTAATGTACTTCTGGTGCGTCCATCTAAATCTTCCAAAGACTCTATTCTTCTTACAATTAATATTAAGCTCAATCTCTGCTTTCTATTCAAATATTCATCACTTAATCTTGATAGGAAGTATATGGGCGCCTCCCCTTCAGTTAGAAAATCCATTTCATCTAGAGTAATTAGTAAATATGAATTTTCATTATCCAAAAAATTCCAAATTGTATGAAATAGTTCTTGTGCAGAATATCCTCTATCTGGAAATCCTGGCATTATTGTTTGAATAATTCTCTTCATTATGAGAAAGAAAGTTCTATCCTTATAACAATTTACATGAATATATTTTAGATTTATTTTTCTCTCCTTTGCAATAGTTTCTAGTGTAAATCCAAATCTTTTTGCTACTGCAGTCTTACCAACACCAACATCTCCAATTAATATTGCTTTTTGTGAAGCAATGCCAGGAGAATCAATCATTATCCTAAATATTCTACTTAAAGCTCTCATTTGCTCTTCTCTATGGATTAAATTTATTGGAACATAATCAGGAAGAAGCGTCCCTTCATTTTTGAATATAGTAGGCCTTCTTAGTTCCTTTGCAATAATATCAAAGGTCAATTTCTATCTAAGATATTTTTTATTCAGTAAAATTTATGATTTTTGTAAACCATTGTAAGCTCTTTTATCTATGAATCTTTCCATAGGACCAAAGGAGATTGCAGTCCATTCATCAATTATATTTATAATTGCTAGATATTCTGGTTTTTTTAAATCTATTGTATATCCCAATTCTTTTAGAACTCTTCCTACGACAACTTCCACTTCATGGCTAGATTGAATACTTCTTCCTCTCCTACGACAATCCACACGTATTTTTCCTTTTTTATTTTTTACAAGCTCCTTAATTTTCTCAATTATTGAATCTAGATTAGAATTCACTATAGCATCCACGGGAATTACTTTATGGACATAAGCAGTTGGACAATTTAAAATTAATCTTGCTAATTCATCTGAGGATAGTTTAGACTCTAATATTAAAATTCCAGAGTACTTATGTTCAATGAAGTAGGCTTCATGATCCTTAGGAAAAAGACAATCCAATATTTCAAGCTTTGCGCTTTTTTCTTTTCCACATGGAACAGTTACTATTAGAATTCCCATATAATATCACAAATAAAAATAATAAATAAGATTATCATAATCTTGATTATGTCTTCCGAGGTATATTTCTTAGATTTAAGGGAACCTATAGATGTAATGAGAGGCATGGATAATCTAATGGAACATTTTATTTCATGCTTTAAACCAAAATCAAAAATTGCTGTAAAAGTCCATATTGGGGAAAGAGGAAATTATACATATATACGGCCCTTCTTTGTAAGAAAGATTGTTGATTTTCTCAAAAGTTTTGAAATTAATCCATTTATAACTGAAACTGTTGCTTTATATCCTACGGGCCTCAGAAGAAATGAGCTAGAAATATTAGAGACTGCTAAATACAATGGCTTCACAGAGGAAGGGCTTGGATGTCCTATAATAGTTGCCGATGGACCTGATGGAGAGAATGGGTTGGATATTGATGTAGAATCTCCATATATGAAGAGCATAAGGATTGCAAAGGCTATTATTGATGCGGATGGAGTTTTACTAGTAAGTCATGTAAAAGGACATATATTTTCAGGCTTTGGAGGTGCTATTAAAAATTTAGCCATGGGTTGTACTACAAGAAGTAGCAAGAGGCTTCAGCATGCCGCTCATGGAATTATACTTCGTTATGATATGTGTAATGGTTGTGGAAAGTGTTTAGAAGCCTGTGTTTTTTCAGCAATATCCATGGAAAATGGTAAACCAATTAGAGAGGAATCTAGATGTATGTATTGCGGAAACTGTATTTTTTCATGTGATCGAAATGCAATAACAATATTTGAAAATGGAAAGGAAAGATTTCAAGAGTCCCTAGCTCATGCTGCTGCTGGAGTTATAAAAGGTCTTAAAAATAAACCCATGGTATTCATGAACTTCCTAATTGATATTACTCAAATGTGCGATTGTGCAACTCCAGCTGGAAATATCATCACTCAAAACATTGGAATACTAGCATCGAGAGATCCAGTAGCAATTGATGAAGCATCTTTGGACTTAATAGATGCGAGTCCTATATTTCCTAATCTTAATATATCTCCACCCGATCCATTGGGAAAAATTAATGGAACTAATAGTAGAATTCAAATCATTGAACTAGAAAAATTGGGCATGGGCTCCAGAAGGTATAAGCTAATTAAAATATGAACTGGAGGGCGAATATCCGAGGGCCCGGGGCGGGGATCGAACCCGCGAACTGGGGCTCCACAGGCCCCCGGGATAACCGCTACCCTTCGGGGTATGTCTTACCCGGGCCATGCCCTCCAGCAAATCAAAAATATGAAATTATTTTATTTAAGCCTAGCTATAATGCTGAAGGATTGATATTCTAATCCCTTACATTTAGTTTTTCAATTACTTTTACATCAGCTTTTAAACATCTTTCACACATTTACTTTATTTGTTATAATAGAAGAGAGAAAATTATGAAGGTTATTATTAAAATTTTTTAAGCATTTTCAATAATTTTTAAATTTAATTTCATTTTTATTCTATTTGAGATTATGCAATTAATGGAAAAAGATCTCAAAAAATTAAAGTTTGCTATAATTGCTATATTTAGTGTAGTTGTTATTGAAATTACATCTGGTCTGGCTGTTGGTAGCTTAGCAATAATTAGTGATGGGGTACATACATTGACTGACTTAATAATAGTAGTTATCCTTCTAACAACAACCAAATCTTCTTTGAAGCCACCAGATGAGGATCATATGTATGGACATGAGAAAATTGAACCAATTGGTGCCTTAATTTGTGCTATGATCCTATTGGGCATAGCTGCATCTTTAATACTTAAGGCGGTTCAGGGGTTGATATATGGAGAAATATTGATAAATAAAGAGTTGGAAAGTGTTGGTTTTTTTGCATTAACATATGCTCTTTTTATAGGAATTTTGAGAGCTACAATATTGAGATCTGGAACAAGTATCGCTATTAAAGCTGGATTCTTTGATTCTCTAGCAGATATCAGCTCAACAATTGTTGCAATTATTGGATTTGGACTTGCTACTTTTGGCTTTCCAACATCAGATGCTTTAGCCTCGTTATTATTAAGTCTTGCTATATGCTTCCTGGGTGTTAGATTAATGAGAACGAGCATTATGGAGTTAAGTGATTACATTTCTAAAGAAGTTGTAGAGATGGTGCGAAAGGAAATAACTTCAATAGTAGATCCTTCAAGCCTTATGAGATTAAGAGTTAGAAAAGCTGGATTAAAAACATTCGTCGAAGCAGTAATTAAAACTCCAGACTATATGCGTTTAGTAGAAGCTCATTTACTCGCATCAAAAATAGAGGAAAGACTGAAAAATACATTGAAAATTACTGAAGTGATGATTCACTTAGAACCTCAAGAAGTTTCTACTTTGAAAATTGTGGAGGAATTAGCTGAGAAAATGGAGAATATAAAGGGAGTACATAATGTGAATGTCACTTATGTTAATGGATATTTATATATAACATTACATGCATATGTTGATCCTAAGCTTTCTGTAGTAGAAGCTCATAATCTTGCAGAAAAAGTAGAAAGCGAATTAATTAAAAAATTAGAAAATGTTAAACATATTTCTGTTCATATAGAACCATTTATTTACAAGATTGAACGAGGATCCATAGTAAGCGACGAAAAAATTCAAGATGTTATATATAAAATAGCTGAGGGGTTTAATGATATATTGACTTTAAAAAGAATAGTGACTTATGTAGTTGATGGAAAGCGTTACATTAATATTGATTGTTGTTTTAAGAATGAAATTCCAATAGAGGAGACTCATAGGATTGTCTCAAAGATAGAAAGTATGATAAAAAAGAGATTTTTAGAAGTAATTATTAATACTCATATTGAACCAAAAAGTAATTAAAAAATTCAATATAAAATGCTCCGGGCGGGATTTGAACCCGCGTCACTGGCTCGAGAGGCCAGTATACTTGACCGGACTATACTACCGGAGCTGATTTATTTTTAAATTCACACAAATTAAAAATTTTTGGAAAACATCATATATATGGACTACAATATACTCTAATGATGGCTAGAGGAATAAGCGAAATCATAGCAGTTCTTATGATGATAGTTATAGTATCATCAATAAGCTTGGTCATATATGTATATAGCGTAGGATTATTCACTGGAACTACATCAGCATTTAGAGAGAAGACAAATATAAATATCATGAGTTTAAGAGAGAAATTCATTATAGTTGATGTTCTCGTGAGAGTAATAGGCGATAATTCAATTATACATGCTGCTGTATATAACTATGGGAAAACAGATATAGTTCTAAATCAAATGTTTATAAATGGAACTAAGGCTGAAGTAGAGGAAATTAAGTTATCCCCTAATAGCTTAATTTGGTTCAATGGAACCATTCCATTAAAGATCTTTAATTCAACATTTAATTTGAGGATTGTAAGCAAATTGGGGAATTATCATGAAATCCTTGTGTACCAATAAAGGTGTTTCAACATTAATTGCAACTGCTATTTTCATTATTCTATTTATGACATCAACTTTAACCCTCTCATTAATTTTTAATAATTATATTGAATATTTTGAAGCTGTAAGAGAGGAAGGAGAATTTTTAATAAGCAAAATGTCGGAGAAGCTGATATTAACATTTAAAAATTCATCAGGTTTACTTCTTGTTGAAGTTTATAATCCAACTGCCAATCCAATTATAATAACTCAAGTTTGGTCTAATCATACATATCAGCTAGGTAATTGGATAGTGCCTTCGCAAAGCAATTTAACAATTGTAACAAATCTTAATTATACCTATAATTGTAAACTGATAACCAGTAGGGGAAATATATTTACTACTGAAGCTCCACCAATGAGCGTAGGAAGATGGTATGTTCAATGGTATAATGTCTCAGGCGGTGTGTTTACTGAAAGGCTGGGGGAATCATATTGGTATGAACTTTCCTTCGAAAGAACAAATATATATTACCTTAATTTATCAGATATAGGATTTAATGCAACAGCACGTATTATTGCCTTAGGCCCCGAGATAACGATAACCCTCTTCCTTAAAAATTGGACAGATAATGCAAGAGTAATAATAGGAGGAATGGATAGTGGATGGATGTCAGGACCGCATGTTTACCCTGTTAAATTATCCACCTCACCTGGATCAGTTCATACACTAACCTTGCTCTTTCGGGGAAAATGTCCTCTTGGTATTTCATTTAATGTTATAAATGCTGATTTTTACACTGGAAAGTGAAAAATATTTAATTTAAGTAGAACTAATTAACTAATAATGGAATTTGGAAGATTTAAGACAACTTACCCAATAGAGGAACCATATGTTTATGTTACTATAGTAGAGGATCCTACTACTAGGGAAATTAAATATATTGTAATAGAGCCAACACTTACTGATGAAGATAAAAAAGCTCTAAGAAGGATTAAGGAAATATTCTTAGAAGAACTTGATGTTGATTTAATGGAGCTTAATAAAGAAGAAGCCTCTAAAATACTAGAAAATAGAGTTAGAAAGATTGTAAAGGATTATAAAATAAATGTAGATGAAGGACAACTTAAAAAGATACTATATTTTCTCAAAAGAGATTTCCTAGGATTTGAAAGAATTGATCCTCTTATGAAAGATCACTATGTTGAAGATATATCATGTGATGGTGTTAAAATTCCCATTTATATATGGCATAGAGAATATGAATCCATAAAAACTAATATTGTTTATGAGGATGAGGAAGAACTCAATAGGTTTGTCACTAGATTAGCTTATTTATGTGGTAAACATATTTCCATAGCACAACCCATACTTGATGCATCCTTACCTGATGGAAGTAGAGTTAATGCAACTTATGGTTCAGAGATCTCAAGAAGAGGAACTACTTTTACCATAAGAAGATTTAGAGCCGATCCTCTAACTATAATAGATTTAATACAATTTGGTACAATCTCAATAGATTTAGCAGCATACTTATGGTTCATAATAGAGAATAAACGCTCAATTCTAATATCAGGAGAAACTGCCTCAGGAAAAACAACTATGCTTAATTGTACTTCCATGTTTATAAGGCCTGATATGAAAATAGTCTCAATAGAAGAAACACCAGAACTGAATCTTCCACACACAAACTGGGTGCCAATGGTTACTAGAACTGGTTTTGGAAGAAAAGATGCAGATATCTCATTATTTGATTTACTTAAAAATGCTCTGAGACAGAGGCCTGACTATATTATCGTAGGAGAGATAAGAGGTGCAGAAGCATATACTCTATTTCAAGCACTAGCCACAGGACATGGAATTCAAGCAACTATACATGCTGAATCCATCGAAAAAGTCATAGATAGATTGACATCTCCTCCAATGAATATTCCAAAGAGCATGGTTGAGCTTCTTGATGTTATTCTTATTCAAGGTAGAGTAAGAATAGGAGATCGACCTGCAAGAAGAACTTTATATCTAGCAGAGATAAAGGGGTATGATAGAGATAGGGGAGAAATCACCTTTAATTATTTTGCTAGATGGGATCCATTTGAGGATCATCATATAATTGAAAAAAATAGCATTGTCCTAGATAGAATTTCTGAGCAAAGAGGAATTACTCCACAAAAAATAATTGATGAAATTAATAGAAGAAAGCATGTATTAAGCTGGATGGTAAAGAAGGGAATGAGGCGTTACACTGAGATAGGGAGTGTGCTTAGAGAATATTATGCAGATAGCGAAAGTCTCTTCAAGCGTGCTATGGTTGAGATTATATGAGCAGAAGCTTATATTCTCTTTCCTATAGAATCTTTGGAAGATTTGCAATTTTGATAGAGAGCTATTTTGAGGACTTGAGAAAGGATTTGAAAAGTTCTGGCTTGAAAATTTCTCTTTCAAAATACATAAGCATTATGTTATGGATGAGCTCCATAGCCTTTCTATTGTCCTTTCTTATTCCTTTAATTTTCCTAATGGTTAGAATGCCTATTTTTTATGCCCTAGTAGGATCGCTTGGATTGGGCATACTCTCAGCAGGAATAACATTTTGGATAATGTATATTCTTCCAAAAATAATTGCCATGGATAGAAAAAGTAAAATGGAGAGAACATTAGCATTTGTTACAAACTATATGGCAATACTTTCATCTGCAAATGTAATCCCAGAGAGAATTTTCAAAAGCCTATCTATGGCAAACATCGATCCTGTAGTAAGGGAGGAATTCGCTGATATTGTTAGGAGGATTGAGCTTACAGGAGAGGATTTCTTATTAGCAGTTAAGAACAAATCTGAGGAAACACCCTCAAAGCAATTTTCAGAACTATTGAAAGGAATTTTAATAGTTAGTAAAACAGGAGGGGATCTCAAACGATTTCTTCGCTTACAAGCAAGATATTTCATTAGATTGAGAAGAATATCTTTAAAGAAGGCACTTGATCAGCTT
The DNA here is from genome assembly GCA_025057955.1 of Candidatus Methanomethylicaceae archaeon. Lineage (GTDB taxonomy): Archaea > Thermoproteota > Methanomethylicia > Methanomethylicales > Methanomethylicaceae > JANXER01. Next base: position 15,284 of record JANXER010000010.1, on the reverse strand, counting down.
GGCATTATTGCTGAAATATTTGTAACTACTTGCATTGTAATGCCTCTTATCATGATAATAATGCTTTCAGTAATTTCTTTATTAGGCCAAGTTAGTAATTTCATACTTTGGATTTACTTAATTACTTTATTACTAGTACCATTATCATCTATAGTAATTATAATTCTTGTTGATACAATAATGCCTAAGGAGGAATAATATTGCCATTTGTTAGGAAGAATGAAAAATATTTGCTTTACATAATATCAATAGCAAGTGGGCTGATAATCATATTAATTGCGCTTCAAGTCTATCCTACAAATACTAGATTTGGTGATTATTTGGTAACAGTTTCAATAATGACAATGTTATTTCCTATAGGTATGCTCAATTATCTAGAGTACAAATGGAGGAAAGCTATTGAGGAGAGAATGCCAGACTTATTATATGATATAGCGGAGGGACAGATTACAGGCATGAGTTTTATAAGAGCTCTTCAAACAGCTACGAGCAAAGAATATGGTGTGATGTCAATTGAGCTCAAGAAAGTTTTGGCACAAGTGAAATTGGGGATGAGCTTTGAAGAAGCAATTAGAAGATTTGCTGAAAGAACAGACTCTCAACTCGTTAGAAGAGTTGGCGCAATAATATCGGATGTGAATAGATTCGGTGGAGATATTGTAGAAGTAGTAAGAAGCTTAGCAGATTACATAAAAATGATATTAACTATTAGTGAGGAGAGAAGGACGGCCATGCGTACTTATATAGGAATATCCTATATTGCCTTTGGGGTTTTGTTAGTTATAGTGGCAATTCTATTAAATCAATTCTTCCTACCAACACTACAATTGGGTACAGCTCCGCTCTTTATATCTCCAGTTGGATATGAAGAATATAGAAGAGCTTTCTTTTTTTTCGCAATAACTCAAGCCATATTCTCTGGGCTTGTTACTGGAAAGCTTGGAGAAGGTTCTATTTTTGCAGGCCTTAAACATATAGTGATAATGCTATTCTTGACATTAATTCTATTCACATTATTCATATTTTAGCCAGAGAGCTTTTCACTCTTTGGTATAAGTGGTTTTAACTGAGACATAATTTCTGAGGGATTTTCTCCACTTACAACATTTATCCCATATGTTGTTGCTAATTTTCTTGCACCTTCAGTCAATCCTGGAATTGCTATAACTATCGCCTTATATGGATTTACATCTGCATTTTTAAGAAAAGAGCTTAAAATTTCTCCCTCTCCGACCTTTCCCTTAGAAGTTATTAAATCAATAACTATATTTCTTCCTGTGCTATCCACGGCTACTATACTGAATTGATGAGCTATTCCAGATTTTCCTATTAATACCCCAGGAGAACTTATTGTAAATCCTATATTCAATAATTCATTTTTAATATCATCCATCAATGGCTTAATTACAAAATGTTTATTTGCAAACTCTTCTAACACTTCCTTCTTTATAATTACTTTGGAAATAGATGTTATCATAAGTCCATGCGGAGTCATTTCTTTCTTACAAATTCTACATTGATAATTAATTTTTGGGATATCAAATTGTCTATAACATGAAAGACATCTATACCATATTCCTATAGTTCTATAATCCTTCCCTTCTACTGTAAGTTTTGTACCACAGCTCGGACATACTAGTGTTCCATCAGATTTTTTGAATTTAGATATTGGACCAATAACTCCATCTCTTATATGTTCCATTAAGATTTCTTTATATATTTGTAAAGAATTGCAAAATGGACAATAAAAATATATTTTAAGATGTTCAGCCCCACAATAGGGACATCTTAAAATTTGATCATGATACTCAAAATTTCCCAAACCAAGAGCTACTAATTTATTTATAATCTCTAGAACTTCATTCTGTTTAACATTACATGCTTCCACTACATCAGGATAGGTTGTTCCTTCCTTAGGATCAAACTCTGGAACCAAAACGTCCTTGCCTTTTTTAATTAGATGTTCAAATAGCTTAACTAAGTTCTTGTCACTTAAGATTGTATCATAGACGCTCATTGAATTATCCTCTCACATATATTTCGTAAGCCTAATTTGACCTCCCTTTAATTTTTTAATATCTTTCACATCATGTGTAAATCTATATATTTTTTCGACTTTTTTCATCACTCCTATCAGCTTTCTTTTTTCATGTGTTCCCATAGTTATAATTGTATATATCTTTGCAATTTTATCTTTATTAGTTTGACGTAATACTCTTCCAAATCTCTGAATCCATTTTTTTGGATTACTAGGTGGATCTAGCCAAATTTCTAAATCTGCTGTAGGGATATCAAGTCCCTCTTCTCCTACACTTGTTGTAATTAGAATTTTCGCTCTTTCCTTAAAATGTATAAGGGTTGAGGCTTGTTCCTCCATATCCATCTCTCCTTTACCTACTAATATAGCTACATTCTCAATTCCATATTTTTCCTGAAGCATTAGTCCAAGTTGCTTTGCCGCCATTACAGATTCAACAAATATAATAGCCTTATCATAATTCTCCATTTCCAAGATATCACTTACTGATGAGAATTTATGATTTGAATTTAGTATTTTTTTATAAATATCATGAATTTCACTCAGCTCTCTTAATCTCCATATGCTATAGTTTGTTACACTACTTGCACCATTTTCAATTATTCTAATTCTTAGTAATTTTAATGCTATGAATGATATGCAGATGGAATGATCTTTACAATATTTTTTGATGTGATCTCTTCCATATTCCTCCTTAATTTTTTCCTTATATTGATTTATTATATTCATCAATTTATTATAAATTAAAATGAGCTCTTTTGGTGCATTTACATTAACTATATTTATCATCCTTTTTGGAACAAAGGAACGAATTTCCACATCCTCTACAGAGATTACTTCTATGTTCTCAAATACCTTCTTTAATTCTCTCAACCTAATTGGAGAATGTAACTGTGGTGTAGCACTTAGCGCGAGTATTTTACTTCCATGTGCCTTTGCAGCAAGCAAAATAGAATATCCACTGGTATCCCCTATATAACCATGGCATTCATCGGCTACAACTATGTCAAAAGGGAATTTGAAATTCAAAACATTCTTCAGAACTTCCAATGTATTATCTAAAGATTTAGCTAGCTTTATTTCACTCTCATATTCTAGCAAAAAGTCGTTATAGAAGGTTTGGGGAGTTGTTATAATGAATCCTGCATTCCAAACTTTTAGAATTCTTCTTTTTTCTGGTGGTATGTTTCCTGATATGAAATATGCCGAATTTACATTGAGCATTTTGCGAGCAAATAAAGTTTGTTGAACTCCTAATGGTATAGATGGAGTGAGAAAAAGAATCCTCTTTGAATCATTAATGGTTTCTCTCAAAAGAAAAGCTCCTGCAATATAGGTTTTCCCCAATCCCGTAGGCAATCCTACAATAAATGTGTCATCCTTTATCTTATTCAAAATTCTTTGCTGAAATGGATATAGTTCATAATTTATTTTGGTTACTCTTATCCTTTGATTAAATTCTATCCTCTCCTTTGGAACAAGATCGGATATTAAAATCTTTATGGAATATGGTCCATTATTCAGAAACTCTAAGTAATCCTCCCAATTAGCCACGATTCAACTTATAATCTTTAATTAATTAAAATTTTTCAATTTCATTTAGGATTTTAAGATATGCCGTAAAAGAACTTTTATATTCTTTAATCAATTTAAGCAATATCTCACCATCCCATTTTATAATCTTCTTTAGGATTTCCGCATTTTCCTTATTGAAGAAGAGGTAGCTTATTATTGAGGATAAATTTCTACACTTCCTATGAAGGCTAGCTGTTTCAAAATCTATTATTACAACCCTCTCATTTTTCACTATTATATGCTCTTTAGGGTTAGAGAGCTCCCCATGATCTATTCCCATAACATCCAATTTATAACACTGTTCCAAGATTTCTCTTATTATTTTAATTATTTTTTCAGAATTCTTTTCGTTTCTAAGCCAATTTGGTAGAAACTCTCCTTCTATATATTCCATGACAATTACTGTATCTTTGACTGAAATGAGCTTTGGGCCTATTCCAGCCTCATTTACAAGTTTAAGGATGGCTCCTTCTCCCTCTAATGAGGTTCTATTTGCATCACTTCTCAATACTTTAATTGCAACTTTTTCACCATTTAAAATTCCCAATAAAACTATACCAACACAGCCCTTGCCTACAACTTTGAACTTTCCTATATCCACTCTTCCTTCAGATAATAGAACATCTATACCAATCTCTTTTAGAGCTCTAATGTTTCTTAAATAAAGCTTACCATCAAATCTAGGATAGGATAATACTAGCTTTGCTTTTTCATCCTCAATAGGTATCAATTCAGCCATGGTTCTTTCTTCCTTATGAATCTAAACAGCTTCTTTGCCAATTCTGGATTTTCCAAGAGCTCTTTTTCCATCTCTTCATTTAAATAAATTGAAAAACCTTCCCTTACTTTATTCATTATATCTTTGCTCAATTTAAGCTTTCCAAACTCATTAATCAAAAGCTCTTTTACTCTTGTATACTTTCTTTCAATTTCCACATACCATCTTTCTCCTTTTATATAAGGGCCGGCAAGAGCGCTTTTTAAATGCTTATTCAAGAACTTTTCTACATTCTCATCCCACCATATTTTTGGCCCCTCATGAACCTTCCCACATCTGAGGCTATCCTTTTCCAATTCTATAATTAAAAAAATACAACTTTCTTCATCACTCCAAGCCATTGAGTCTATTACTTGAAAATCATAGTTTTCTAATAATTTTACACACTTATTTAAACTTCTATTAATTTCCCCCCAAAGGATGTCAGGTGAAATCTTCGGACAATTGATTTTTATTGCAACTATGTTAGATTCTTTCTTCTTCAACTCTCTAAAAATATCCTCTGGTTTTGGCCTTTCCTCCCTAGGAAAGAAAAATTCAATGCTCGGTTTTTTAAGAAAATACTTAGAAGCAGCTACGAAAGTTGAAAAAGACTGTAAAGATAAAGCTGCAGCTACATTTCTTCTCATATCAATTGGATCTATCACTATTAATGGATCATCGAATATTTGTTTACATAAATCTTCATTATCATAGTGCTTCATATAGTCTATTACTGTCTTTGGTTTCCATTTTGAAGCGCTTCTTATGACTTCTTCAAAGCTTCCATAATTTAATATTAGAAGCTCACAAAGATATCCTGAAAATCCTTCAACCTTTAGCTCTGCTCCATAAACACCTATACCTTTAGCAAATTGTTTTAAGAGTCTAACTTCATCCTTCATTTTTTCACTCAATTTATTCTTTATAAAAATTGTATGCAAAGGCGTTCTATCCACAGCTGTTATAGGCCTTTCTCCTTCCTTCATCTCAATGCTTGGTACAATTTCTACATCATATCCATTTATTTTCACTTCAATGTAAGGATGTTCAGCATATCCTAATCTCCATCCCTCTCCAACACCATATTTTGCAAGCTCTAAGCCAACTTCCTTAGCAAATTCCACTTTTGTTCCCCAGGGAAATACTATGAATATATCTATGTCTTTATCTGTAGAGAGCCAAGTGCCCTTTGCTACTGAACCTTCCAGTTCAACTCTAACATTTACACCCAACTCTTTGGCTTTTTGAACAATTCTGTTTTTTATATTCTCAAATAACTTTATTATTTCTATAAAGTCCTCGTTTTTTGGTTTAATTTTATTTAGAACTTCTTCTAGAACTTCCTTCATTACTTAAAGAGCACCTCTTTTATATTTGAATAGATTGGGCCCTTTGGGGTTAATAGGCTTCTTTTTAAAACAATTCTATCCACTATTGACCTCCCAAAATCTTTTTCTTTGAATTCATTTAATATGTTTAGAATTTCATTTCTATCTCCTAAGGATTTCACCCTTGCTACAGTTATATGTGGAACGAAATCTCTTTCCTTAATGAAGCCTACTTTCGCTAGACTTTCATCCAATTTCTTTTGAATCTTCAAAATTTTTTCCTTTCCTTCTTCCACTCCAACCCATATAACACGTATAAATTTTTCACTTGGAAATACACCTACGCCTCTTATACCTATTGTAAATTTCTCCTCTTTTATTTCTTCCATTTTTTCATAGACTTCATCTAAAAGTTTAATGCTTATTTCACCAAGGAACTTTATAGTTAAATGAAGATTTTCCTTTTCAACAGGTTTTATTTCTGAACGGCACTCCTTCAGTCTTTTTTCAAATTCCATTATTCTATTTTTAACATCTTCCTCAATCTCAATGGCAATGAAGGATCTCACTAGATCCATAATATCACCAGATATGGTTATATGCATGCTAGTAAATAATCTCTCTCATGAAACTTTTCTGCATCACGGGAATGCCTGGTGCTGGAAAATCCATAATCGCTAGTGTTGCAGAATCCATTGGTCTAAAGGTAATAGCTATGGGAGATGTGATAAGAGAAGAAGCGAGGAGGAGAGGCATTAGTGAATCTCCAGAATCTCTAGGAGAATTAATGTTAGCTCTTAGGAGAGAAGAAGGTCCTGAAGCAATTGCAAAAAGATGTATTGAAAAATTGTCTGATGAGGTTGCTATTATAGAGGGCATTAGAAGCTTGGAAGAGCTGGATTTTTTCAAAAGTAAGGCTGAAGTCTGCTTAATTGCAGTTCATGCATCTCCTTTAACGAGATTCAAGCGTTTACTTAAAAGAGGTAGACCAGATGATCCAAAGAATCTAGAGGAATTCATTATAAGAGATATGAGAGAGATAAGAATAGGAATAGGCTCTGTTATAGCCTTAGCTGATATTATGTTTATTAATGAAGGAACTATAGAAGAATTAGTAGAAAAAGTAAGGGATTTTTTTAGGAGGGAATTCATTGAAGGTAAAAGTAATTGTTCGAGCCAAACTCAATCCTACTGAAGATGAATCTAAGCTTATGAGAGCTATTGTAAATTTAACTGGTTTTGAGAATTATAGAAAGGAGCATGAAGGAAACTTCGAATATATTATTCAAGAGGGTGATGAATCTCTACTCATAAGATTAAGGGAGCTATTAAGAAGAGAGCGCATATTAGATGCTGCAAGGAGAATAATAATGCAAGGAGTAGAAGGTCAAACAATAACTTTTCATTTGAATAGACAAGTGGCCTACGTAGGACACATAAGCTTTTGTAAACCAGAAGGTGAATCTCCATTAGGTCCAATAACTTTTCATATATGGACTGAAAATGTAAAAGAATTAATAGATTGGCTTGCTACAAGGACTATAGGCGGAGTGCCTGTTGATGAGCTATGCCCATCGGAATATCGACCTTATGCACAGTTGGAAAAACCTTCAAAGTAATAAATGAATTAATTTCCTTGAGAATTGAGCTTCTAGAACTATTGGATGAATGGAAGGATAAGCTTACTAAGAATAGAATTAAAACTTTGAATGAAATCAAAAATACATCAAACATAAGATATACTGTACATGCTCCTATTTTAGATCTGAATATAGCTGCTTCTAATGATACAATAAGAAATACTTCCATTAAGATAATTATGAATTCTATGGAAAGAGCTAGAGCTATTGATGCTGAAGTATTTGTCATTCATCCAGGTTTGAGAACACCATTGGAGAACTTAGTGCCCAATCTCAACAAACATCTCAATATGGAATCATTGAGAAGAATTTTAAATTATGGAGAGAACTTAGGACTTAAAGTTGCAATAGAAAATATGCCAGCAGGAACTCGTTGTTTCATGCAAAATTCAGAGGAATTTTCTGAGCTCATAGAAAATGGATTCTCTCCATACATTGTTTTGGATATAGGTCATGCAAATACTTCTTCCCAAATTAAGAAATTTATAACTGAACTTAAGGATAAAATCATCCATCTACATCTTCATGATAATTATGGAATCGAAGATGAACATAGAATAATAGGTGATGGAAATGTGGATTGGAATTTTATAAAATCAAACATATCCCTAGATAGAATATATGCAGTTGTAGAAAATACTAGTTTGAATGATGCAATAGTATCCTATGAAAGAGCAATTCAGCTTTTTAAATCATAAGTTCTAAAATCTTCTGCAAATTCTGAGTTTTCAAAAATTTTTCTTGCTTCTTCCTCTAAAGTCTTTGAATCTCTATATCTACTACTTATATGTGTCATTATTAATTTCTTCACCTTTGCTGCTTTAGCTATTTTTGCAGCATCCTCAGCTGTAGAATGTCCCTCTTCATAGGCTCTCTCAGAAAGATCTGATGCAAATGTAGCTTCATGTATGAGAAGATCTGCCTCTTTAGCAAAATCTATTAATCGCTCACAATATCTTGTATCCCCCGTATAAACTATCTTAATTCCAGGAATTGGCTCTCCAAGAACTTCCTTAGGTTCTATAATTCTACCATTTTCAAGGGTTATTGCCTTTCCAGATTTTAAAATCCCCCAAAGAGGGCCTTCTGGTACACCAAGCTCTTTTGCTTTTTCTGGTATGAATTTACCAAGACTACTGCCAATAATTATGCTATATGCTAAGTTCTCCCTAGAATGTTCTGTTAAAATCCCATTAATTTTAATATGTCTTGAGGAAAGAACATCCCCCTCTGATATTTCTCTTACAATAAGCTCAAATTTTGGCTCACATTTAGCAATTTCAACAACTTTATTTATAAACTCCTTTAATCCCTTTGGTCCGTATACTTCAAGTGGATGAATTCTATTAAGCAAATTCATGCTCTGTATCATTCCTGGCAACCCAAATACATGATCGCCATGGAGATGTGTTATTAATACCTTCATCCTCCGACATAAACTATATCCTGCCTTCATTATTTGTCTCTGAGCTCCTTCGCCACAATCCATTAGTACTAGCTCTCCATTATAATCAATAAGTATTGCTGGTAAACTTCTATCTGGAGTAGGAAGTCCGCCTGCAGAGCCAAGAATTATGACTTTAACATTCAAGTTTTTTCACCACTACTATAGATCTAGTAAGCGACTTATGAACTCTCATTTCATGACTTTCTTCAATTTTATAACCTTTTAATTTTGCTAATTCTTGAAGTTTCAACTCCCTTGGTGCAGCAATGCAAATGTACCTACCACTTTTTAATACTTCATGAGCCTCCTCTAGAAATTCACTCAATATTGTTTTTACATCCCTTCCTTTGGTGGAAGTTCCCCTACCATATGGAGGATCTGTGGCAATTCCATCAATTTCACTTATTGGTAAATGCTTAGCATCTCCTAATATTAACTCAGCTTTTAATCCATAGTAGTCTAAGTTCCTTCTGGCTCCTAGTACCATTCTTCTATCTAAATCAATTCCATATACTTCAAATCCCATCATTGCCGCCTCAATTAGAAATCCTCCAGTTCCACAAAAAGGATCTAGGAACTTCTCACCCTCTTTAATTCTACATAAATTAACAAAAGCTCTTGAAAGCTTTACATCTAAAACTCCTGGATGGAAAAAAGGCCTCTTTCTGGGCCTTCTTCTATAGAAGGATTTTCTATCCACTTCAAAATTACACTCATAAAGAAAAATACCACCATCGGTTATTACTCCTTTTATCCAAACATCTGGATCTCTTAAGTTAACTTTAGAATCTGAGGATTTTTTTATGATATCTCCTAATATTCTCTCTATTTCCATTGAAGATATTTCCCTCCAAAATCCTTTAATTCTAGCAATTCTTACACCAAAACTTTTTCCTTTTAAAAAACTCCAATCAATTTTTTGACCTTCTTTTATTATAGATTCAATGGAAGGCTCAGAATGTAATATTAACTTGCCCCCCTCAATAATATATGCTCCTCTTCTTCTAAGCACTTCACATACTATCTCATCTGCCTCAATTATCATTAATTGATTGAATTTATTTACTTCAATAAATTTAATGTTTTCACCATTCAATATGGCGCGAACTTCAGAATATGGAATTGATGGATGCTCTCCAGATAGTAATATTGCTATCACTGCACTTCCCTTGCTAGAAGATGGGCCACTGTAATTTTACTAAATTCTCCTTCCACAGTATCTGTTGCAATTATATCATCAACTCCAGCCAATCTCATTTTCTCCACAGCATTATTAATGAGAAGTGCATGAGTGCATATCGCTATAACCTTTCCTGCCCTTCCCTCCTTAGCAATTCTACAAGCTGTTGCTATTGTTCCTCCTGTGCTTATAACATCATCTACTATTACTACATCTCTACCATTAAATTCAATTTTTTCCCCCCTCATGGTGATTGCACCACTAATTCTATCTCTAGTTTTTTCAAAGTATCCGAACTCTAATCCCAATTTTTCTCCAAGAATCCTTGCTCTTTCCAATCCTCCTCTATCTGGAGATAGAATAAATGGAGATTTCAAATCCATATTTCTTAAGAATTCTGCTATGGCATTTACTGCCATTATATTCTTTGCTTTTATCTTTAAGATATCAAGGGAGAACTCCTTATGAATATCTACAGTAAAAAATTCATCTGCTCCTGCAGCTTCTATTAATTTTAATATTGTTCTTATGCTTATAGCTTCTCCTTCTCTAAATCTAGCATCTTGTCTAGCATAAGCCATGTATGGAACAATCACCTTCACTTTCTCTGCTCCAAGATCCTTGAGAGCATCTATCATAAGTAGAAGCTCAATAATTCTCTTATCTTGATTTGGATATGTGGATTGTATTAATAGCACGTTCTCCCCTTTTACATTTATGGGAACTCTTATGTAAGATTCACCATCAGGAAAAATTTTATGCTCTATTCCCATACTTTTAGCATTAAGTTGTTTGGCCATTTTCTCTCCAAGTTTTGATGAATAAGGGCCATAGAATACTATCATTATTTCACCATCAAAAATTAAATATTTTCTTTATTTAAATAAATCTTTAGGGATTTTTGAAAGGTGGCTAATGTTGGAAGCCTTGCTCTACGATAAATTAAACTCTGCCGTAAAGTGTAAACTATGTGGTTTCAGATGTACCATAAACTCGGGTAAAAGAGGATTATGTGGTGTTAGGGAAAATAGGAATGGAATTCTTTATACATTGGTCTATGGTAAAGCCATATCTTATGCCATTGATCCAATAGAGAAAAAGCCCCTTTTTCACTTTCACCCAGGATCTTTAGCATTCTCCTTAGCTACTGTGGGATGTAATTTTAGATGCATTTTCTGTGACAATTGGTGTATAAGCCAAGATAGAGAAGTTAAAGGAGAGGATTTATCACCTGAAAAAATAGTTGAAATGGCTAAAATCTATGGATGTAAATGCATAAGCTATACTTATACTGAGCCTACAATTTTCTTTGAATATGCTTACGATACTGCTAAATTAGCCCATAGAGAGGGAATATACAATACTTTTGTAACAAATGGCTATATGACACCTGAAGCCATAGAGTTGATAAATGGATATTTGGATGCAGCTACTGTGGACTTCAAGGGAAGTGGAGATCCAGAATTCTATAGAAAATTTTGTAAGGTTTATGATACTGAGCCAATATATCAAGCGCTAATTGAAATGAAGCATAAATCAATTTTTATTGAAATAACTAACTTAATAGTAACTGGAGGAGGGGATTCGAAAGAGGCCTTCATTAGATTGATGAAGTGGATAGTTGATGAACTTGGAGATTCCGTTCCCATTCATATATTGAGATACTTTCCAAGCTATATGTATAAAAGCCCATCACCTTCAGTGAAGCTTTTAGAGGAATTTTGGAAGATTGCTAAACAACATGGGTTGAAATATGTATACTTAGGAAATGTTCCTGGGCATGAATATGAACATACATACTGTCCGAGTTGTGGTAATATAATAATAAGAAGAATTGGTTTTGAAATATTGGATATTAAGCTTAAGGGGAAGAGATGTGCATATTGTGATTATGAGATAAATATTATTATTTAGGGGGGATGAGCATGTGGTTTTTCTATCGTCCTGATGCAGCATCTGCTTTAGAAGATCCAGGTGTATTGAAAGCACTGCCTAGATATGTGGATATTGTAAAGAATAGGAAGCTTGCAAAATTCAAAATTGCTAGAATGATTGGTATAGAGGAAATTCCTACTGAGAATTTGAAGGAGCTCTGGGAAATTCATAAAAAAGCAATGGATGAATATCAAAGGCTGGAAAGGCTGTTGGATTATGGAAAAATCAAACCTTCTGAACTTCCCAATTTCTCACTTCTTCATCTAAAGTCTGCTATTGCTGATAAGCTCCTAGAAAGCTGCATCTTATGTGAGCATAGATGTAAAAAAGATAGAAGTAGAGGAAATCTTGGATATTGTAAAGTTGGAAAGGAAATGTTTGTTTCATCTTACTTTGATCATGTGGGAGAGGAACCGGAAATAGTCCCAAGCTTTACGGTATGCGGTCGAGTAGACCGGCCGAATTAGCTTGGGATGTAACTTTAAGTGTCTTCACTGTCAGAACTGGACCATAAGCCAACAATTTGAAAAAGGTGAATATTATACAGAGAAGGAGTTAGCTCTATTGATAGATGATGCAAGGAGAAGAGGCTGTAGAAATCAAAATTGGGTTGGAGGCGATCCAATACCTCATATTCCATTTTGGCTCAGAGTTTTATTATATGAAAAGGAAAATATGCCAGTATTCTTTAACACAAATGGATATTATACCATAGAGGCTGCAGAACTTCTTAGGGGTGTAGTGGATATTTATAAAATAGACTTTAAATATGGAAATGATGAGTGTGCAAAGAAAATTTCAGATGCTCCTCGTTATATGGAAGTTATAACTAGAAATCTTAAATTAGCCAAACAATATGGAGAGCTTCTCATAAGAGTCTTAGTATTACCAAATCATCTTGATTGCTGCTTAGCAAAAATCTTAGAATTTATAGCTAAGGAACTTAGTCCTGATACTAGAGTCAACTTAATGGATCAATATACTCCACATTGGAGGGCAAGAGAGCTACCTGAAATTAATAGAAGATTAACAGCATTAGAATGGAAAAGAGCATTGGAAATGGTGAGAGAGTTTAATCTTACAAACGTAATAACTTAATCCTTTTTTATCTTCTTCCTGAAGAAGAGAGGCTTAATTGAGAATACTATTACAAGAAAACCACATACTAATACTCCAAGTCCGGATGCCAATAGAAATGGTATTAGGCTAACCTTTGGATCTTTTATTATTAGAGATGCTTCCATGACTATTTGTCTTATAAATATCAATACTACTATTGAAACCATTTCATGCCATATCTTTGGATCTTCATCAAGGTATTTAACAACTAATCTTCCTACAACATAAACTCCAATGCCTAGAGCCAATAAATCTATGGTATTAGATAGCATGGATGCTGCAAATAAATTCAGGGTCTCTCCCGAAATTGGTATCTCTATTATAGCAATTCCTGCCCCTCGATATATTGCAATGACTGATATGATTACTCCTATAATAGAAGTTATAAGCTTTATCGGCGACTCAGACCATGCTGATTTTATCATTCTATCTATGCTGAAGCCCTTTATAATAAGAATTGAACTAAAAATAAGCCCTAATAAAATCACAACATAGCTTAGAAGATTAAGTAAATAGAGCACAATAATAGCAAAAATGGCAACTCCTGGCACTCCTAGTGCTATTTTTGAATATTCAGGATCAGTCAGTTTCTTAAAGTATCTATATAGTAGAACATAAGTTTCTTCAACACTTCTTTCTTGCTGAACAAAAATACGTTTTATTGATATTATTGGTACCTTTGATTGTACTATAGGAATAACTTGCTCATCGCTTACACCATCACTTACAAATATTACACCATCTGCCTTAAAATATTTCAATATTTCATCAAGTTCTGATGAAATTTTTAAATCAGATTTGTAACCTCCTCCTGGTAAGCCAGTTATTATAGCTATTTCACACATTTGTCCTTCCTTTACTAGTGTATCATAAATACTAAGTGCTGCAAATATAGAATTTGCATCAGAATCCTCTGGACTTTTCATGGCAAATTGAATTGCAGCTGATAGAACTGCATCCTTTCCAACTATAGGTGTGGATATTCCAGTAATTCTACCTATATCATCATCTTTATCTACGCCAAGTATAAGTATTCTATTTTTCATTATATCTGAATAATATCTATACTATGTTTAAAACTATTATGGAAAAATTTAAATATTGTTTCATTCCATACTAGAACTCTCCTTCTTGAGGGATAACATTGCCATAAATTCCTCGAAAGTAAGTCTCTCTCCATTTTTTATTTTCTCCTCTGCTCTTTTTGCTAATTCCATTCTTGTTTTAAATATTTTCTTTGTTTCTTCAGCTAATTCTTCTAATTTTCTTTCCATAAATTTTTCCATAATTTTTTTGTAGTTAGAATTCAATTCTCTTAATTCTTTCTTATGATTATTTATGGTATTCTTCAGAGATTCTATTTCTTCATTAATTTTATTCAATTCATGTTTTATTAATTTTCTTTCCTCAATCAATTTCAATATATTTTCATGATTTTTTCTCGAATTTTCAGCCAGCATAACTATTTCATTATGTATGGAATTTGCCTTATTTCTTAAATCTTCCATTAACTCTTTTAATGATAAACTCTTTTGCTCTAATTCTCTTATTTGTTTATAAATTAATAATTTTCTTTCTATTTCATTTCTCTTCTGAAGAAGTCTCTTCTCTTCTTCAAGAGATAAAGACATTGTTTGTTGTTTCCAATCCAATTCCTTCAATTGATTTAAGAGTTTGCTTTCACTCTCTTTTACTAATTTTAAAAGCTCTTTTTTGTTCAATATCAATTCTTTTATTTTTTGACTTACCTCCTTGCGCTTACTATTAAGTTCTTCTCTTATTTTCTTCTTTTCAACAATGTTCTTATTTGTTTCATCTCTATTTTTTTTGAATTCTTCTATTTTCTCCCTAATGGATTTTAACTTCTCAATTAGTTCTTTTTTCCTATTTCTTAATTCATCCATTTTTGAATAGCTAGTGCTAATAACATTTTCCAAATTTTTGATTTGTTTAACTATATCTTGTATTTCATTTCTCAAATATTGATTCCTCCAGTGTGGATTCGCTGTATTTGAGCATAGAGATTATCCATTCCTTGTCCACTATAGGATGAGATAAATATAAATTCTCCTAATCCTCCCATTTCCATCAATGCCTCAAAAACTCTCTCAGAAATTTCTCTTCTTAAGTTAGAAGACTCAGATAGAAATGCCTCTTTGAGCATTATTGGTTCCTCTATCCATTTACTAGCTTTTCTAAGTTCTTCCTCTGAAAGGAGATCCACTTTTGAAATACAGTTTATTTGAGGAGCACGAAATCTAA